>JBHHWO010000048.1:0-28198 GCA_046756565.1 Thermoanaerobaculia bacterium | reverse complement strand
TGACGATTTCGGAACCGGCCATTCTTCGTTGAGCTACCTTCAATGCTTCGACCCTGACATATTGAAGATCGATCCCACCTTCGTGTGGGGGTTGGAGAAAGACCGAGGCAGCGCGGCGCTCGTTGGCGGCATGATCGTTCTGGCGCAGAGCCTCGGAATACAGGTCGTGGGCTAGGGTATAGAGACCGAAGCGCAGCTTCATTTTCTGCGTGAGCACGGTTGCGAATTCGGCCAGGGGTTCTTTTTCAGCGAGCCGCTGCCGGCGGCGGACTTCGAGTTGCAGTGGACGGAAGCACGGATGGGTCTTTGCGGGAAGACGGTTGCGGGGGGCGGCTGAACGGGCACAACGTCGGCCGCTGAAACCGAGGCCTGAGTTTGACCGTCATCTGGCGGGGAACGACGACACGAGCTAGCCTGGCCATTTGTGCCGGTCCTCATTGAGACAACCTCCGGTCCAAGCTCCGGTACTGGATCGCCTCGGCGATGTGCGCCGGGCCGATCTCGTCGCCGCCCGAGAGGTCGACGATGGTCCGGGCGACCTTGAGCAGGCGAGTCAGAGCGCGGGCGGAGAGGCCGAGCTCGAGGTCAGAGCTATCTCCGCCGGAAGTAGTCAATGCAGAAGGCGTTCGGGCAGTGGACAACCGCCAGATCCTCGGTGGGAGTCGATGTCACGTAGGTGATGATCGGAAGACCGTCACTGCCGGTGGCGACGGACGCTCTACCGGTGACTCCCCAAGAGTCGTTGGCGATGTCTTCGTGAGCGACACTCGTGCAGGCAACGTTGTTGCAGTGCGCCACCCGTAAGATACTACCGTTCATGTACAGGATCAATCCAAGAGCATCGGAGCCCATGCTGATCGAGATGGCGTCACTGGTGAGGGCGTTCAACGTTGTCAGGCCTGCGCTGGTGCAGGCGACGTCGTTGCAGTGGGCTACCTTGAGCGGTTCGGGGCCAAAGATCGGCCCGCCCGCGTAGGCGATCAGGCCCAGGCCGTCAGAGCCGATCGTCAGCGAGTTGCCTCTCATCAGTTCGGGCGTGTCCAGGATACTCAGGGTCGCGCTAGTGCAGGCGATGTTGTTGCAGTGAGCTACTTTCAGCTTCCCATTCCCGGGAAGACCTCCGGAGCTATCCTGGTAACTGATCAGGCCGAGCCCGTCGGTGCCTATCGCGATTGAGCTCCGCGTTCCGACCGCGCCGCCAGCATCAAGTGTCGTCAGTCCTGCGCTGGTGCAGGCGATATTGTTGCAGTGCGCTACCTTCAGGTGGCCGCCGCTGCCCAGATCGTAGTAGCTGATCAGTCCTTTGCCGTCCACGCCGATCGTGATCGAGCTGCGGCTTCCCACATTCCCGGTATCCAGGACTGAGAGGGTGGCGCTCGTGCATGACAGATCCGTGCAGTGTGCGACTTTGAGCTGTCCTCCGGAGTGATAGCTGATGAGCCCGAGACCGTCGGCGCCGATCGTCAACGACGTCGGCCCAGAGGCGTCATCCACAGACGTGCGGGTGGCTGAGGAGCAACGGAGGTCGTCGCAGTGCGCGACCTTGAGCTGACCGGCGACGGTGAAGTCGATGTAGCTGATCAGCGGCAGACCATCGGAACCCACGGCCACGGAGCTGTCGAAGCCGACCCGCCCGGCCGAGTCAGGAGTGTTGATGGTCTTCGCTTGCGGTGTGAAACTGGCGCTTCCCGAACTGAACTGGGTACCGTTCAAGACCAGACCGGGACCGGCAGTGTAGGTCGTATCGGCGTCTGCACCGTCGGCGAACCCCGGAGGCACGGCGGTCAGGTTGTCCCAGTGCAATGCCGCTCCTCCGGAGGCGGTTACCATCTCAGTTTCGGTGTAGTAACGGCCGTCGTGATCTGCCGAGGCAACATGGGCCGCCAACTGGGTCGTCGTTGCGGCGCCTAGGTTGATGATCGCGTCAGGAGCCGTCGTTGCGCCGGTGCCGCCCTGCGTGATCGCCACCGTTCCAGTCAGGCCGGAGGCGGTCCCCGTGATGTTGATACCTGCAGTCCCTGCGGATAGGTTCGCTGGGTCGAGGTTGGTCAACATGGCACCGTCGCCGCTGTACGAGGTCGCGTTCACGTTGCCGTCGACGCTGAGCTGCGTGCCCGGCGGAGGGGCCAAGGGTGCCGGACTTCCTTCTGTAGCCATCCGGCCGTTTGTCTCGCCGGGCGATTCGCGCTGGGTTCCGGTTTTGGCCGATGTCGCTCCGTGGTCCTTTGCGGCAAGATACTCTCGCACCACCCCAAGCGCCTCCTCGAGCTCCGCCGCGCTAGGTCCGGATGCGACCCGAAAAAAGGACGGCGGCGACCAGTCCGAGGCCTCCTCGCGACCCACCGCCCGTACGCTCCAGGCGTAGCGCCTGCCTCGCTCGAGGCAGTGGTTCAAAGCCGGCGTCCAGCCCAAGGCGGAGCCCGTGATGGGCTGGCTGAGCACCGCCTCCGCTTCCTCGCCTTCTTCGCTCACGCGATACACCACCAGCTCGTAGCCCGTGGCTCCGGGGACAGCACCCCAACTGAATGTCGGGCAGCGGCCCTCCACGGCGACGATTCTGGAGACATGGCCGGGCGACACCGCCACGGGAGGCTCAGCACCAAACACCGCGGAACAGAGAACTAAGGCAAGAACAGCGTGTGCAGCGGATCGGCGCATGCTGATTCTGCTTCGGCCAGCGAATTCGTGATTCCTGAGTCTCTTCATTGCTCTTCCCTCCTGCACTGGGAGCCGATTCACCTCGATAGACTCTTCCGGTCCGACCGTTGTTTATGCGGGATCGATCAGCGAAGGTCCGAGGCTTCCGAGGGCTCCGCTGCCCGAGTGGAAACTGGAGGAGGCTCCCAGACATCAGGGGCGTTCCTACCGTCATCCTCGCCCGGGTTTTGGGCAGCTCTAGCCGCCGAAGACGAAGCCCAACGCCAGCGTGGCTTCCAGCTCCGTGTCGCCGCCGTCTTCGAACCATCGATCGCGGACCTCGGTTCGGAGATAGACGGAGTCCGAGAGATTGGCGATCCACCCCAGGCCGAGATGCGCGGAAGCCGAGTCGGCGTTACCGAGTGGGCCGGCGTCGATGAAGGCCCAGCCACCTCCGACAGACACGACCCATTCCGACTCGCCACCGGGGCTCAGAAACCGTTGAATTGAAAGGTCGACCAGTCTCAGCTCGAACTCGAAGGGGAGGTCCACTTCGCCAAGCGAAAGCTCGAACCCGAGGCTCTCGGACTTGCGGTAGCCCGCCCGCAGGCCGTAGGTGGTCTCTTCTTCGTCTTCCGGTGCAAAGAGACCGCCGTAGAGCTCGAAGCTCCCGCCTTGCGAGTCGGCGAGCGCGGAGCTCGCGATCGGAAGCGTAGCCATCGCCAGCACGAGCAGCCTTGCGAGTGATTTCTGTTTCATTTGCGTCATCCTCCTTTTGGAGTGTTTGAGATGTGGCGGCAGGGATTGCCGAGCCATCGCATAACCCAGACTTCGGTCGGAAACGGATTGTTTAGTGAGCACAGGTCGCTAGCAGCTTGGGACAAGAGCCTTGCTGATGGCCGTGCGAGCGCCGCCGGGCTTGAAATGCGTGCTATCCTCCGCCGTAGAAACGCAGTTCCAGCGTAGGAATCCAGAGCTTGTCTGACGTGGTCAATGGCCCCGCTCCGAGAGGCCTTTCGGTCTCCCCAGGTGCGAAGGTTCAGGAGGCAGAATCCGTGACCGACGGTGCGGCTGCGCCTAGCGACCCGGAAACCGTGACCCGAGCGATCCGGGAGCTGAAGAACGGCAAGAGGTCCGAGGAGAGTTTCCGCGTCCTGTACGAAACCTACTACTCCCCGGTTCGAGGATTCTTCGCTCGGCGCGTTTCTGCTACGGACGAATGCCTTGACCTAACCCAAGAGACCTTCTTACGAGTCTATAAAGGAGTGAAGACATATCGAGGCGATGCGCCCTTCGGCGCTTGGCTCTTTCGGATCGCCTGGAACGTTCTTCGCAGCCATCGCGCGAAAAAGGCCACCGGAATGAATCCGACTCCCTTGGAAGAGACCGATCTCGAACGAATACGAACGACCCACGTCGCCGGCCCGCGATCAGACGAAGTCGGCGCCTACTCTTCGGTGCTCCTGGCGGAACGTCGCCGCATCTTGCGCGAGGCGGTCGCGAATCTACCGACCCAGAGGCGCAGGTGTATCGTCCTGTGGGCCTATCGAGAACTCTCCTATGACCAGATCGCGGGTGTGATGCAACTCTCAATCGGTACAGTGAAGGCCCATCTGGCGCAAGCGCGTCGCCAACTGGAAACCCTCGCTGCGGAAGTGCCCAGCGTGCCAAAAGGTGATTCATGAGTGATCTGACCGAAGAGTTTCGGCGCGAGATCGCCGAGGCGGTGGAGCCAGAGGTGCAACCGGCGGGACCAGGCCATCCGGATATCGACGAGCTCATCGCCTACCAGCTCGGACAGCTCTCGGAAGAGCGGGCCCCGGACCTCCAAGAGCATTTCTTGAGGTGCTCTGAGTGTGTCGAGCTTCTCCTCGACCTGAACACGTTCGTCACTGCCGCAGGAGCGCCCCCTGATGCCCCGAGCAGCTTCGAGGCAGCAGCCGGTTGGCGCTCCCTCTGGTCCCGGCTGCGGGGACCCTCGAGACCGGCTGGTTGGCTGCTGGCCGCCTCGATCGCGATCTTGGCAGTTGGCCTCTCCAGCTGGGCGCTCCTCGAGAGAAAGACGGCCTCCGGGCTACGTTTCGAGGTCGCCAGGCTCTCTCTTCCGCAGGCCGACGTGCCGATCGTAGACCTCTACCCGGCGTCGGCGGAGCGTGGGCCGTCAGATGCGCCAACTCCGCTCGTGATCCCGCCCGGCGCCGCTTACCTGACGGCCATCCTCGCCCTGCCTGAACCACCAGAAGTCACCCGGTTCGAAGTGGAGATCGAGGACGGTAACGGTCGGACAGTCTGGAACGGCGCCGTGCGGATCAGCGAACACGGGACGTTCCGTCTCGGCTTGCCGACTCGGCTCTTTGACGGCGGCGACCTACTCATCCACCTTCTTGCGGTCGACGGAGAGACCAGAGAGCGGATCGAGACCTATCCTCTGAGCGTGCTTCGCTCGGCGGACGGCTCCGACCACGACTAGGCTCGGAGGGGCACCGACTTCGGCAGTGAGCGCACGAGCAGCGAAACAGTCGCCATCGCCATGGCCGCCCAGCACCAGGGCGCTGCGGATCTGGGTCGTTCTCTGCACCGTGCTGGTCGGATGTCATCGCGAGCCCGATCGAGTCGCTGGCGCCGGTCCACCCACGGTCGAGGAGTCGACGATCAGGGCGAGTGACGAGATAGAGCCCCAGGCAACGCTCGAGCCGTATCCGGGCACCGCTTTCGTCCGTTCGCTGAAAAGGACCGAAGTCCACCGTTATCTTCTGCCTGTCGAGGCAGGAAGCGTCGTCGAGTTTTCGATCGAGCAACGAGGCGTCGATCTCGAGGTGGCGGTCTTCAGCGGCGACGGTCGACCGGCGCTTCGACTCAACCGTGCGCTCGGAGGTAAGGGCGTGGAACACGCTGTGCTCTTTTCGGAGGCGGACGCGACGTACTCTCTCGACCTCATTGGCTTGGCGACGAGCGCGGCGGATTCCAGTTATCGATTGAACATCGACGCCGCCCGACCGGCGACTCCCGCAGACAGGAGGCCCGCGGCCGCCGAAACGAGCTTCGCCGAGGCGGAACATCTTGCCGAGAGCCTGCATAAGGAGAGCTGTCGAAGCGCCGTACCACGCTACCTCGCGGCACTCGAGCTCGTGCAGGATCTGGGGGACCGAGCTAGAGAGGCCGAGGTTTTCCAGCAGCTCGGCTGGGTCCATCGCAAGTGTCTCGAGGAGAAACGCGCTGCGCTCGACTACTACAGCCTGGCCCTGAAGATCCTGGAGCACCAACCCACCTCGAGGCGTCAGTCGAGCATTCTCAACAACATCGGTCGCATGCACCACGAGCTCGGCGAGATGGAACTAGCCGTCGAGAGCTGGCGCCGGGCCCTCCCGCTCAAGCGCGAGCTCGGGGATCGGCAAGGCGAGGCCTCTACCCTGAGCAATCTCGGCATGGCCTCCCGCTACCTGGGAAACCTCCAGGACGCGCTGGCGTTCTACGACCAGTCCCTCGACGTGCTACGCGAGGCCGGCGCGCGCCTGCTCGAGGGAAGGGCCCTCAACAATCGTGGCCGCTTCTACGAGACCCTGGGCAAACCGGATCAGGCCCTGGTCGATCTCGAGGGCGCCCTGGCGATCGCCGAGGAGATCGACGATCGCCCGCTGCAGGCCATCGCGTTGACGGCGATCGGCCGAATCCGCGAGCGGCACGGTGAACCGGCGGAGGCGCTGAGCATCCTGTCGAGAGCCCACGAGCTTCGCCTCGAAGTCGGCAGCGATCGAGGCCGGGCGGTGACCATGGTCGCTCTCGCCTCGGCCCACGAGGCCCTGGGCGACGCGCGCCGGGCTCTGGATCTCAATCAACAAGCCCTCGCCCTCTTCACGCAGCTCGAGGCGCCCAGAGACGAGGCCATGGCGCTCACGGCCATCGCGAGGCTCTCCAGTACGCAAGGCCTGCTGGACGAGACCGTGGAAAAGCTAGACCGGGCTCTGAGGCTCTTTCGGAGGGTGCACGACGTGCATGGTGAGATCGAGGCGCTCTTCGCCCTGGCTGCGGCCGAGCGCGAGCGTGATCGGCCAGAGAAGGGGCTGGAGTTGATGGAGACGGCTCTCGAGCGCGTCGAAGGCGTCCGCACCCGGGCCGAGGTCTTCGACCTGAGCAGTCGATACCTAGCGCAGCGGCAGAGCGACTACGACGACTACATCGACTTGCTGATGGACTTGCATCGCACGAATCCGGGTGCCGGCTTCGACGCGCGAGCTCTCGAAGCCAATGAACGATCGCTGGCTCGAGCCCTGGTGGACCTCTTGGTCAGCAACCGAGATCTCCTCCGACGAGACTTGCCGACTGAGCTGCTGGAGAGAGAGCGCGAAATCGAGCAGCAGCTGGCCTCTCTCGAACGTCAACGCCTGGCGATGCATGCGAGCCCCAGAACCGCCGCCAGGACCGAGGCCCTGGAAATGCGGCTGGACGAGACACTTCGGACGTACCACTCGCTTCAGGCCCGGATCCGGGCCCAAAGCCCTCGCTACGCCCGCCTCGTCGAGCCCTCGATCCTCAGCCTCGAGCAGATCCAGGAAGACATTCTCGACGGCGACACGCTGCTCCTCGAGATCCGACTCGGGCCGGAGCGCAGCCATCTCTGGGCGGTCACGTCTCGATCCATGACCACATTCGAGCTTCCGGCTCGATCAGAGATCGAGGATCTGGCCGGCCGGCTCTACGGTCTCCTGAAGCAGAGCGGCAGAAGGGAGTTTCGCGGGCAGACCGAGCTCACGCTCGAGGATCTCGGGAATCTTCTCCTCGGCCCCGTCGCCGATGAGATCTCACGGCACCAGAGGCTGCTGATGGTTACCGATGGCGCGCTCCGGTACATCCCGATCGGCGCGCTTCCAGTCCCGGCAGCGAGCACCTTGGCCCCCGGTACTTCGAACAAGATCCCGCTGCTGGCCGAGCACGCGATCATCAGCCTGCCGTCCGCATCGGCGCTGGCCGCGCTGCGTGAAGTAACAATCGGACGAGAGCACGCGCCCGGCCTGCTGGCAGTGCTCGCGGATCCAGTCTTCGACGCCTCGGATCCTCGCCTCGACTCTGTGCTCGAGCAGCCCACCGACAGCACGCCGGCCGAGGCCCACCCAGCGATGAAGAGGCTGCTGTACTCGCGCCGCGAGGCCGAAGGGATCTTCGAGCTTGCCGATCCCGCAGCGAGTTCGATGGCGCTCGGCTTCGCCGCTACCCGCGAAGCAGCCATGAGCCCTGATCTCGGCCGTTACCGAATCATTCACATCGCCACGCACGGCGAGCTCGAGGCCGAGCGTCCGGAGCTTTCGCGCCTCGTTTTCTCGACCTTCGACGAACGCGGGCGGCCCCGTGAGGGAGTTGTCTACGCTCACGAGGTGTACGACTTGGACCTCCCGGCCGAGCTGGTCGTCCTGAGCGCCTGCGAGACCGCCCTTGGGACCGAGATTCGTGGCGAAGGCCTCGTCGGCCTGACTCACGCCTTCCTACAAGCAGGGGTCGAGCGGGTGCTGGTGAGCGCTTGGCGCGTCGACGATCGCGCCACCGCCGAGCTGATGCTCCGCTTCTATCGACACCTCCTTGAAGATCGGCTCCGACCAGCTGAGGCGCTTCGACGAGCCCAGATGAGTATTCGCGAGACCCCTGGATGGCAAGCGCCTTACTACTGGGCCGGTTTCGTGCTTCAGGGTGAGTGGCGTTGAGGCAGGCTAAACACACCGCCGGGAGCGAGAGTCTTTCTATGATGAATGCTGTAGTGAAAAGCGAGGCCCGCCGGGCCGACGCGCAACGAAACCCAAAGGAGGAGAAGATGCCCGGACAAGAGACAGAACTGCACCCCGATGACGCCCTGAGTATCGAACCCATCCAACTCAAGTGCACTTCGTGTGGAGGTTATATGACGCGGCAGGCCGCGACTGACGAGGAGACACGGTCGAGCTACACCTACGTCTGCCAGACGGAGGGCTGCGGATCCGAGGTTCAGGTTCTCGTGCCGCGGAGCTAGGTGTGCCGTCCGACGGACGGTCCGCCGTCGCTCGGTGTGAACACACCGCACGGCTGAGCCTGCATGGCTGAGTCCGACGATTCCCAGGCCGCGGCGGGGGACTCGGCCCGGCGCTCACCGCTGCGTCTGACTCCCGGTAAGCTGATCGGAGACCGGTACCGCATCGTGACCCGACTCGGAGGCGGTGGCATGAGCGAGGTGTACCGGGCCGACGACACGCGCATCGGCCGATACGTCGCGCTCAAGTTCCCGTTGACCTCGTCGGCCGACCCATCGTGGAGCTGGCGCCTGGTCGGCGAGGTGGAGATGGCCCAGAGCGTCTCCCACCCCAACGTATGTCGAGTTCACGAGCTCGGACAGCACGGCAAGGACGTCTTCGTCTCGATGGAGTTCATCGACGGAGACTCCCTGCGCCGAATCCTGAGCCGTAACATCGGCGCTCTCTCGAACGAGGAGAAGCTCCGAATCGCTCACGACCTGTGCGCGGGGCTCGCGGCCATTCACGACCAGCGCATCCTGCACCGCGACCTCAAGCCCGAGAACGTTATGCTCAACAGCAGCGGACGGGCTGTGATCACCGACTTCGGCATCGCCTCGTACGCGGGGGGGGTGACAGACCGAAGGTCCGGTACACCTGCCTACATCGCGCCCGAAATACACGCCGGTGAGCCTCCGACGCCAAAGAGTGACCTTTATTCGCTGTGCCTGGTGCTCTACGAGCTCTTCACGGGGCGGCTGCCGTTCGAGGCGGAGTCCGACGACGACAGGCTTCAACTTCAGAAGACCGGCGCGCTTGCCCTGCCCGATCCGGAGCGGATCGATCCCGCGATCCGAAAGGCAGTCGTCCGTGGACTCGCTCCGACGGCCGAAGATCGGTTCGAATCCGCCGTGGATCTCGCGGCTGCTCTGCCTCCGAGTCCGGAGATGGCCGCGACCGCGAAGCAGCGTCGGATCGTCGCACCGGAGACGCTCCTGGTCGCCCCGCAGTCTAGGCTCCACCGGCCCACCGCCTGGGGCCTTCTCGCCGTGGCCCTGCTGGCGCTCCCGCTCGTGGCGATTCTCGGCTCCGCGGTACAGCCCAGTCAGGAAGTTGCCGAGGGCGAGCCGCCCGTCGTTCTCGCTAGCCGGGCGCGCGACACCCTCCGCCAGCTCGGCTTCGACTCGCCGCTGAAAGGCTCACAGCACGGATATGCCTTCGAGCCTCCTGATGCCTCGCACCCGAGCGCCTCGGATTCCGGCGCTCTGACCCAGCTGGCCCCCGTTCGCTTCTGGTACAGGCAGAGTCCGGAACGACTGATCCCGATCGGCCTCGCGAGTCCCTTCTCGAGCTACGACGATCCGCCTGCGCGGAGTGCCGGCACTGTGGGTGTTCATTTGGACTCGAAAGGCCGTCTTCTCCGCCTGGACGCGTTGCCGCCGAGATCCGACAACCGGTCCGGTGGGGCACCCGACGTCGCACCCGATTGGGAAGCGCTCTTCACCGTGAGCGGACTAGATTCCACAGAGTTCCGCCAGGTCCCGCCGGCCTGGACCCCTGTCACCTTCGCCGACCGGCGCCGCGCGTGGCTCGGTTTCCACCCGGACCGGGACGACCTGCCGATTCGTGTCGAAGCGGCTACCTTCCAGGGACTGCCTGTGGGCTTCAGAGTCTTTGCCGGTGTGGCGCCCGCCTCCGACACGGTGCTCATCAAAAGACCTTGGCGGGCCGCTACGGCAATCGGCCGAATGCTTCTTGCTCTCTGGTTTTGTGCCGGTCTGATTGCCGCCGTACAGTTCGCTCGTAGAAACCTGCGCCGCCGGACAGCCGACCGACCCGCGGCTTTCCGCGTTGCGATGGTCGTGTTCATCGCCCGCATTCTCGTCTGGCTGCTCGGATCGAGTCACCTTCCGGTCTCGGCCGACATCGAGCTCCTGCAAGCCGGCCTGGCCCGCTCCCTTCTTGCGGCGGCGCTCGTCTGGATCCTCTACGTCGCGCTGGAGCCCACGGTTCGCTCCTTGTGGCCCGAGCGCGCGGCCTCGTGGGTTCGCCTGCTGTACGGCCATTTTCGCGACGCCCTGGTGGGACGTGATCTTCTCATTGGCGTCGTCTTCGGTCTCGCGGCCCTTCTCTGGGCTCAGCTCTACCTTGCCGTGCCCGGCTGGCTGGGGCTTTCGACTCCCAGACCGGGCAGTCAGAGCCCTTTGCTCTGGCAGATCGGCCAGAACAACGTCCAGATCCTTTGCGAGAGCCTCGGTGGCGCCGCGCGAGCCCTCGCGATGGGGATCTTCACAGTGGTGCACGCGATGATCGTCGCTTTGTTCGGCGTGATCGGCCTCGCTCTGCTGCGCTTGGTCCTCAGGCAGGCTTGGCTGTCGAGAACCACGGCCTTGCTACTGCTCACCCTCCTAACGCTCCCGTCCGATGGCCACCCCGCGGCGGCGGTGATCGCGGCGGCGGTCTCGAGTGCCCTCTGGTTGACCGTCGTCATCCGCTTCGGATTCCTGGCTACCGTCACCGCGACTATCATCGCCTGGCTGCTGAGCAGCCTGCCGATGACGTATGCCACCGGTGCCTGGACAACCGGCATCTCGGCGAGCACGCTGCTGGTCGCGCTGGCCGTTACGTTGTGGGGCTTTGTCGCGGCATTGGACAGACAGCCACCGCTCCGCCACCGTTTGTTCGGCTTGAAACGGTCTTCTCGTCACCAGCCGACAGACATTGGAGAAGGTGGATGACTTCTCTTCTTCCCGCTTCTCCTTGCACCATAAAGGTGGACGTGGTGACCTGAGTCGTTTCGCCCGAGGCGTTGCGGAATGACATCTGCGCTCGACTGATCAGGCCGAAGAGCATTTGCGCTCGGTTGATGGGTTCACCTTGAAACGCCCCGTTTCGTACGGGACAGCTCTTGTCACAGTTGAGATTCGAGGACAGGTTGCGGCATTTGAGCACCCTCCAGCAACGCAGGCCGACGACCTCGGAGCTTTGGTAGCCGAGGGAGCGCTCAGCAGCTTCGTTCCAGGCGATGATCTTGCCATCTGAATCGACCGCGAAGGCGGCATCGCCCGTTATTGCAGTGACTTCGATTCCGTTCACGCCTGCCGCCTTACACTCGAAAGGAGCGCTAAGACCGGGACGAGTGGCACGAGATCGGTCGTCATGGCTACTTAGACCCGGTGGTTGGTGTTTTTGTTTAGCCGTTGAGCAGCCTTGCTGCTGAGTCCGACATGATGCTACCGGCGACCTGGCCAAGAGCGGCTTCGAGCAGATTCCTCGAGACGAGGCGACGAGCCTCGCATGGCAGGCCGCTCCTCAGCCCGTCAGCCGCCGATCCAGGCTCCGATACTGGATCGGTCGGCTTCCCGGATCGTTTCTGGGCTCGGCTTCGGGCGAAAGGGGCGTCGCGCATGCTGCGCCGGTGGCGACTCAGGTGTTCGACCGCTCGTCTCAGATTTGGCCCGGTTGGATCGAGAGTCGGCCTGAAGCGCTGCCCGGCTCGGCGCACTTGTTTGACGACATCCTTCCTGAGCGAATCGTGGGAGAGATCTTCCAGCATCAGGCAAGATGAGTCTCCGCGCTATGTCGGCGTGAAGGTTCGGCGGTCCGCGGTCGGTCACGAACACAGTCTCCGATCCAGACTCCGGTACTGAATCGCCTCCGCGATGTGCGCTGGGCCGATCTCGTCGCCGCCCGAGAGGTCGACGATGGTCCGGGCGACCTTGAGCAGGCGAGTCAGAGCGCGGGCGGAGAGGCCGAGCTTTTCGAAGGCGTCGTCGAGGAGCTTCTGAGCCGATGCGCTGAGTGCGCAGTGCCTGCGCAGCTCGGCATTTCGCATGGCGGCGTTGCAGGGGACTGCGAGGCCGCTCTCGAGGCGTTGCCGCTGGCGCCTCCGGGCCTCGACGACGCGAGCTGCGACCGTCTCGGAAGTCTCGCCTCCGGGCGAGCGAAGATCCTTGAGCTCGACTGCCGGGACTTCGACGTGCAGGTCGATCCGGTCGAGGAGAGGGCCCGATACGCGGCGCCTGTAGTTGTCGATCTGAAGCGGCGTGCAGTAGCAGTCGTTCCGGCGATCGCCGTGATGCCCGCAGGGGCAGGGATTCATGGCAGCGAGAAGCGCGAAGCGAGCCGGAAAGCTCAGGCGCGCCCGCATGCGGACCACGGTCACCGTGCCCTCTTCGAGGGGCTGCCGGAGGGCTTCGAGGGCGTCACGGCCGAACTCGGGGAGCTCGTCGAGAAAGAGAACTCCAGTATGAGCCAGACTCACTTCGCCCGGTTTCGGGATCGTGCCGCCACCGATCATCGCCGCGGTCGAGGTACCGGTGTGGGGACTGCGAAACGGCCGACGCGACACGAGCCCCGACGGTGGCCGGTCCGAGACCAGCGAGATGATCTTGGTGAGCTCGGTGGCCTCGATGCGCGAGAGTGGCGGCAGCAGACCCGGAAGGCACCGCGCGAGCATGGTCTTGCCGGAGCCCGGCGGCCCCAGAAAGAGCAAGTTGTGGCCGCCGGCGGCGGCGATCTCGAGGCACCGCTTCGCGGTCTCCTGGCCCCGGACTTCCGAGATGTCGAGGACGGACCCGTCTATGGGCGGACCCATCGACGAGAAGCCGTTGCCGCCCGTGATCGGCTTTAGCCGGTTCACGTTCAGAAGGTGCTCGAGCGTCTGAGCCAGGGAGTCCACGCCGACCACGGGAAGCGCGTCCAAGGCAGCGGCCTCGCCCGCGTTCTCGACCGGGAGAATCAGCTCGCGAGCGTCGAGGCTTCGCCCCAGATCGGCAATCGCGAGGCCGCCGCGTATCGGGCGCAGCCCTCCGTCGAGGCCCAACTCGCCGCAGAACAGGCGCCCTTCGAGGCATTCGCTCGGCAGCTGGTCGAACGCGGTGAGAAGACCGAGTGCGATCGCCAGATCCAGATGATTGCCGGCCTTGCGGATGTCGGCCGGCGCCAGATTGATGACCACCGACCTGGGCGGCAGGGGGAAGCCGCAGTTGCGAATCGCGGCCCGCACCCTCTCGCGGCTCTCGCGTACCGCCGTGTCCGGCAAGCCGACGATCTGCATCTGCGGCAAGCCGTTCTGGACATCGACCTCGACGTCGACCGGCCTGGCCTCGATTCCCCAGGGGGTCGCTGCTGTCGCGCGGGCGAGCATCCTGTCGAATGAAGACGCGGACGCCGCGGGATTTCTGGCGATCGGAGTCGAGATACTCTTGCTTTCTCGTAGAATCGAGGCTCAACGTAGAAAGGACCTGGGGATGAAATTCGCTGTCGGCTGTCTGCTGGTTGTCTTGCTACTCGTCGGAATCGTGGCTTTCTGGGTCTACGGCTCCTACAACGGTCTCGTCGGCGCCGAGGAGGCGGTCACCACGGCCTGGGCCCAGGTCGAGACCGCGTACCAACGGCGGGCCGATCTGATTCCGAACCTGGTCACGACGGTAAAGGGCGCCGCCGAGTTCGAGCAGGAGACCCTCAATCAGGTCATCGAAGCCCGCTCCAAGGCGACCCGGGTCGGCATCGAGGCGTCGCCGGATCTGCTCAACAACCCGGCGGCGTTCTCCCAGTTCCAGCAGGCGCAAGACGGCCTGTCATCGGCGCTCGGCCGATTGCTGGTGGTGGTGGAGCGATATCCTGAACTGCGCGCGGTCGCAGCGTTTCAAGACCTCATGGTTCAGCTCGAAGGCACCGAGAATCGAATCTCGGTGGAGAGGAATCGATTCAACGAGGCCGCGCGGGCGTTCAACACCCGCATCCGCCGGGTGCCGGCAGCCTGGTTCATCAGCATGCTGGGCTGGCCGTTCGAGGCGAAGAGCTACTTCGCGTCCCAGCCGGGCGCCGAAGAAGCGCCCGCGGTGGAGTTCTAGCACGGCTTCGGGTCGGGAACTCGGCCGGCGCCCATTCGATGCTAGAGATCTCTGGTCACGGTCTGACCCTGGAGAGTTACGCCAGCGTCTCCGAAAACCGGGAACCGGTGGCTCTGTCGAGCGACGCTCGAGCCCGCGTGGCCGAGGGACGACGCGCGATCGAACGTCTGGTCGCCCGGCACGAGCCGGTCTACGGCGTCAACACCGGCTTCGGGCTGCTCTCCGACCGCAGGATCCCGGATGATCATCTCGCGGATCTTCAAAAGCGCCTGCTTCTGAGCCATGCCGCGGGGGCCGGTCCGCCTCTTCGCCCGGCAACGGTGCGGGGAATGCTCCTGCTGCGCGCCAACACGCTCGCACAGGGCCATTCGGGCGTCCGGCCGGCGATCATCGATCGGCTGCTGGAGCTGTTGAACAGGAATCTGCTGCCGATCGTGCCGAGCCGGGGGTCCGTCGGCGCGTCGGGGGACCTCGCTCCCTTGGCGCATCTCGCCCTGCCGGTCATCGGCGAGGGCTGGATCTCGCTCGAGGGTACGCGCACCAGGGCCTCCGAAGCGCTGGCTGCCGTGGAGCTCGAGCCCATGGAGCTCGAGGCCAAGGAAGGGCTGGCGCTCATCAACGGTACCCAGGCCATGACCGCGGTCCTGGCGCGCGGAGCCTTGGCCGCCCGGCGACTGACCAAGATCGCCGATCTCATCGGAGCCCTCTCGACGGACGCGATACGCGGCACGGACACGGGCTTCGACGAGCGCTTGCACGGGCTGCGACCCCACCCGGGCCAGCAGGCCAGTGCCCGGAATCTGTGGAAGGTGTTCCAAGGCTCGGAGATTCGCGAGTCGCACCGGATCGACGACACCCGGGTACAGGATCCGTACAGCTTTCGCTGCATGCCGCAGGTCCACGGCGCCGCCCGGGACGTTCTCGCCGACGTCGAGCGCAAGCTAGAGATCGAGATGAACTCGGTCACCGACAATCCGCTCATCTTTCCCGACGAAGAAGGGGGCGACGCCGTGGTGTCAGGTGGCAATTTCCACGGAGAGCCGATAGCGATGGCCGCGGACTTCCTGTGCGTCGCGATTGCCGAGATAGGTTCGATCAGCGAGCGGCGCATCGAACAGCTCACCGACCCGAAGTTCTCTGATCTACCCGCCTTCCTAGTCGACGAGCCGGGCCTGAACTCGGGCTTCATGATCGCTCACGTCACCGCGGCCGCTCTCGCCAGCGAGAACAAGACCCTCTGCTTTCCCGCCTCGGTCGACAGCATGACGACCTCGGCGGGCCAGGAGGACCATGTCTCGATGGGCATGGGTGCCAGCCTCAAGATGGATCAGGTGCTCGACAACGCCCGCCGCATTCTGGCAGTCGAGCTGGCGGCCGCGTGCCAGGGCATCGACTTCCGGCAGCCGATGAAGACCAGTCCTCATCTCGAGGCACTCCACGCCGATGTGCGGCGGGTCGTGGCGCACTGGACCGAGGACCGGGTCATGGCCGACGACCTGGCCGCCTGCGAGGAGTTCCTGCGCCGTGGCGTCGAGCCCCACATCGAGGGCCTGGAGTAGGTCCCTCATTGTCATCCTGAGCGAAGCGAAGGATCCCGTAGGCTGGGACGGCCGCGGAAGGAAGGACCGCTCGTAGGGATTCTTCCCTTCGCTTCGCTTCCTTCGCAGAGCCTCAGGACAGGCTGAGGGCCGGCGCTGCGCTCAGAATGACAACATCAAGGCGGCGATAGAATCACGCCATGACCGAGCCAGCCGCTAAACCCCGCACCATCCACGCCCCGCGCGGGCGCCTCATCTCCTGCAAAGGTTGGCAGCAGGAGGCGGCGATGCGTATGCTGATGAACAACCTGGATCCCGAGGTTGCGGAGATTCCCGACCAGCTCGTGGTCTATGGCGGCTCCGGCAAGGCCGCGCGCAACTGGGAGTGCTTCGAGGCGATCGTCGCGACTCTCCGGCGGCTCGACAACGACGAGACGCTGCTGGTTCAGTCCGGTAAGCCCGTGGGTGTCTTTCGCACCCATGAGAATGCGCCCCGGGTCCTGATCGCGAACTCGCTGCTGGTCCCGCATTGGGCCACGGCCGACGAGTTCCGCCGTCTGGAGGGGCTGGGCTTGACCATGTTCGGCCAGATGACCGCGGGGTCGTGGATCTACATCGGCACGCAGGGTATTCTCCAGGGCACCTACGAGACGCTCGCCGAATGCGCGCGCCAGCACTTCGGCGGCACTCTTCGCGGCCGTCTGACCGTGACCGCCGGGCTCGGCGGCATGGGCGGTGCGCAGCCACTCGCGGTCACCATGAACGAGGGCGTAGCGCTGGTGGCGGAAGTCGATTCGCATCGCATCGAGCGCCGGCTCGAGACCCGGTATCTGGATCGCGTCTCGCCGAGCGTCGAAGCCGGAGTGGCCGATGCTCTCGCCGCGCGGGATCGGGGTGAGGCCGTGTCGATCGCGGTCGAAGCCAACGCGGTCGATCTCCTGGAGTATCTGGTCTCGGAGCGGATCGTGCCCGACGTTCTGACCGACCAGACCTCGGCCCACGATGCGCTCGAGGGCTACGTGCCCCATGGGATTGGCTACCGAGAGGCATTGGCATTGCGGGCCTCCGATCCGGACGACTACCTGCGCCGGTCGATGTCGTCGATGGCCGCTCACGTGCGCGCGATGATCGAGCTCCAGAGCCGCGGCGCGGTGACCTTCGACTACGGCAACAACCTGCGGGGCCAAGCGCTCGAGGCCGGCGTCGAGGACGCCTTCGCCTTCGAGGGCTTCGTGCCGCTGTTCATGAGACCGCTCTTCTGCGAGGGCAAGGGTCCGTTCCGGTGGGCCGTGCTGTCCGGTGAACCGGACGATCTCGCGGCCACCGACGACGCGATCCTGGAGCTGTTTCCCGAGGACGAGGCGCTGGCTCGCTGGATCCGGTTGGCGCGCGAGCGGGTGGCCTTTCAGGGGCTGCCGTCTAGAATCTGCTGGCTGGGTTACGGTGAGCGCGCGCGAGCGGGAAAGGCGTTCAACGATCTGGTCGCCTCGGGGCGCGTGTCGGCACCGATCGTGATCGGGCGCGACCACCTGGATTGCGGATCGGTGGCGTCCCCGAACCGGGAGACCGAAGGGATGAAAGACGGCTCGGACGCCATCGCCGACTGGCCGATTCTGAACGCGCTGTTGAACAGCGTGAACGGAGCCACCTGGGTTTCGGTGCATCACGGCGGCGGCGTCGGCATCGGCTACTCGCTCCACGCCGGGATGGTCATCGTCTGCGATGGCAGCTCCGAGGCCGAGGCGCGGCTGGAAAGGGTACTGACCGGTGATCCGGGCATGGGGATCGTGCGCCACGCCGACGCAGGCTACGGCAAAGCCATCGAGTGGGCTCGAACACGCGGCGTCGACGTGCCCATGCTGTGAGCGATTCCGATCAGTCCTCGCGCCCGAATGAGCACCCTCCGGGCACGGGGGTTGCACAAAACGGCCCCGGCAGGCGTGAGGTGAACCGGAACGCTCCAAGCTCGAGGACTTGGCTCCGCGTTGCAGTCGCGGCGGCGGCCGGGCCCGCCCTATGGCTGCCCTCGCCCTGGCAGCTGATCGCGCTGGCCGCGCTGCTGATCCTCTGGATGGGACTCGGGCCCTCGCGCCGGAGAGTGCTGACCACCGGATCGTTGCTCGTGCTGGCGGTGATCCTGGGTCTGCTGGACCTCAGCCAGAGCCGCAGCCAGGCAGGTGAGGCCCCGGGCCCCTCGGGCGTATCCGAGACGTTGCTCGCGCGGTTGGACGCCGAGGCCGAGGCCGTGGCGAAGATCCTCTCGCCAACCAGTCTCGATCGCGACGAGCGCCTGGCGTCCTTCCGCACCCTCGAGGAGCGCGCTTCGGCATCGAGCGGCCGAGACTGGACCTGGCTTCTGGTGGACACCGACGGCGTAGCGATCGCCTGGTCCGGACGGGGACTGGTACACGAGTTCGAGCCGACCGAACTCCCGCGCACCGGTCGCATCAAGCGCTCGGGCTTCAGCTCAATGACCTGGGCTTCGGTTCGTCCACTCTCCGCTGATCGGGATCCCTGGCGTGTGGTCGTGGGAACCAGCTTCGAGACCGGCCAGGCCGCCGAGCCGCGCTCGAGGTTCGAGCCCGGACGCTTGGGCGCGGGGTCGGCGCTCGCTGTCGGACTGGCCTTGATATGCCTGGGACTCTCCAAGCTGAGAGAGGCAGGAGCCGTGGTCGCGCTGGCGGCGTTTCTCGGTGCGGTTGCCGCGGGCGGCCCCGGACTGTGGCTGTCGGCTCGACTACAAATCCTCTTGGTCGCGGCACTCCTGGCGGTGTTCCTCGTCAGGCCCGCTTTCGTGCCGGCGTCGAACACGCGGCGGCTCCTCCATGGAGCCGGCGCAGGCGTGGCCTTGCTGGCAGCATCGATGTGGGTTCAGGCAGTCGGCGGGCCGATCGATCTGGGGAGCCGATTCGTCGGGTCGTGGCCTGAGGTCCTGATGCGCTTGGCGCTCTTTCTGCTCGCCCTGGGATTCCTGCCGGTGGGCAAAGCGGATTCCGCCGGGTCTCGATCGGATCAACGCCGGTGGGCATTTGCGGCCTTCGCGACTCTGGCTCTGGGGACCGCCGTCCACACCTTTCCGGTTCTTGCGATCCTCCTGCTGCTGGCCGGTGCCGCGGCCGCCGCGGTGGCCGTGCGGGCGGATCCGGGCTTCGGCTTCCAGAGGGTTCTCCTCGCGGCCCTGCTGGCCGCCCTGTCCTGGGAATTCCTCTTCCACACCGAAGTAGACCGCGCTCTCGAGCAGGCCGTCGAAGTCGACCTCGCGCCGCCGACCCAGACCGAGCTCGACGAGCTCGGCAACCGGATCGATGCCTACTTCGAGGAGGTGGCCTGGGAGGGCTTCGTCGATGCCGGGGAACCTCGGGACCTCCAGGATCTGGCGTTCGCCGTCTGGCGCGATTCACCGCTGTCGAGTGTCCTGAGCCTGTCGAGCGTCGTGATCGAGCAGGACGACCGGCTGGTCTCCCGATTCTCGCTCGGGCTTCCGATATCGGACGAAGGGGAGCTCGACACATCTCCGTCGTTTCCCGAGGCGCTGCTCGCTCCGGCATGGGAGGACTGGCTGGTCCAGGGAGCGGCCCCGATTCGTTTCGGCGCCGAGACCGTCGGTCTGGCCCGGTACTGGTTCGTGCCGCGTCCGGGGTTTCGGTACGCCGGGTCCGACCCCGAGGCGATTGCCACGGGTCTTTTGCGCGGCGGTCCCGGCGCGGCACACACGCGTGGCCTGCTACCGGGCGGAGCCCGTCTCGGCTTCTATGACTCGTCGGGCCGGGTCCAAGTTCCGCCCTGGCAGGGCGTCGGCAATCTGGAGATCGGCGACGCGCTCGAGGTGCCGAAGAGAGTGCTGACGCCGCAGGGCCGGGCGGCCGTATTCGCGGCGGGCTCCGACGCGGGCTGGCGGGCGGTCTTCCTGCCGACCCCATCCTTCTTGGAGAGTCTCGAGCGGATCGCGACCCACGCGCTGAGTCCGGTGCTCGCGTTGTTTGTGATCGTGTGCCTGGAGTTTCTCTTGCGCTCGACGCCCAAGGGGCTGCGCGGGCTGGCGGGCCGGTCCTGGAGCTCCTACTCGAGGCGCATGTTGATTCTGGCCGGAGCGCTGGTCGTCGTGCCGGTGTTGCTTCTGAGTGGATTCGTATTGAGAATGCTGGCCGAGCGAGTCCAAGACGAGCAGCGCGCCGCCGGGCAGGCGGCCCTGCAATCGGCCCAGAGAATCCTGGGCGACTACGTGCTGGCTCTCGAGCCGGGCTTCGGCATCGAGACGACTCTCGACGACGAGCTCCTGAACTGGCTCTCGGGAGCGGTGCATCACGAGGTCAACCTCTATTGGGGAAGCCAGCTCTACGCGAGCAGCAAGCGCGAGTTGTTCTCCGCCGGCGTCCTACCCCCGCGAATCCCCGGGGAAATCTACTCGCAGCTGGCTCTGCAGGGTGCCGGCATGGCAAGTCGAACCAGTCGGGCCCAAGAGACCCGATATCGGGAGTTCTACGCGCCGCTTTCCGTGCCCGGCGTGCCCGCCGATGCGATTCAGCTCTTCCTGTCGATGCCGCTGCTGGCCCAGGAAGAAGAAGCGGCGGTCGACATCGCTACCATGCGACGCCGGGTCTTGATCGTTGCGATCTTCAGCGCCCTCTTGCTGACGGCCTTCGGTCGACGGCTGGTGCGCACCTTCACCGAGCCGATTATGGAGATCGTCCAGGGTACCCAACGTATCGCGGACGGCTCGCCCGGGCTCGGCTACGCACCGCAGGATCGGGAGCTCGCGAACCTGGCTGCGGCGATCGACGAGATGGCGGAGCGGATTGCCGAGGCGAGGGTAAGTCTGCTGAGGGAGAAGGAGGTCGTCGACCGGATCGTCGACAACATCACCGCGGGCGTCGTCTCCGTGGATGAGGCGGGTCGGGTGCTGCTGTTGAACCGCACCGCTCACCAGCTGCTCGGGTTGGCGGCCGGCGATCCCCTGATCGGCGCCCTCGAGGAACGCGCAGACCTTGCCGGAGTCGCGGACTTCGTTTCGGAGTCGGGCGGCGAACCGCGGCAGGCCACGGCCGAGCTGGGTACCGAGGGCGACGAGACCCGCCAGTGGTCGCTGGTCTGGGTGCCGATCGAAGCGGAAGGCGAGCCCACCGCTCTGTTCGTGATCGAGGACGTCACCGAGGTGCTGCGCGTGCAGCGGCTCGAAGCCTGGGCCGAGATGGCTCGGATCATCGCTCACGAGGTCAAGAATCCACTGACTCCGATTCGGCTGTCGGCCGAGCATCTGCGCGAGGTGCATCGCAGCCGGCCCGACGAGATGGAGGAGGTCTTCGAGCGCTGCACCTCGAACATCCTCGAACAGGTCGAAGAGCTGCAGCACATCGCGGCTGATTTTTCGACCTACAGCCGCATCCCGGAGATCAAGTTGGAGCCCGGCGACGTTGCCGACGAAGTCCGCCGCCTGGTCGAAACCTATCGATCGGCTCCGCCTCCGGGAGTGAGCTTCGAGTTCACGGTGGACGACGGCCCCACCGAAGCGAGCTTCGATGCCCGTCTGGTGAGCCGAGCGGCGCGCAACCTGATCGAGAACGCGATCCGGGCCTCGGAGGGCGGCGGAGCCGTATCGGTGACGGTGTCTTCGGGTGGTTCCGAGGGACCGGGAACCGGAGCGGAGAACGGCCCGATCCGGATCCTGGTGGAAGACGAGGGACCCGGCGTCGAACCGGCACTGTTGACACGGATCTTCGAGCCGTACTTCTCGACCGAGGAGCACGGCACGGGCCTGGGCCTGGCAATCGCACGCCGAATCGCGGAAGAGCACGGAGGCTGCATCTCGGCGGTGAATCGCCCGCAGGGCGGTCTGGCCGTGAGCATGTCGATCCCCCGCTAAGTGCAAGGGCTCGTGAGGTGCACGCTGGGATAGGATCTGGCGATTCTTGACGGCGAGCTGCGCGGGTCAAGCGAGGACTTGAGGGAGGTGTTCCAGATGAAGGTCCTTCATTCGAAGGCAAGCGTTCGAGCGGCCCTGTTATTGGTGATCTGCCCGGCGCTCATGGCGGCGGGCTGCGCAACCTCGGGAGCCTCGGCCGAATCGACCGCGCCCGTGCCGCCGGACCCGATTGCCAAGATGCTCTCCGAAAAGCTGGGAGACCCGGAGAAACGAGAAGGCCTGCTCGACTTCTACGTCGACCGCAAGGCCGGCAAGATCTGGCTCGAGCTGCCGGCGCCCCGGGGCGAAACGGGCGAGGCCATGGACGATGGCATGCCAGAGAGCAAGAACGACGAGGCCGACGTCGCGAACGAAGGCATCGTCGGTGAGTTTCTATACGTCGAGGGTCTGCTCACCGGCCTCGGCTCGAACCCGGTGGGTCTGGATCGAGGCCAGCTCGGCGAGACCCGCCTGGTGGTCTTCCGAAGACTCGGCAACCGGCTCCTGGTCGAGCAGCCCAACCTGGGTTTTCGCGCACTCTCTGACGATCCCAGGGAGCGCCGGGCGACGCGGCAGTCGTTCGCGGACTCGGTTCTGTGGGCGGGAACGATCGAGGAGAGATCGCCGGACGGAAGGAGCCTGGTCGACTTCACCTCGTTTCTGATCCGTGACGCTCATGGGGTTTCGGCTCAGCTCAAACAGACCGGCCAGGGCAACTACCGGTTGGATTCCGATCGGAGCGCGGTCGACTTTTCGGCCTGCCTGGCGTTTCCGGACAACCTCGAGTTCGAAGCGCTCCTGACCTACGCCGCCGATGAACCCGGCGGGCTGGTGTCGAGGACGGCTCCGATCGGTGGGGCGTTCGGCCTGGTACAGCACCACTCGCTCATTCGCCTGCCCGACGACGGCTACACTCCGCGCCTTCACGACCCGCGCGCCGGATCGTTCGCGATCGGGTTTCAAGACTACGCGGCGGCGCTTGACGAATCGATCCAGAAGCGCTGGATCGTTCGGCACAGGCTCTCCAAAGATGGGCCGGACTCCGAGCTCGTCTACCACGTCGATCCGGGCGTGCCCGAGCCGGTGCGGGGAGCGCTCGTCGACGGCGCTTCCTGGTGGGCCGACGCCTTCGAGGCCGCTGGCCTGCCCGGTGTCTATAGCGTCGAGATTCTGCCGGACGACGCGCATCCACTCGACGTTCGCTACAACGTGATTCAGTGGGTCCACCGCTCGACTCGAGGCTGGTCGTACGGTGGGGGAGTCGTCGATCCCAGAACCGGCGAGATGATCAAGGGCCATGTCAGCCTCGGGTCCCTGCGCGTGCGTCAGGACCGGCTGATTTTCGAAGGGCTGCTCGGGACCGACAAGACCGGCTCCGGCGACGCCGACGATCCGGTCGAGCTGGCGCTCGCCCGCATACGGCAGCTCTCGGCACACGAGGTCGGCCACACTCTCGGCTTCGCCCACAATTTCGCGGCGAGCACCTACGGCCGGGCCTCGGTGATGGACTACCCGGCGCCCATGATCCGGGTGGCCGCAGACGGCGCCCTCGACGTCTCCGAAGCCTACGCCGTCGGAGTCGGCGAGTGGGACAGGCACGCGGCCCGCTATGCCTACTCCGAATTCGCCGATGCCGACGCCGAGGCCGCGGGCCTCGAGGCGATCGTACGCGATGGGATTGCTAATGGCCTGGCGTTCATTTCGGACGCCGATGCGCGGCCGCCCGGTGCGGCTCAGCCGGTCGGCAGCCTGTGGGACAACGGTGAGGACGCCGCCGAAGAGCTCGCCAACGAGCTCGAGGTCCGCCGGATCGCGCTCGCCGGTTTCGGCGAGGGCAACGTGCCCGAAGGCACGCCGCTGGCGCTGCTCGAGGAGGTCCTGGCGCCGGTCTACTTCCACCATCGCTACCAGCTCGAGGCGGCGACCAAGATGGTCGGGGGTCTCGACTACGGCTACCCCGTGCGCGGCGATGGCCAGGGAGGTGTCGAGCCTCTCGCTGCGGCCGATCAGCGCCGCGCGCTCAACGTCGTGCTCTCGGCGCTCGCGCCCGAAGCCTTGGATCTTCCGGACGAGGTGCTGGCACTGCTGGCGCCGCGTCCGTTCGGCTATCGCCCGAACCGCGAGCTCTTCGATCACCGGACCGCGCCGGCATTCGACTCGCTGGGTGCGGCCGCGACCGCGGCCGGGATCGTGACCGACGGCCTGTTGCAGCAGGAGCGTGCGGCCCGTCTGGTCGATCAGCACCGCCGCGACGCCGGCCTGCCGGGCTTCACCGAGGTGCTCGAGAAGCTCGTGGCGATGACCTTCGGGGACCCGGAAGCCGAGACCGCTCGCCGCCGCGAGATCCGGCGTGAGGTCCAGGCGGTCGTGGTCGACCGGTTGATCACTCTCGGCCTGAACGACACGGCGGCCGCGTCGGTGCGGGCGCGCGCCGAGGGAGCGCTCCGGACTCTTGCCGACGATCTCTCGGGCCCCTCGGTGGAGCCACCCGAGATGGCGCTCGCCGCGAGGATCCAACGGTACCTCGACCGCTCGGCGGCGGCCGAGATCGCCTCGATCGCGCCACCTGAGATCCCGCCGGGCTCACCGATCGGCGAGCAGCCGGCTCTCGGTGGCGCGGCATTTCGCGACGACTGCTCGATGGGGACCGGCGCGTTCCTCCCAGGCGGCGGCAGGAGGTAGATGATGAGTGAGAGCCACACCAAGGGCGGCCTGAGCGTCAAGGCCTACAGGCCCCTCGGCGCGGACGAGAGCTACGAGCCCTACGTTACGGCAACCGAGAGCCCGACCGAGTTCACGCTCAAGGCGATCGCCGCGGGGATCCTGTTCGGCATCGTCTTCGGCGCCGCCAACGCCTATCTCGGGTTGCGGGTGGGGCTGACGATCTCGACGTCGATCCCGGTGGCGGTAATCACGGTCGCGGCGTTCCGGCTTCTCCGGGGCGCCGGCGTTCAGAGCTCGATCCTGGAAGCCAATCTCTCGCAGACGGTGGGGTCGGCCTCGAGCTCGGTGGCGAGTGGCGTGATCTTCACGCTGCCGGCGCTCTTTCTGTGGGGGCTCGCGCCGAATCTCCTCCAGATGACCCTCCTGGCTCTCAGCGGGGGCCTCCTCGGCGTGCTGTTCATGGTGCCGCTCCGACAGTTTCTGATTCAAAGAGAGCACGGGAATCTGCCGTATCCCGAGGGTACCGCCTGTGCCGAGGTTCTGGTCGCGAGCGAAGAAGGAGGCAGCCGGGCGGAGATCGTGTTCAAGGGTCTCGCGGTCGGCGCGGCCTTCAAGGCGATCATCGGTTGGGCCAGGGCCCTGCCGAGCTCGGTGCATTTCCACGTGCCGTTCCTTCGCAAGGGCAACCTCGGCTTCGAGGTGTCCGCCGCGCTGTTCGGCGTCGGCTACATCCTGGGGCCGAAGATCGCGGCGGTGATGGTCGGCGGCGGGCTCCTGTCGTGGTTGGTGATCATCCCGCTGATCGACTGGTGGGGCGCCGGGCTCACCGCGCCCTTCTACCCCGAGACCGAGTTTCTGATCCGCGACATGGCGCCGCGGCTCATCTGGACCCGGTACGTCCGCTACATCGGCGCCGGCGCGGTCGCGACCGGCGGGCTCATCACCCTCATCCGCAGCCTCCCCATGATGGTCGAGAGCTTCAAGATCGGGAGCAAACAGATGCGCGAGCGGCTCGAACGACGAGGTCTGGTGATCGCGCGCACCGAGCAGGATCTGCCGCTCAGGTTCATCGGAATGGGAGCCGGCACCATCGCACTGGTGCTGGCCTTCGTGCCGCAGGTATTCGCGTCGCTGCCCGATTTCCTGCCGCGCGCGGTCGCAGCCGTCCTGGTCGTGATCGCGGCGTTCTTTTTCGTCACTGTTTCGTCGCGCATCGTGGGTCTGGTCGGCGTGACGTCCAACCCGACCAGCGGCATGACGATCGCGACGCTGCTGGCCACGGCGGGCGTTTTTCTGGTCATGGGCTGGACCGGTGATGCCGGCAAGGCCGGCGCTCTCACGGTCGGCTGCGTCGTGGCGATCGCGGCTTCGATCGCCGGCGACACCTCGCAGGATCTCAAGACCGGCTTTCTGCTCGGCGCGACGCCGAGGCGCCAGCAAACCGGAGAGCTGATCGGTGTTCTGACCTCGGCGCTGTTCGTCTGTCTGGCAGTCATCCTGCTCGACCGGGCCTACGGTTTCGGGACCACCGAGCTGCCGGCACCGCAGGCGACTCTCATGAGCCTGGTGATCGAAGGCGTGCTCCAGAGCTCGCTGCCCTGGGGCCTGGTTGCGATCGGGGTCGGGATCGCTGTGGTCGCAGAGATGTTCAAGATCCCGAGCCTGCCGTTCGCGGTCGGCGTGTATCTGCCCGTGTCCACTATGGTGCCGCTGTTTTTCGGTGGTTTGCTGCGGTGGCGGGCGGAATCGAGCGCTTCGGGTGACCGGCAGCGGTCGGACCGGCGCGAGCGCGGCATTCTGCTGGGCTCCGGCCTGGTCGGGGGCGAAGGAATGATGGGAGTCCTGATTGCGGGCTGGGCGGCCTACCTCGCCGGCAAGGACCAGACACCGACCGGCCTCGGCTTCGAATGGGCGGGTGCGGCGGCGCCATGGCTCGCGACGGCGGCGATGGTGATCCTCGTCCTCTACCTATGGCGAGTGGCGACGGCGAGGTCCGCGGACCCCGGAGATGGCGCCCGGAATGGCGAGACGCCCCAAGGCTGAGCCGGCTGGGAGCCGAACCTTGACTCGCTGGCTCTGGCTCTTGCCGCTGGCGGCCGCAATCGCGGTCGGGTGGCTTTGCACCCGACCCGACGGCTTCCACACCGGCGTCGAGGTCGGCGTCGCGGGCCGGACCGTGGCGTCGATTCCGGCATCGGGCACGGATTCGGTCGGCGACCAGCCATCCGGCGCTCCCGCCGTGCTCGAGCTCACGGTGCTCGGGAAGTACCCGCACGACTCCCAGGCCTTCACCCAGGGGCTCCTCTGGCACGAGGGCAAGCTCTATGAGACCACCGGCCACTACGGCCGCTCCCGGCTGCGGCGGGTCGATCTCGATACCGGTGCGGTGGAGCAGGAGGTGAGTCTCGCGGCGGACTACTTTGGTGAGGGCCTGACCCTGGTCCCCGAAACCGGCTCCGCCAGAGCAGAGCTGTTGTGGCTCACCTGGCGGGCCGGGCGCGCGTTTCGCTTCGATCTCGAGACCTTCGAGCTCGTCGGCGAGCACACCTATCAGGGGCAGGGCTGGGGACTTTGCTGGCGCGACGGCGAGCTCTATCGAAGCGACGGCACGTCGACCCTCTGGCGGCACGGCTCGGCCGACCTCGAAGTGCGGGAGCGGCTGCAGGTGACCCGGAACGGGCTGCCGGTCGACCTCGTCAACGAGCTCGAATGCACGCCCGAGGGCATCCTGGCGAATGTCTGGCAGAGCGACGAGATCTTGAGAATCGATCCGACGAGTGGGCGGGTCACCGCGACCGCGGACGCGAGCGACCTGATTCCGTTGGAAGAGCGAGGCAAGGACGCGGTGCTGAACGGAATCGCCTACCGGTCCGAGACCGGCACCTTCTTTTTGACCGGCAAGAACTGGCCGTGGCTCTTCGAGGTGGCGCTGGAGGAAAGGTGAGGCATCGCAGCCCGCACGTCCGGTCTGCGGCGCTGGCACATGGCCCCACCACGTCATCCTGAGCGAAGCGAAGGATCTCCCACTTGTTCGGTTCGACTTCGCTCATCGCAGCGCTGCCTCGGGATTTCTCCCTTCGCTTCGCTCGAGGGCAGGCTGCTTCGCTCAGGATGACATGGCAGGCACTGTGCGATCGCCGCGGCCCCAGCGCTTAGCCGACCGGGGCTTCGATCTTGAGCATTCGCGCCCAGGCCTGCCGCAGGTTGTCCGGCAGGTCGAGGTCGGGGAAGAGCCCGCGCACGTCGTCGCGGGAGACGTAGCCCCAGATGTCGTCCCACTGGGCATAGCGCAGCATGTGGGAGATCGCCCAGCACTTCTGCTCGCGATCCGCTCCGGCGAGGATCGACAGGAGCTCGCCCTCCGAAATCTCGCGCTCGGGGAAGAAGTAGAGCGAGTTGGGAGCAACCGGTCGATCATCGGATCCGGTCATGACGGGTGTCAGTATACCCCAGAGGTTTTCTCTACTTGTGCGGAATTCCACTTCACCACGGCGCCAGGGCCACGGCCCCTTGACGGTCGGTAGGCCGTGGGCTAAGTTCTTCCGGGCCCCGAAGCGGGCATAACTCAGCTGGTAGAGTGCAAGCTTCCCAAGCTTGATGTCGCGGGTTCGAGTCCCGTTGCCCGCTCCA
>JBHHWO010000047.1:0-28201 GCA_046756565.1 Thermoanaerobaculia bacterium | reverse complement strand
CCCGCCGGCGACAGCATCTCCAAGGACCGCAACCGCACCGCGGGTCATCGCGGCCGCCGCTTTGCCGATCGCCGCGATCCAGACTCGCCCCGAAGCACCGGCACGGCCGGCAGCGCTGCCGAGATAGTTGCGCACCAGGCGCTCCGGATCGACCGCCCGGACCGCCGCTCGGAAACACGCTAGCGCGTCTCGCCGCAGGGCCTCGGTCGTTGAAGCGCTGCTCAAAATCGGTCGACTCGCCTCAAGCTCGAGCCATTCGCTCGCGGTAGGCCTCGCTCTCGTAGACCTCCGGGTTCACCACGTTGGGCGCCGGCTCTCGCCTGAGGTGGGCGACGGCGTTGGTCGCCGCCATACTGGCCATCTTGCCGCGGGTGTCGATTGAGGCACTGGCGATATGCGGAAGGAGCACGGCGTTGTCGAGCTCCGCCAGGCCTTCTGCCATCGCCGGCTCGTTCTCGTACACGTCCAGGCCGGCACCGGCGATCCAGCCTTCCTGGAGCGCGTTGACCAGTGCCTTCTCATCGATGACCGGCCCGCGTGCCGCGTTGACCAGGTAGGCCGTGGGCTTCATCTTGCGCAGCTCGGTCTCCCCTATCAGGTGATGGGTGTCCGGAGTCAGGAGCGGATGCAACGACACGAAGTCGCTTCGCTCGAGAAGCTCGTCGAGCTCGGCCCACTCGGCCAGCGGGTCGCTCTCCACGCCTTCCTTGTTGAAAGGGTCATAGGCCAGTACCCGCATGTCGAAACCCATCGAGCGCTTGGCCACCGCGGAGCCGATGCGCCCGTACCCGATGACCCCCAGAACCTTGCGCTCGCCGCTTCCGCCGGGGCTGATGTCGGCCCCAGTGAAGAGGTTCGGCCCCCAGATCCTGTAACGCCCGGCGACCATGTAGTTGTGCGACTGTGGCAGGTTCCGCGCCACCGCCATCAACAGAGCCCAGGTGAGATCGGCGGTCGTGTCGGTCAGGACTCCCGGCGTGTTGGTCACCGGAAGGCCCAGCTCGGTCGCAACCTCGACGTCGATGTTGTTGAAGCCCACCGCCATCTGGGCGATGCCGAGGAGCCTGTCGTTGGCACTCATGACCTGGTGGTCGATCGCTTCGGTCAGAAGCGGTAGGAGCACATCACAGCTTCTGACTCCGGCGAGGACATCCTCGCGGGTCAGGCCTTGCTCTTCGTCACGCTGGAACACCGTTACATCGGCGCCCGCATCTTCGAGAATCTTCATCCCGGAGTCGGGAATCCTTCGGGTGACGAAAACCTGTCCCAGGCTCACGACTCCTCCTTCATCTCTCGCGAACAGACTCAGCCCCAGAGCCGCTCGCGCTCCAGGAACTCCTCGAAGCCCGCATTGTCTCTCGAAGCCTGGTCCATGCGCGAGACGCCTTCCTGAAGCTGTTCCATGCTGGTGGCGATCGACAGTCTCAGGAAATGCTGGCCCTCGGCCCCGAGGGAACCAAAGGAGTCGCGATCCATCGTGGCCACGCCGTAGCTGTACAGGAGAAACATCTGGAACATCGCCGACGGATTCGTGCGACGAGCGGCCTCGGCAGGGAGGTTTTCATAGGCCGATAGAACGCCGAGTGTCTCGCAGACGCCGGCGATATTGGGAAACACGTAGAACGCGCCCTTCGGCATCTGACAGGTGACGCCGGTGATGCCGTTCAGTGCGTTCACCACCCAGTCGCGCCGTCTCTCGAAGGCGCTCACCATCTCCGTGACCGTGCCGGCGGTCTCGGGGCTCTCGTACGCCGCGCGACCGGCCTCCTGTATGAACGGCGGCACGCACGACACGATGTTGATGTTGAGTTGCTTGAAGATCGCGGCTTCCTCCGGCGTCGGCAGGACAGCCCAGCCCAGCCGCCAACCGGTCATTGCGAAACCCTTCGAATGACCGCTGACGATCACCGTGTTGTCGGCCATTCCAGGCTCGCTGGCAATGCTGTTGTGCTCCTCGCCGTCGAAGAGGATGTGCTCGTAGACCTCGTCCGAATAGACCCGGACGTCGGGCCGGGCCTTTTCCCGGATGACTCGGGCAAGGCCCTCCAAGTCGGCCTTCGAGAGCACGCCGCCGGTGGGGTTGGAGGGCGAGTTGAGAATGATCAGCTTGGTCTTGTCGGTGACGAGGTCGCCCAGCTCCTCGGCCGAGAACGCGAACCCCTTGTCCTCCGAGAGCATCAGGGGCACGGGCTTCGCGCCGACGAAGCTCACCCAAGACTCGTAGATCGGAAAGCCCGGACTCGGGTAGATCACCTCATCGCCCGGGTCGACATAGGTTTCCAGAGAAAAACAGATCGGCGGCTTGGCTCCCGGCGTCACTACCACTCGATCCGGAGTGACCTCCAGACCGCGGGTCGCCGAAACGTGATTGGCGATCGCTTGCCGGAACGGCAGGATTCCGGCTGGATCGCAGTAGTGCGAGTTGCCGGCCTCGATCTGCTCGATTGCCTTCTGGTTGATGTGAGCCGCGCTATCGAAATCCGGCTCACCCAGATTGAACTTCACGACGTCCATGCCGCGCTCCAGGCAGACGGCGATGTCCTCGCCGAGCTTGAATGCGTTCTCGGTTCCCAGCGCTTCAATGCGAGCCGCGGTCACGGCCATAATCGTTGACCCCCTTTCGAGAGCACGTGAATGTCGCCCACAGTCGAGTGTAGGAAGGCCGCTGGTTGACGGTCAACCCCCATTGCAATGATGAAAGGCGTGTTATGTTTCGCGCGAAAAAGCCGAAGAGGTCGTGTTCGTGAGCGCTTCATCTAAACCGCTGCGCATCTGCCTGCTGACCAACCAGGATCTGAACGACCTACCGGACGATGACTGGCCCTGTGATCCCCGGCCGTTCATGCCGGAGGCCGAATGGGAATTGGTCGTTCTCGACAAGACCACGGCCGTTGCGCAGGTGATCGCCCAGGGGCAGCGCGGCTTCGACGTCTTCTTCAACCTGTGCGACGGAGCCTGGGATGAAGAGGACAACCCCGGCATCGAGGTCGTCGAGACGCTGGAGCGGCTCGAGGTGCCGTTCACCGGCGCCGACTCCGGGTTCTTCGAGCCGTCTCGCGAGGCGATGAAACGAGTCTGCCACGCTCTCGAGATCGACACGCCGGCCTACGTCATCGCGAAGCGCGTCGCCGACGTCCGCAGGGCGGCTCGAGATCTGACCTTCCCCCTCTTCGTCAAGCATCCCGCCAGCTATGCCAGCGTCGGACTGACCCGGGAATCCAAGGTCGAAGACGAGAAGGCGCTCCTCAAACAAGCCCGCATCATGATCAAGGCCTACGGCGGAGCGTTGATCGAGGAGTTCATCGACGGCCTCGAGTGCACCGTACTGGTAGCCGAGAATCCCGAAGATCCTGACCGGCCGATCGTCTACCAGCCGATCCAATATCGATTCCCGGAAGGCGACAGCTTCAAGCACTCGGACCTGAAGTGGGTGGTCTACGAGGATCTCGAGACCGCTTCGGTCGAAGACGAGAACCTGGACAAGCTGCTGCGTGACGTCTCGGCGCGTTTCTTCGTCGGCATCAACGGCGCCAGCTACGGCCGGTGCGACCTGCGCGTCGACTCCGAGGGTCGGGCCTTCATGCTCGAGATCAACCCCAACTGCGGCCTCTACTACCCGCCGGCCGACGCCAGCAGCGCCGACTTCTGTCTCCAGGCCGACCCGCAGGGGCACGAGGGCTTCACCCGGTTGATCGTCGAGACCGCGATCAAGCGCCACGCCCGCCGGGCGCGCAGGTGGGCGGTCGGCCACAACGGTGACGGCAGCTACGGCGTTTTCTCGACCCGTCCGATTCCGCGCGGCCAGCGGATCGTGCCCTTCGAGGGGCAGCCCCGGCGGCTGGTGTCTCTATCGCACGTAGAGGAGACGTGGGATCGCCCGCAACGTGACTTCTTTCACCGTACGGCCTGGCCGGTGAGTGACGACGTTTTCGCAGCTTGGAGCGAGGACCCTGGCGAATGGAAGCCGATCAGGCATTCCTGTGACCCGAACGCTTGGCTCGATGGCCTCGATGTGGTCGCCCGCCGCCGCATCAAGGTAGGCGAAGAGATCACGCTCGACTTCGCGACCATCCACAACGAGGTCATGCCGTCATTCGAGTGCCGCTGCGGAGCCGAAGCCTGTCGCGGCCGGATCCGCGGACGGGATCATCTCGAGGATTTCGTCGATCGGTACGGCGTTCACATCTCGCCGTACGTGCGGCAAAAGCGGGCCGTGCTCAACGGCGTCGAGGGCGAGGACTAGCCGATCCGCCGCCGGCGGCGAAACCGCCGCTACTCGACTAGAGCCGTCCCCCAGGTGCCGGAGTCGAGATCCTCGACGACCACCGCGACCGAATCATTCGCGCCCAGGGCCGCAAGCGGAATCCGGTGATGCCAGGCCCGGACCTCCGAACCCTCCACGATCTCGACCAGAGCGTGGCGAACCTCGAGCAGCGCGTCGGGCAGGCCGAATGCAACCGAAACGCGAACGCGACGCGTACGCTCCGGCTCGCCCGCCTCCGGCACTCCGGAGATCGACTCGCCGATGCGAACCAGGACTGCGGACTCACCGGCCGGGTCCATCTCGAGCGCGGCCTCTACGCTCAGATCCCCTTCGAGAATGCCGCCGGAGGCCAGCGAGCGTGCCCGCGCCCCGGCGATCGCCTTCGGCGTGCCGGATCGCGACCAGCGCGCATAGCTCAGATCGCCGTCGCGATCCCTGGGCGCGATCGCCAGCGCCTGAAGCGCTCCCCGCGGCGAGCCCGCGACCTGATAAGTCAGTCTCGCTCGCCTATCAAGGCTGGCGAGAGCCTCGTCGACGTCGTCGACCTCGCGAATCGTCCGTCCCGCTGTCTCCCGGGCGACGATGTCGAGAGCCGGAATCGGCGCCAGCAGCCGGGGCCGCGACTGAGTGTACTCGGCTGCCAGTGAGGGATCCAGCTCGACGGCGTGGCGGAAGGCCAGTCGCGCGTTCTGGTCGCGGCCTTGTGCCGCGAGCGCCCGGCCCAGGCCGGCTTTGGCCGCCGCCTGTCGGTTGCTCGTCCGCGGATCGCCGGCGAAGTGGTAGAGCGCCTTCTCGAAGGCCTCCTTGGCAGCACCGGGATCATCACCCCCCAGATGCGACTCACCCAGTTCGATGTAGGCCTCGGCCTTGTCGGGATCGCGTCTCTCTTCGCGGGTCACCATGCCACCGATGAGGCCCGTCGGCATCCTCGGCCGGTACAGCCACTTGCCGATTCGAAAGCCGGGGACCAAGCCCGCATCGGGTGGCGTTGGCGCCAGGCTGAAGGTGACCCAGCCATACCCGGCAAGCACGCTGGCCGTCTCCCGCACGTGGCTCTCCAACGAGACCTCTTGCACATCCGTGTCCGCGAGCACTTCCCTGAAGAAGCGGGACGGATCGAGGTCGAAGCCGTCTGTGATCCACACGAGCGCTCGTTTCGACCCGGCGAACCGGCTTGCGACCACGTAGCTCACCAGCTCGTCAAGCCGGAGGACTACTGTCGCAGCCTCGGCGGAAACCACGGCTGCCGCCACTTGTTCGAGCGTCGGACCTGGCTCGAGTCCCCGCATAGCATCCAGCGCTTCGGCTCGCGATTCGATCACCGAGTGCTCTCCCTCCGGATCGAGAGCAACTCCGGCCAGCTGATCTCTGATCAGTCCTACGTCGCGCGTTGCCCCGAGAAGGCGAATCGGCGCTTCTTCGGCGACGACGATCTCGACTTGTCCCAGCTCGACCAGCTCGCCGGCACGGGCCGCGAGCTCCGAGGCCGCCCAGCGAACTGTCTCCCGCTCGGCCAGAGACAGATCGAAATACACGACGATCGACCAGAGCTCCGGGTCCGAGCCCGAGTCCTCCCGCGGGTCCGAGAATCCAATCACCGGCAATTCGCGGCCCCCTAGCCGGATCTCGAAATCGGCGGCGCCGAGGCCTCTGCGAAGCGGCGGCGCTTTGCCGGGCGAATCGGCGGCGGGTCCGACCTCGACGAAGACATCTACCGCGGTGACGCGCTCCTCTTCGGTATGCGCCGGCTCCTGCGCCGTTGCGGCGCGCGCGAGGAGAGCAAGGCCGAGAGCGACGGACCGGATCACGAGCATGGATCGGCGCGGCTGTCGGGGGGCTTGATAGCTCACGGAACCTCCTGGCAAGGCCTTTCGGAGGGTCGATCGTTCATCCCTCCGGTTTGGAGAACAGGTCTTCGGATGCAATTGGGGATGCAATCCGCGTGCGCGTTCGCTCGATGAACGTCTGCCAGAGCTCCTCCTCGTCGTCGGAAAAGATCGTCGACTCCGAAGCGGGAAAGACGTGCCATCCGCCTCGGGCGACCTCGGCCTCCAGCTGGCCCGGGCCCCAGCCCGCGTACCCCACGTAGATCCTGACTCTCTCCTCGGCGCGTGGCTCGACCAGCATGCGCTCCAGCAAGTCGAGATCCCAGCCCGCGTGGATGCCTTCCAGGACCTGCATCTGATCCATGTGGTCCCGTCCGGTCATGAAGACCATCATGGCCTGAGCGAGAGCCACGGGACCGCCAAGGTAGACCGGATCGCCCAGTCTCGCTGTCCATTCGTGATCCGGCATGAGGTCGGTCAAGGTGGCCTCGCTCGGCCGGTTCAGGACGACACCGAGAGCTCCGGAATCCCCGTACTCCAGGAGCAGCACGACCGTCCTGAAGAAATTCGGATCGTGAAGATCTTCGCCGGCGACCAGTAGCTTGCCCTTGGCCAGGGCCGAGGCGGTCGCCCCCGAGGCGGCCGAAGCGGCGCCGACGGCCACCACCAGGGCGGCGAACCAGAAAGACGGTCTCGGGGCTCTCATGGCGAGTTCGATGGCTCCATCGAGAATGATCTGTCCCGCACCGGCAAGCTAACACGCGAGTCGTGCGGGAGAGCCAGCCGCCTGTGGCACAATCCGGCCACGGTGACACGTCGGTTGATCACGGCCACGGCTGCCTCGCTCGCGTCTTTGAGTGTGCTGGGCGGCCTGTGCGTCGTCGCGGCTGCCGGCGAGGCCAAGGAGCCGCCGAACCTGGCCACGCGAAAAGACGGATCCGATTGGGAGACCTTCCTGGGGCCGGGGGCGAATTCCAGGACCGACGAGACCGGTCTCCTCTTGACGTGGCCGGCGTCCGGTCCCCCGCTGGCATGGGCAATCGAGGTCGGCGAAGGCTACACAGCTCCGGCGGTCTCTCGCGGCCGGCTGTTTCATTTCGATCGCGTCGACAACGAAGCACGACTGAGCTGTCTCTCGGCTGAAACCGGCGCGACTCTCTGGCGAACGAGCTACTCGACCGACTACGAGGACTATTACGACTACAGCAACGGTCCTCGGAGCAGTCCGGTGGTCGACGGCGACCGCGTCTACACACTGGGTGTGGAGGGCCGCCTGCGCTGCCAGCGTGTGACCGACGGGGAGCTGCTCTGGGACGTCGATACCTCGCGCCAGTTCGGCGTGGTTCAGAACTTCTTCGGGGTCGGCAGCAATCCAGTCATCCACGGCGATCTGCTCATCGCCATGATCGGCGGCAGCCCCGCCGGCAGCCCCAAGATTCACAGCGGCTCCGTCCGCGGCAACGGCAGCGGTATCGTCGCGTTCGACAAGCACACCGGCAAGGTCGTCTATCAGCTCTCGGACGAGCTCGCGAGCTACTCGACACCGGTGCTGACGCGGATCGGTGGGCGGGTCTGGGGATTCGCATTCACGAGAGGAGGATTGATCGGCTTCGATCCCGACGCCGGTACCCAGGACTTCTTCTTTCCGTGGCGCGCCAAGGTGCTCGAGAGCGTCAATGCCTCGACCCCTGTCGTGGTCGGAGACACTGTGTTTATCTCCGAGACCTACGGCCCGGGAAGCGCGCTGATCAGGGCAGAACCGGGCGGCTACGAAGTGATCTGGCGGGATCCACCTCGCCGCGGGCAGGCCCTTCAGACCCATTGGAACACGCCGGTATTTCACGATGGCTATCTCTACGCTTCGAGCGGCCGCAACACCGGAAACGCCGAGCTGCGCTGCGTTCGGCACGACAGCGGAGAGGTCGTATGGAGTCGTGAGGACCTGGGCCGCGCGACTCTTCTCTACGCGGACGGCCATTTCGTCGTGCTCTCGGAGAGCGGCGAGCTTCGTCTGATTCGTGCCTCGCCGGAGAGCTACCAGGAGGTCGCGTTTGCCGACCTTGCGGCACAGCCGATGCCGGGAGCTAGCCCGGCTTCGAGTGCATCGCGCCCTTTGGTCCGCGCGCCGGCCTGGAACGCGCCGGTCATCGCCAACGGCCTGCTGTACGTGCGCGGCAAGGACACCCTGGCCGCCTTCGAGCTGATCCCTCGCTCGGCGCGCTGAACTGCCGTGGAGCTTCAACGCTCAGCAAGGCACTTGGAGCAGCTCGCGCTACGGCGACACCTGTAGCGACGGGTCGATCTCGACCCGGACATGGCAGCCGGTCTCGATGACGGTTCCGTTCGCAAAGATCACCGCCGTTCCGGCGCGCAGCATCAGATCGCCGCTCGGCGCTTGCACCTCGTAGCCGGGGCCGACCTCGATGGTGTCGCAGACCTCGAAGGTCTGGGTGTCGATCACGGCGTCATCGTGGAGCCAGAGGCTTTCGCCGTCCGCGGCCGCGCACGGGGAAGGCGGCCCCGAGCTTGCTCCATGCTAGCCTCTCGACCATCACTGAAGAGATGAGCGGCGCCGATCGCACCTTCGAGGGGCCCGAGCTGCCCTGGAAACCATCCGCCCTGGAGTTCGACGGGGTGATGATGGAAGTGCTCCCACTCCGCGCCAATCCCTACATCCTCGAGAAGTCCTGTGACCGGTACGTCAACCATGCCGGCAAGATCGCCAGGTTCCGGCCGGCCATGCCCTTCGTGTTCATGGCCGCGCTTCACTATCCGAAAACGTCCGAGGCGGCAGCGAGCCTAGGTTGGGTCTCGCAGAATGAGGTGGTCTTCAGCGTTCCGGTCGAATGGCAACAGTCTGGCGGTGCCTGGGGCCGGCATTGGGCCTCGGTGTCCCCCTTTCTGTTCGTCGACAGCGAACGCTGGACGATGAGCGTCCGGAAATCCGCCAGCGGGCGGAGGTGACCGTCTGGCATTCTGCGCTCGAGAAAGACGACATCACGAAGGGGAAGTCATGACACGAACTCCGATTGCCCTGCTCGTCGCGGTGACGCTGGTGGCTTGCTCCGGAGAGCCAGTGCCACCTCCGGATCTCGATCTCGCCACGGCTCGCATCATCGACCTGAGTCACACCTACGACGACGAGACTCTCTACTGGCCGACGTCGCCATCCACCTTCGAGCTCGAAGTGCTCCATTCCGGCCCGACCGAGGCGGGCTTCTTCTATTCCGCCAACAGATTCTCGACGCCGGAGCACGGCGGGACCCACCTGGACGCGCCGGTCCACTTCGCCAACAGCGCCTGGACGACGGAACAGATCCCTCTGGAACGCTTGATCGGTGCCGCGGTCGTGATCGACATCACCGAACAGGCGCGAGCGGACCGCGACTACGGGCTCACCGTGGCGGACATTCAGGCCTGGGAGACCGACAATGGAACCATCCCCGCGGACGCCATCGTGCTTCTGCGAACCGGCTGGAGCGCGAAGTGGCCCGACGCCGAGGAGTATCTGGGTGACGACACGTCCGGCGATGCTTCGAACCTCCACTTTCCGGCGTATGGCGAGGCCTCGGCGAGGTTCCTGGTCGAAGAACGAGAGGTCGCGGTCCTTGGAGTCGACACGGCCTCCATCGACCACGGTCCCTCGCGCGACTTCCCGGCTCACCAGGCGGCCGCCGCCGCCAACGTGCCGGCACTCGAAAACCTCGCGAATCTCGATGAGCTGCCAGCGACCGGAGCCTGGGTTTTCGCCCTTCCGATGAAGATCGGTGGCGGCTCCGGAGGGCCCGTGCGAATCGCGGCCCTGGTGCCGCCGCTCACAGCGGCCACTGGGAATTGACGTCGGAGCCTGTCCCGGGCCGGCACGGCACCGACCCTTTCGGACGGGGGCTCCTGGAGGAGTTTTTGCTAGGTTGATGGAAGGCGCCCGCAGATCGCGCCACCGATCATCGATTGCCAAGGAGAAAACCATGAACCGCAAGTCACTCGCGCTCACCCTTTTCGCTACCATTGTCGCCGTCGGCGCCCTCGCCGCGCCGGCCGCCGAGGCCCAGCAACCGCCTGACGCAAAGACCCTGTTCACCGAGACCCACAAGTGCAACATGTGCCATGCCGTCGCCGCCGCCGGCATCGAGGCCAAGACCACGTCGGAGAAGATGAAGGGTGCCGATCTCGGCGGGAAGGTCGAAGGGGAATTCGAAGTGATTGCCGCCTACGTCCGCAAAGAGGGCGAGCTCGACGGCAAGACCCACAAGAAGGGGTTCAAAGGGACCGACGAGGAGCTTCAGACGATCCTCGACTGGCTGGGATCACTCGAAGCCCAGGAATAGTCGCTCTCGCAGTACGGAGCGATGGCAGACGAGGCGCCCTCACGGCGCCTCGTTCGCCATCTGCCGCCCGCCAACCCATCCGCGCCTGACTTGTGAGGCGTCGTACACTCGACCGGGATGCTTCGGAGGTGCAGCGGACCGTACAGCGGCCGCCTCTGGCCGGCTCTTCTGCTCGCAGTCGCGGCCGTTGGTGCCTGTGAGCAAGCGGCGACCCTCGACCCGGTATCGCCGGAGGCAGGGGTATCGCCCGGGGGCCAGCCCACCCAGATCGGCGATCCGGATCTGGTCGACGGCTTCATCGTCTGGGAATCGAATCGTTCCGGCGACTGGAGAATCTGGACCCGGACGCTCTCCGAGCCGGGCGCCAGCCAGCTCACCAGCGACGAGGAGACCCGCCAGCACTGCTGTCCCCACATCTCGCCCGACGGCCGCTGGGTCGCGTATCTCAGCCTCGCCCGAGTCGACGGCTACGCGGCCGGCGGCTCCGGTGGCGAGCTCCGGATCATCCGGTCGGACGGCTCCGCCGAGCGCCTTCTGGCGCCTCGAGCCCGGAGCCTGTTCGAAAACCGGGCTGCCGTCTGGCGCAGTGCAACCGAACTGATCTTCATCCGCGGCGATCTCGGCACGATGCTGCTCGACATCGGCGACCTGAGCCGCCGCGAGCTCACGCGGCCCACGGGCGAGGGCAAGCGCGCGTGGCTCGTCAACGGCAGTCTGAGCCACGCGGTCACCGGAGAGGTCGACTTCTCACCCTACGACCCGGCGAGCCGTGCGGTCGCCCAGCGGAATCGGCTGAGCGGGTGCCAGCCGTACTTCTCACACGATGGCCGGTGGGGGCTCTGGACCGCCGGCACCGGAGGGCCGGTCAAGCGAATCGACCTGGCGAGTGGTGCTGTCTCTACGATTCTAGAGAAGAGTGATCCCAGAATTCCCGACGGGCTCGGGTACGTCTACTTTCCGATGGTCTCGGCCGACGGCCGGCTGTTCTCGTTCGCCGCGTCGAACCACGAGCACCATCACTTCGAGGCCGACTACGAGGTGTTCGTCGCCGAGACCGATCCCGAAACCCTCGAGATCGAGGGCAACGCGGTTCGGATGACTCACCATCCGGCCACCGACCGTTTCCCGGATGCCTATCTGGCGCGGCTCGATCTTGGGCGCCATCGGGGCGAGGCTCCGCTCGAGGTTCGATTCGAGCCCGCGAGCGACTCCGAAGCGGTTAGCTCAAGGTGGCTCTTCGACTTCGGCGACGGCTCGAGTACCAGGGCGGCCTCGCCGACCCATTCCTACGCGAATCCGGGCCGCTACACGGTCACCGCGACTCTCGACGGCGAGTCGGGCGGGCCGATCCTGCGCGGGCACGTCACCGTGCTTCCCGCTCAACCGCCGACGCCGACCGCGGTGTCGCTGGAGGACCAGGGGCGCTTGGTACTCGTGCGGTTCGACGAAGACATCCGGACCGAGTCGCCCCGAATTCGCTTCGAGTCCGGATTCTCCGTCGAAAGCTGGTCGGTAGGTGCCGACGGGCGCACCCTGATCATCGAGCCGGCCGAGCGCGTCCGAACCTTCGACCGGATCACCCTGGCTGGAATCGGAGACCGCGCTCAGCGCGCGAACTGGATGGAATCCACGACACTCGAGATCGATCCGCCGTTGTGGCCGAGCAATCGGTCGGATCTGGTCTTCCTCTGGCAGGCCGGCAACGAGCCCAACCTGGTCTTCGATCGATCTCTCGGTTCCGAGCGGGCCTGTCTGGTGGAACCGGCCGGACAGGCGCGGCTCGACCACAACCATGCGATCGCGCTGGGCCGCGGCAGCTTCGTCGCGTCGCCCGCCGACTCGGACTACGTCCTCGACCGCTGCACGGCAACCAACCGATGCAGCCTGGAGGCGACGGTGCGCGCGGAGGCGATATCGGGCGACGAGCTCCGCCCGGTGGTCGCGTTCTCGGGTGGCTCGCCACGCAGCCGGAACTTCCTGCTGGCACAACGGGGTGGCCGGCTGGTCTTCGGTCCCCGCGCCGGTAATCGTGGCGCCCGTTCTGTCCCGGAGGTCGACCTCGGCCCGATCGGCAGCGACGACACGGTCCATGTCGTGGTCTCCTACGAGCCTGGGCGGTTGATCGCCGTCGTGAACGGCATGAAGGTCGCCGAAGAGTCGCTCGCCGGTGGTTTCTTTCATTGGCGGCGCCGGCCTCTGACCCTGGGCGCCGCCGCGGCGCTCGGATCTGCGTGGGCAGGCTCGCTCGAAGGGGTCGCCATCTACAGCCGCATGGTCGAAGCTCCGGAAGCCCGGGAGAACTACCTGCGCTACCGGGAGATGATCGAAGCGCGGCCGGAAGTGGATCGATTCGAGGTCGATGGCGCGCTGGTGGCCCGCTCGGAGACTCCGAGTCTCGAGGAGATCAGCCCCTATCGCGAGGCCCTCGCTGTCTTCGAGTACGAGGTCGAGGGGAATTCGGAGGGCCGAAGTGCCGGCGACCGGCTGCGGGTCGCGCACTGGGTGATCCTGAACGGAGAGGTACTCGAAGTCGGCCGCGCCGAGACCGGAGCCGACTTGCGGCTGACACTCGAACCGTTCGCAGCCAATCCCCAACTCGAGGGAGCGTACCTCGCGGACACCCTGCCACCGGCGACCGGACCCCTCTACTACGCCGTGAGTCCCTAGCACCCGTGGTCTTCAGCTCGCACGTCTTCGTCTACGGCTTCCTACCGATCGCACTTGCGGTCTACTACCTGCTGCCGCGATCTCTCAAGCACCTCGGCCTGACCGTCCTGTCCTACCTCTTCTACGGGTGGTCGAATCCGGCCTTCATGGTTCTGATGCTGACCTCGACGGCGATCGACTACGTTTGCGGACTCAGCATCTCCAAGGCCGGCTTCGGCCGTGATCCGATCGAGCCTCTGCCTCCCGTAGGGCACGGCCGCGGCCGCGGACAGAAGGTCGCGGTCACGATCTCGATCCTCTCGAACCTGACGCTGCTCGGAGTGTTCAAGTACTTCAACTTCGCAGTCGACAACTACAACGCGGTGGTCGCGTGGCTCGGAATGTCCGACGTCGCACTGGATTCGGTGCTCAGGGTCGTTCTGCCGCTGGGCATCAGCTTCTACACGTTTCAGTCGATGAGCTATTCCATCGACGTCTATCGCGGCCACGCGCCGGCCCTGCGCAACCCGATCGACTTTGCCTGCTACGTATCGATGTTTCCGCAGCTGGTCGCCGGTCCGATCATCCGTTTCTCGGAGATACACGATCAGCTTCGTAGCCGCGCGCATTCGATCGAGAAGTTCGCGCGCGGCGTCGCCTTCGTGTCACTGGGAATGGCCAAGAAGATCGTGCTGGCGAATCCATGCGGCAAGATCGCCGACACCACCTTCGACGCGGCCTCGGTTCTTCCACTGGACGCCTGGTATGGAGCCGTCGCCTACGCGTTTCAGATCTACTTCGATTTCAGCGCCTACTCCGATCTCGCCATCGGACTGGGCCTGATGCTGGGCTTCGTCTTCCCGAAGAACTTCGACTCGCCGTACAAGTCGGCTTCGATTACCGAGTTCTGGCGCCGATGGCACATATCCCTCTCGACCTGGCTGCGCGACTACCTCTACAAGCCCCTCGGCGGCAACCGGCGGGGCAGCGGGCGGACCTACGTGAACCTCGCTCTGGTCATGCTTCTGGGCGGCCTCTGGCACGGCGCCGCCTGGAATTTCGTCGCCTGGGGAGCCTTCCACGGAGCACTCCTGGCTCTCGAGCGAGCCCGGGGCAAGCGAGCGATCTTCGACCGCCTGCCGCACCCAGGTCGGGTGGCGGCCACGTTCGCGCTGGTGCTGGTCTCGTGGGTCTTCTTTCGCGCGGCGGATCTGGGCAGTGCTTTCGCCTACCTCGCGGCAATGTTCGGAGCCCTGCCCGACGGGGCCGGAGCCGACGGCGCCTGGCTTCTCGGCGGGCTCATCTACCGGCCCTACTACATCATCAGCTTTACTGCCGCCGCCGTGATCGCTTTCTCCGCCCCCCAGACCTGGGACTGGACCCGGCGACTCCAGCCGTGGAAGGCGGTCGTGTGTCTGGCGCTTCTCTGGACGTCGCTCGTCCTTCTGATGTCGCAGGCATACAACCCGTTCATCTACTTCATCTTCTAGACGATTCCTGATGATCGATCCAACGATTCCAGCACGAGAAGCCCAGGCCCTCCGAGAAGTGGGCCGCACCGAGATCCGACCGGCGGTCGCCGCCCTCCTGGTGCTCGCGTTTCTGACCACGGTTTCCGGAGTACCGCTCGTTCAGGCAATCGCCGACCTGCGCGCGCCGGAGGGCTCGTCGATCTGGCCTCGGCTGAGACCCCTGGCGGCGTCGCTGCCGCGCGCGCTCGGAGCTTCGAAGACTTCCATCCTGGACGTGAATCGGCGGCTCCAGCGCGCGGTCGATCGGTTCGAGGAGCGCCTCGAGGACGAATCCGTGGCAAGGAGCCGTATCCTGCCGAGGGCGCAGCGCCTGCTCACCGGGCTCTTCGGAATCGGAAGCGAGCAGGCCTACGTCGGCCGAGACGGCTGGCTCTTCTTCCGGGAGGACTTCGAGCACGTCACCGGGAAGGGCTTCCTCGAACCGAAGGTCCTCGAGCGCGCACGACTGGACGGCGAACGGGACGCCGATCCGATTCCCGCCATTCTCCAGCTGCGCGACGATCTCGCGCGACGCGGAATGCGACTGGTGGTCGTGCCGACGCCGGTCAAACCCACCGTCCACCCCGAGTACCTGGACGCGGATTCGCGCGGTTTCATCCACAACGCCTCGTTTCCGGATTTCGTCGGCCGGCTCGAGTCCGCGGGCGTGTCGGTCTTCGATCCCGGCCCGGTTCTCGCGAGGCTAAAACGCGAAACCCGGGCGCGACTATACCTTCGCACCGATACCCACTGGACGCCCAGAGCTGTCGACACCGTCGCGAGCGCACTCGCCGAGCTGGTTACAGATCTTGTCCAGTGGACCTCGCCTCCCATCCAGTTTCGCCGCCGATCCGCCTCGGTCCAGGGACGCGGTGACACCGCTGCCATGCTCGGGCTCCGCGATCCGTCCGTGCTCTATCCCCCCGAGCGAGTCGAGGTCGCGACCGTTCTCCTGCCGACCGGAACGACCTGGAAGCCGTCACCCGGCGCCGAGGTCCTGATCCTCGGTGACAGCTTCACCAATGTCTATTCCGACGGTGATCTTGGCTGGGGCACGGCCGCCGGCCTCGCCGAGCAGCTGAGCTTTCACCTCGGGCGGCCGGTCGACCGAATCGCATTCAACGCCGGCGGCGCGTCGGTCTCCCGGCGCGCGTTTCTCGCGGTCCAGCCTGCTCGGTTGGAGCCCAAGAAGCTATTGATCTACCAGTTCGCCGCGCGCGAGCTCTCCGATGGGGACTGGACCGTGCTGCCGCTGCCCGCGGCCGATCGCTAGCGGTAACGACGTCGCCGGGCGAGTCCCGGCCGAATGCGCTCAGAAGCCGGCTTTCCGGTGGCTGGGCTAGCATAGAGGTTTCCATGCTCTGCGAGTGAGCGTTGATTACGGCGGTTACCTCAAGGAAAGGCGGTGTGTCGAAGACGACCACCGCGGTCAATCTGGCGGCGGCGCTCGCCGGAATCGGCAAGCGCGTGCTCCTCGTCGACCTCGACAGCCAGGCCTCCGCCTCGCTTTCGCTCGGCGTCCCGCGCTCGGCCCTGTTCCCGGGTCTCGCCGATGTCCTGATGGGCTCCCGGCCGGCCGCCGACACGATCCGCTCGACCGCGACCTTGGGCCTGGATCTCGTTACCGCCTCCGCCGACCTTCAGTCCTTCGAGCTTCACCTCGGAGATGGGACCGATCGTGGGTCGCTCTTGCGCCAGATGCTCGATCCGATCGTGCCTCGCTACGACTTCATCCTGTTCGACTGTCCTCCAAACCAATCCCTGCTGGCTTTCAACGGTCTGGTCGCGGCCGACAATTTCATCGTTCCGATCGTTCCCAACCACCTTGCGACGATCAGCCTGGAGCCGATGCTGTGGGCAGCGGAGCGGATACCGGCCGCCTACGGCGTCAGGCCTCGGCTGCTCGGAATCGTTCTCACGCAGGTCGATTATCGAACGCGTGCGGCCCGGGAGAACGTAGGGCGGATTCGGGAGAAGTTCCGCGATCACGTCTTCGCGGTCGAGATCCGGGTCAACGTTCGCCTCGCCGAGGCCCCGGAGTCGGGCAAGACCATCTTCGAGTACGACCCCAGATCGACCGGCGCCAAGGCCTACCGGCTGCTCGCCGCGGAAATGCTCATGCGCGCGCGGGCGGCGGCCTCCGAGGTCGGAGCGGGCGGCACCTCGACAAGCGCAAGCGAGAGTGCCCATCCGCTGAGCTCCTTTACCTCCCGCGACACCAACTGACTGGCTTTTCCTCGAGTCAGTCGACCGATCCTCGGCAAGCCGAGGCCGAGCACGGACTCGAATTCCAGCTTGCCGAGAAACTCGCAATAGCTCTCGTGCCGCACGCGGCCTCGACGGGGCTGGGATAGAGTCGCGCCACCAACGGAAACAGGGTCCCGGGCCGAGTCCTAGCGGGAGTTCCGGGAAGGAGGTCAGGAGATGTACGCACGGGTTATCAACGGCGTGGTGTTGTCCGACAAGATGGACGAGGTGATCGAGCTCGTCGAATCCGAGCTGATGCCTGCGTTCGGCGACCGCGAGGGCTCGAACGGCATGCTCCTGCTCACCGACGTCGGCTCCGGTCGCGCCCTTTGCATCTCGCTCTGGGAGAACAAGGACGCGATGCTGGAAGCCGAGACGAGCGATTTTCTGTCAGAGCAGCTGGTCAAAGTGCTCCCGCTTCTCGACGAAGCTCCATTGACCCGCAACTACCGGGTCAGCGCCAGTTTGCGACCATGAAACGCCTGGCGGGTGTCTTCGTCCTTTGCGCGGTCGTCGCCGCCTCGACGGAGGCGCAAGAAGTCTTCTGGGCGAAGGGCTCTTCGGGGCTGATCCCGCGCGGCGCCCTGGTCGCCGGAACCGAGCCGGGAAACCCCGAGCTCTACCTGTGTCGAGCCGACTACCGCGGCGGCGTTCATCCGGGCAAGGTCGTGGCCTCCCGGTGCAACATCGGATGGGGAGACAAAGAGATCGTGCTGTCCGACTTCGAGGTGCTGCTCGCTTCCGCGTCGAGCGTCGAGTGGGTACCGGCGAGTTTGGGCGAGATCCCGATCTACGCCCTGCCGGCAGGAAGCGAGCCGAACCGCCCGGTACTGTACGCGTGCCGGGCCGAGCACAGCGAGGGTTGGCACCCGGGCAAGGTGGTCGGCGCGCACTGCAGTATCGGCTACGGCGGACGCGAGTATCGAATTGACGAGTACGAGGTCTTGACGACCCCGCCCCGCTGGCAATCGGGGACCCGGGGGTCCTTCCCCGAGGGAGCTCTCAGCGGCGGCTGGGAGCCGGGGAGGCCCGACCTATATGTGTGCCGGGCCCGCTATGCCGATGGCGATCATCCCGGCAAGCTCGTCGGCTCCTACTGCAATATCGGTTGGGGCCGGAAGGAGCACGCTCTGGCCGACTACGAGGTGCTCGTGGCGCCGGCCGAGCTCGCGCAGTGGATTCCAGGGCGCGACGGCGAGGTGCCGAGGGGCGCCTTCGTCGGCGGCTCGGAGCCGAGTCGGGATCTTTACGTTTGCCGCGCCGAATACGAGGGTGGCGTTCACCCGGGAAAGCTGGTCGAGCGGCACTGCAACATCGGCTACGGCGGATACGAGGTCATGATGTTGGTCTACGAGGTGCTGGTTCTGGAGTAACGGGGCTCGTCGTTCGAGCCCGGTCGCGGACGCGCCCCGTCAGTCAACCGGTGCCGGCCGCGTACGCGACCGCCACATCAACAGATACGCGACCGCTCCGAAGATCCAGGTGCTTACGATGATGAGCACCCAGACCAGCTTGTCGAAGTCCCTCCGGTGCTCCCGAATCGCGCAATCGATGAGCGCCCAGAACCACAGTACGCTCAACCCGACCACCGAGGCGATAAGCAACGTTTCGCTGAATCCCACTCCAGACATCTACATCCTCCTTGCTGATGGTACGGGCGGCTGGGCGCAATATTCGACCGAGCGCTCAGGAACTGCCGGTTTCGATTGCCGTATACACTAGCGCGGGACGTCCACCAGCATGCGTTGGAACTCGAGGTCATTGTCCGTTGCCGCCGCGACTTGCGCCGGCGGCCTCCTGGCACTCTCAGGAATCGAAGCCTCTCTGCGCACGCCTCGTCCGGCTGAAGCCTCTCCCCAGGCGATTGCAGCCGGCATCCGGCGCAGCCTCGTCATCCTGCAGGAGGACGGTCAGGATTGGATGGACGGGCGCATCCCGATCCAGGACGGGCGGGGCTGCGTGTCGTGCCACCAGGTGCCTTTCGGCGTCTGGAGCCTGCACGAAGCCGAGCGCGCCGGCATCGTTCTCGACGCGGCTCGAGCTGCCGAGCTGACGCGCCAGGCCCTGGACTTCGTGGCCCTGCCGCGCAAGGCCCGCGCAATGTCATGGGGACCGCTCGTGCTGGCCACTTCGAACGGGTCCACGGTCGCTTCGCGCGCCGACTTCAACTCCTTTGCGGTCGATACGCAGACGGCACCGGGTCATTGGGAAGCCAAGGGGCAGTTCCCGGAGCAGCGGCGCTCGCTGGAGGAAACCAACGCCGTCGCGACCATGTGGACGATGCTCGCGATGTGGACATCCGAATCGATCGACAGCGCGAACGGCATCGAGAGTTACGAGCGCGGCTACCGCTCGGTCGAGAGCTTCGGAGCCGGTGAGAGCACGGAGTGGCTGCTCCTGAGATCGCTGGTCGAGCAGAAGCTTGGCCAAGAGCCCGCGGCCCGGGAGCTGGTCGACCGGCTGGTCGCCCAGCAGAACCCCGACGGCGGCTGGAGTTGGCTGCCCGGGGAAGAGAGCAACGCCTTCTCCACCGGTCAAGTCCTGTACGCACTCCTGTTCGAGGGCTCGACGGCCTCCGAGCGTCACGAGACCGCGATCGCGCGGGGCACGACGTACCTGGTCGAGACCCAAGCGGGCGAAGGTCACTGGGCGGTGCCGAGCCGGCTCACCAGTCGAGGCGCCAAGCCCAGCAAAGACTACGTCTACACCTACTGGGGCACCGCCTGGGCGACAATCGGTCTGGCCCGTTTTCTCGATCGCTCGCAGGCCGAGCGCCTCGGCCGGCTGCGCGAACGAATGACCATCTCCCTCCTCGGCGCGCCGATGAGCACCGTCGCTTCCTACTTCGCGGCCCGACTCGGTGCCGGCCTCGATCTCGATCCCGAGCTGGCGTCCGCGTCGGTCACGCTCGAGCTCGACGATCAGCCGCTGTCGCTGGGTCTCGATGCGCTCTGTGATCAGAGCTCGTGCGCCTGGCGAATCGATACGGGATCGACGCCTCCGCGTCTGCAGTTCGTCCGCCGAGGCGAGCTCTGAGCCCGAGCGATGAGCCAATCGGCCCCACTGGCATACTCCGCCAGTGAAACCGAAGTCTCGGGACGGCGCTGTCGTGCGGATTCCGCCTCCGCTGGTCTTTGTCGCCGCCGTCGCCCTCGGCATCCTCCTCCAGCGCATCGCGCTGCCTCTGCCTCTCGGCTTGCCCGAAAGCGTTCGATACGCCGGTGCCATCGGCGCCTTCGCCTTCGGCTTCGGCTTCATGGTGATTGCCTGGGCGCTCTTCAAGCGGTCCGGTCAGGATCCCCGGCCCTGGACGAGTACTCCGGAAATCGTGGCCAAGGGCGTCTATCAGCTTTCGCGAAATCCGATGTACCTCGGAATGGCCCTCCTCCAGGGCGGACTCGGATTGGCCCAGGCCAGTGGCTGGATCCTTCTCCTCCTGCCGCCGGCAATGTTGGTGATTGATCGGTTCGCGATCCGGCCCGAGGAGGCGTATCTCGAAGAGAAGTTCGGCAGCGCCTACCGGGAGTACAAGGCCTCGGTCCGCCGCTGGATCTGACCCGAAACCGGGAGCCGCACGCATGTTTCAAACCGAGCCGATTCTCGCCCTGCAGCGGAACGGGTGGCTCCATTTTCCGATGTGGCTCACCAGCGAGTTGGGCTACACGCACGCGTTCATCGTCGTGGTACTCGCCATCATCTATATGGTCGATTTCCGCAAGGGATTCGTCATCGTGCAGGTCATTGCCTGGAACGGGATCTTCACCGACGTCTTCAAGGGGCTCTTTGCCCTGCCGCGGCCCGATGCGGTCGATTCGCGCGTGCTCCTGGGTGGAGTCGAAGCCAACCCGGTTCCGTTCGAAGGGATGGGCGCCGGCGGCTTTCTCGAGCCGCTTCCGGCGGACGTCGTCTCGCGATACCGAAGCCTGGGAGAGTTCTCGTTCGGATTCCCTTCGGGACACTGCTCGGCCACCACATCCACGTGGGCAACGATCGCTTTGCTCTTCAAGCGGCCCGACGTCCGGCTGATCTCGGCGGTCTTGATCCTGCTCATGCCGGTGTCCCGGATGTACCTGGGCCGGCATTTTCTGGCCGACGTCCTCGGAGGCGTCGCACTGGGCCTCCTCGCGACGACGATCGGCTGGCTGGTGATCGCGCGGAGCTTCGACGGTCGCCGGTCCCTCAACGACTGGACCCGCTCCTTGGCCCCGCGCCGCGAACAGCTCGTGAGGATCCTCTACTTCTTCGGCTTGCCCCTGGCGGCGATGGCGCTTCCCCACGCCGACTTCGGCGATTGCGCCCGGCTCCTCGGGATCAATCTAGCGTGGACCCTGGTGCGGCGAACGGGCTTGCCCGCTTCGGGCGGTCCGCCGCTTCGCCGTCTGGCGCGATTGGGTCTCGCGGCTCTGTCCTTTCTGCTGGTCGGCTTCGCCGCTAGCTGGCTGGGCACGATTGCCGGCTTCGACGACGAGCAGGCCGAGGCGGCGGCCTACTTCGCAGCGACCCTGGCGACTCTGTGGGGAACCACCGAACTGGCGATCAGGATGGGCCTGTTCCCAGGCCGCGCCGGCTAGGTAGACGAGCGGTCCGAGAGCCAGTCCTTCGCGAGCAGGCCGTAGAAAACCGAGTCGGCGGTCTTCCCTTCCACTAGCCACCGCTCTCGCATGTAGCCCTCGCGCTCGAAGCCCAGCCGTTCGAGGAGCGTGATCGAGGCGGCGTTTCTCGGATCCACATCGGCTTCGAGCCGAAGCAGGCCGAGCTGCGAGAACGTATAGTCGATGAGTACGGTCAGTCCCTCCGACATCCAACCACCTCCCCAGTGTTCGCGAGCCAGGGCGAAGCCGATCTCACAGCGGCGGTTTGCGGCATCAAACTGCCACAGCGTGCACGTGCCGATCACCCGGTCGTCTTCCGAGCGGCAGAGACCCCACTGAAACAGGCTCCTGGACATCACACCTCGGCGAATGTCGGCGAGGTAACTCTCCGCTTCGGCTATGTCCGAGAACGGAGCGTGGCTCCAGTAGCGCATCACCTCCGCGTCCGAGAAGATCGCGTACAGCGCCTCGAGATCCCCTGACGACAGCGCGCGCAAGCGAACCCGGTCGCCCGAGATCGTCGGTAGCGAGTCGGACTCGATCATCGGCCGGCAGCTCGAGCCGTCAACCCAGCTGCGACAGGTACCGCTCCTTCAAATCCCGCAGATGATGAAGCTCGTGACCGGCGATGTGAAAGGCGAGTCCGCGCACCGACGCGGTATAGCCCGCGATCAGCCCCCTCCGCCGCCAAGCGGTCTCCGGCAGGCCGGAGAACATCGCAATCGAAGCCTGCCGCACCGCCCGGTACTCCGAGATCAGATCGTCCAGCCGCCGCGACTCGAAGCCCGCTGTCTCGAGATCGGCGTTCTCGTCGAATCCCGGCAACGGCCGCTCGTCGTCGCGGGCGATGCAAAGCGCCCGGTAGGCGAAGATACGCTCATCATCGGCCAGATGCCCGAGAACCTCCTTGAACGTCCATCTTCCCGGAGCGTAGGTGAGTTCCTCGATCTTGTCGTCGGAGAGCCCGCCGAAGAGCAGCGAGCTCAGTTCCAGCTGCGACGCAAGAGCAACGACGGCGTCGTCACCGGCGACAAGATCGATGTCTTCGCTCGCATACGGAGCGAACTCGCCGGCACCTGGACGCCCGGAAGGGGCGACGGAAAACTCGAGCATGCACCGACTTTCTAGCAGAAGCCCCGTGTGTGAGGGTGTGTCCGATTCCACACGCCCGCTCGGTACACAGACGACTCTCGGCTACTTCGGCTGGGGAACGACCCGAATGTAGGGCAGCGGCTGCTGCCAGCCGTCTGGATACTTGGCCTTTGCGTCCTCCTCGGAGACCGCCGGCAGGATGATGACGTCATCCCCCTGCTCCCAGTTGGCTGGCGTCGCCACCTGCTCCTGAGCCGTGAGCTGGCAGGAGTCGAGAAGACGTAGGATCTCGACGAAGTTTCGGCCGGTGCTCATCGGGTAGGTCAGCGTCGCCTTGATATTCTTGTCGGGGCCGATTACGAACACCGACCGCGCGGTGGCGTTGTCCATAGGCGTGCGACCCTCGGAAGTATCGCCTGCGTCGGCCGGCAGCATGTCGTAGAGCTTGACCACCGCCAGCTCGGGATCGCCGATCAGCGGATAGTTCAAGGAGTGGCCCTGCGAAGCCGCAATGTCCTCCGACCAGCGTAAATGATCGCTGACGCCGTCGACGCTGATCCCCAGCACCTTGCAGTTGCGCCGGTCGAACTCGGGCTTGAGGCCGGCGACCGAGCCGAGCTCGGTAGTACAGACCGGCGTGAAGTCCTTGGGGTGAGAAAACAGAATCGCCCAGCCGTCGCCGATCCAGTCGTGAAAACTGATCGTACCTTCGGTGGTCTCGGCGGTGAAATCGGGGGCCGTGTCGTTGATTCGAAGTGCCATCGCGCCTCCTCGTGTCGATGAAAGTGAGACGGATTCTAGCCGCTGGCGGACGACAACGGAATTACGCTCCCATTGCGGCCGCAGCCACACCCAAACCCTCCACTCTCCGTTCGACTCCAGACTGGTGTCCCGCGCGGGAAGTTCGTTGCCCAGGCTTGCGAGCCATCCGCGTCGCTGGCCAGGCGCGTCGACGAAGGACTAGTGTCCCGTGCGGTAAGTTCGTTGCCACACCGAGAGCGGTGAAGCGTGCGCTGGGCAAGGCGCGACGACTGAGAATATCGGGCATATTCGACAGAGGAGCAACGCCGCCCAGCGGGATGCAGCACCGCTCGAATGTAAAGGAACTTGCCGCACGGGACACTAGCGAGCCTAATCCGAGGAGACGCAACGAAGCCAGCGGCTTGGAGGGCCGCAAGAGTGGGTAGCGTTCTTCCCGCACGGAACACTAATCAGGCGGGTTGTCCTCCCACGATCCGTAGAGAGGATTCGGAAGGATGAAAAACCGGTCGCCGAACTCGGTGAATCCCTCCGGGCCCGTGAACCGCAGCTCCTGGTCGAGATCCGGAAAATCGTGGATGTTGTCACCCAGCCACATCAGGATCTCGACCGGCGGCAGACCATCCTTGGCCTTGCCTTCGACGACGCGCTGCCAGCGCGGTCGCTTGTCGCCGGTCTCGCCCCGGCACAGGACCACGTCGAACGGCAGCTCGATCGCCCGAAAGTTGTCGGCCGTGGCCTCGCAATGGTGCTCGCGCCGGTTGGTGACCACCGCGATCCTTCCACCGAGCTCGCGGACTCGCTCGAGGAATTCGATCGCACCCGGGAGCGCCGGCGCGGCTCGACGGCGAACCCACTCGTCCCAGCGCTCCTCGAAGGAGCCGGGCTTCCCCAGCGCCTGCTCCTTGCTTTGCTGGGAATTGCTGATCAAGGTCTCGTCCGCGTCCACCGCGACCGCCCAGGCGCCCGGCTCGCGGTCCGCGCTCCGCTTCTCGATCACCTCGCCGGCGAGCCGGTAGCTCTGCTCCAGAAGCGCTCGATACTCCGCCGAATTGCGCACCCAGTGAATCTGAAGGGGCAGCTCCGCGGGCGCCTCGGCCGAATCGGGGGCGACGGCGTTGGAGGCGCAACTCAGAGACAGGCAGAACGCACCCAGGGCGCTCCATCGACGTACTCGCTCTATCGGTCTCATACCAGCCGTCCTCCCGATCGGTCATGAAGATCCGCCATTCTAGGCGCAAGTCGCCACCGGATGCGAGGGTTCTCGATCGCGTGGCCGCCGGCCCTCGGCTCAAGTCGGATTCGATCGATCGAGGATCCCGAGAACCCGGTCCAGTGTCTCGCCAAGCGCGTCCCTCGCCTCTCTCGAATCGACAGCAAACCACTCCAGGTCCAGCTCGGACGGCGATGCACCTGCAATCTCGTCGACCTCGAACAGGAACCGAAGATCGAGATGAAGGTGGGACGGCTCGTCCCCCCAGGCCGGGATTCGGTGGATCTCGAGCCCTACCCCTACCGCCTCCTCCGCCCGAACCACGAAGCCGGTCTCCTCCTCGGCCTCCCGCGCGGCAGCCCCAGCAACCGACAGGTCGGCCGATTCGATGTGCCCACCGGGTTGGAGCCAGCGACCGAGCTTCGGATGCCGGATCAAGAGGAGACGGCGAGTCTCGGTATCGACTAGCACCGAACTCGCCGTGAAGTGGCCAGGCTCGAAATCCTCTCGGGTGTATTTCGAGGGGATTGCCGCCAGGGCGAGGAGCATGTCCGTGGCGAGCGGCTCGCCGTGCACGCAGCCCGCGGAGACAAAGCTTTCGACCACGGCTCGACCGTCCCGGATCATTCGCCGCCCGACCTCGCCTCTCGCGGCCTGAGAGGCGACCGGTGAACCGGCGCTGCCTTCGGCCTTCGCTCTCGTCTCCGCATTTTCATGCCCGGCATGTTGCCACGCCCCCGCACATATACTCTGGCAATGAAAGTAGCCTCGATCTTCCTCCTGGTGGTGCTTGCCTCGGCCCCTGGCGCCTCCGGCGACACCCTGTTGGTCGCCAACAAGTCGGATGCCACGGTCGACCTGCTGGAGCCGGCGAGCGGCGAGAAACGAGCAACCCTGCCGACCGGCGAGTTTCCGCACGAGATCGCGGTGTCGCCCGACGGAGCGACCGCGGTGGTCACCAACTACGGCGACCGTGAACGGCCGGGCTCGAGTCTGACGGTTGTCGACGTCTCGGGAGCCGCGGTGACTCGAACCATCGAGCTCGGCGAGCACACTCGACCGCACGGTCTGGCCTGGCTGTCGGACCGCAGCCTGGTGGTCACGACCGAGGGCAGCAAGCACCTTCTGGTGGTCGAGATCGACACCGGCGAGGTCAGGGCCGCGATCGAGACGGCGCAGGACATCTCGCACATGGTCGCGGCGACAGGGGGACGTGCGTTCGTCGCCAACATCGGGTCCGGCACCGTCACCGTGATCGATATAGAGCGGGGCGAGAAGCTCAAGGACATCGCCACAGGCGACGGAGCCGAGGGAATCGATATCGCGCCGGACGGCGGCGAGGTCTGGGTGACCAACCGCGCCGCCGACACCCTCTCGGTCATCGACCCGGACACCCTCGAGATCGTCGAGACCGTGCCGTGCCCGGGCTTCCCGATCCGGGTGCGCCTGACGCCGGACGGCTCCCGGGTGCTGGTCTCGGCCGCTCGCAGCGGCGAGGTCGTGGTCTTCGACCGGGCCACGCGAGAGGAGCTCGCGCGCAGCCAACTCGACCTCAGCACTGTCGAGGGCTACGAAGAGCGCCTCTTCGGGGATCGATTCGGCGACAGTCCCGTGCCGGTCGGGCTGGTCGTCTCGCCCGACGGGCGCACTGCCTGGGTTGCGGCGACCCAGGCGGATACGGTGGTCTCGGTGTCCACCGTCGACCTCGAAGTCACCGGCCTTCTCCAGGCCGGGCGCGAGCCGGACGGAATGGCCTGGTCTCCGCGCTAGCGCCGGTCAGACCCTCGAGGACTCGCGGATCCTCTCGATCTCCGGCTCGCACAGCCCCAGCGACTCGAGAAAGTCCTGGTGGGCTTCGGGGGCCAGCCGCTCGAACTCGATGTGCCACCGCATCATGTCCTCATCATCGAGGCCCGACGCTCGCAGCAGGGCCACCCAGCCGTCTTTGTCGAGGCTGCGGGTCTCGCTCAGCGAAACGTGCCCCTGCAGAAGATCGACCACCCGGCGCTGCTGTGCGCGCAGGGCCTTGATCTGCCCATCGAGGTCCTTCAATCGCTCGCGTAGCAGCTCGGTGAGCGAGCTCTCCCCGGGCGACAGAATCCGGGCGATATCGGCGAGCGCCAGGCCCGTCCGACGGTACGTTCGGATGAGCTCCATGCGGGCGACATCGTCCTCGCTGTAGAGACGGTAGTTGGCGGAGCTGCGCTCCGACGGCGAGAGCAGGCCGATCCGGTCGTAGTACAGAAGGGTCGATCTCGAGAGGCCGAAGCGGTTGGCGACTTGACTCACCGTCATCATTGTGGATTCCCTCGATCGCGGGGTCGCAGGCCGACCCGGGCGGCCAGTCCGCGGCTCCGGGCTATGTCGACGACTGGCTCCGGATCGTCGAGATTCGTTCGTCCGGCAGGCCGAGCCACTCGAGAAAGCCCTGATGGCCGTCGGGATGCCGGCTCTCGAACTCGCGGTGCCAACGGTGCATGTCCTCGTCGCTCAGGCCGATGAACCGGAACAGGTCGGTCCATTCACTCACGGTGACGTTCTTTTCGCTCATGTTTCCTCTCCTTTGGGTCGTTGACGTGTCGGTCGGCGGTGCCGACGAAGAGGAGCTTGAACTATGAAGTTGTAGACGGGTCAAGTCTATCCTTCGAGCGCGCCCCCGGTGTCGAAGGTGGCACCTCGTACGATCTCGGTCGAAGGCATCGCCGCGCACCGGCGGCGATCGGCAGGCCAATCCTCCAGGGGACGGCTCGGGCTAGAAGGCCTACAACAGCATGGGCCCTCGCCTGCGCTCCGCTTCACGCACACCATTTGTTGCTTCCGAAATGACTTCTCGAGCCCTCGCGGAGAGCCCCCTGCACGGATTGCCTGCCGCCTCGCCTTGGCCGGTACTGTGCCTGAAAGGCCGGCCGCGTGCCTCTTGCGAGCGAGCGCTTACCCGAGTCTTCGAGGGGCGAGCGAGAAGACGGCACCGGCGGCCCTCAATCGCACCGAGCCACCACAGAGAACCGATTGAAAACCGGCGGGAGGCCACCCGTCGGTAGGAACGACCGGATCAGCCGACGTCAGGCGTCCAGCCGGCTCTCGTACGCCACTACCTCCCCCGTCTCGACGTACCTCTTGAGAAGCCTGAGATACATCGCCCAGCAGAAGCACGACGTCCGGTAGTGGTCGTTGGCGGAAGGCCAGCCCCGATGGGCGAACTCGACCTGGGTGACGCCGCCGGTCTCCGAGAGGTCGAAGCCGACTCGCGATCCGACCCAGTCGTCGTCGGCCCGGGTGAGCTCGAGCTCGAACTCGCGACCGGACACGCAACGTGAGACCACAGCGCGCCAGTCGTAGCCGGGCCCGAACCACAGCTCGAATTTCGCTCCGGGCTCGGCGGTACCGGCGGAGCGCTCGGACCACCAGCTGTCGAGTCCCTGAGGCGTCGACACGCCGTCGAAGACAGATGCCGCCGGCGCCAGGATCGGGAAGCGGTGACGAATGGCTGGCATGAGTCACGTCCTTTCGCATGCGCCCACCAAGCCCACGGCGGCGGCGCAGGCTTCGACTGCCGGCAACGCCAGGGCGGTCCACCGGAACAGACCCTGGGCGTCTCCCGGAGGCAAGTGGGCGACGTGGTCGGGCGAGATGTTGACGTAGTGATAGTAGACGCCGAAGGCGAGCGACCCTAGCAGCCCGTGGCAGAAGTCCAGATGGTCGCGCGACAAGGTCTTACGGTAC
>JBHHWO010000046.1:0-28455 GCA_046756565.1 Thermoanaerobaculia bacterium | reverse complement strand
TGGCGCGCCCTAGAGGATTCGAACCTCTGACCTACAGCTCCGGAGGCTGTCGCTCTATCCAGCTGAGCTAAGGGCGCCCTTGAGAAGGCGGGGGAATGGGGTGAGTGAGGGGACTTGAACCCCCAACCACTTGAACCACAATCAAGCGCTCTACCATTGAGCTACACTCACCATCTTTCAAGTATCTCAGTCGAACCCTGCGTTCGACTCATTGGAAACTGGCCTGCCTGGAGGGATTCGAACCCCCGACCCGCGGCTTAGAAGGCCGCTGCTCTATCCAGCTGAGCTACAGGCAGCCTCTCATGGAACCGCAATGCCGCATGCGCGACCAGTGTTCCTCTCATATCGGGGCGCCCAGATTTGAACTGGGGACCCCCTGCTCCCAAAGCAGGTGCGCTACCAGGCTGCGCCACGCCCCGTCAGAGCCCGGCAGTCTACGGGAGGAGGGCCAAAACCTCAAGACAACCGCTCAAGAAGGGCCGAAGCGCTCACCGGCCGCCGAAACCAGGTTCTCGACGTAGGCCTGCGGCGAGAGCAGGCGCCATTCGCCGGTCTTCTTGGTCATGCCGCGGATTTTCTGGGGACCGCCGAGGCCGGCCGGATGGATGAAAACCGATGGGTATCCAGCCACTCCGTACTGCCCGGCGAGCGCCCTCTCGGACGCGCCCTTCTCGGGGTTGACCCGGATCTTGACGAGGTACTTCGTGTACTCCTCGACCACCGCACGGCCCAGAAGCTCGGACTCCAGCTGCCGGCAGTACGGGCACCAGTCAGTGTAGAAGTAGACCAGGACGGCCTGGTTTTTGGTTTGGGCGCGCTCGAGGCCGCGAGAGAAACCGGAGGCGCCTTGAAACCAGGAGAAGTCGGGATCGACCCAGCGGGCTTTCCGCGGCTCGGGCTCCGGTGCGGGAGCGGGCCTGGACCGCGGAGCCGGGGTAGCTCCGAGATCGCTGCGGGCTCGGGGTGCCGGTTGCGGAGCGGGTGCGGGTCCCGGCGCGGGTTCCGGACGCTGGGCCTCGATCGGCTGGACCGGAACGTCGGTCTCGGCGGCGCGGTTGTCCACCCATTCGAGCGCCGCCAGGCTGCCGGCTGCGACGAGGGCCAGCAGGGCAAGGATCGGACCAAGGCGGAAGCTCTGTTGCGGCGACGCCGGCGGAGGTTGGAGCTCCGGAAACGCGGCGGGGGACGACGTCCGTGCAGCCGGATCGACCGGGCGGATCTTCGCGAAGACGACACCACAAGCCGCGCACTCGGCCGTGTCGGGCACCGTGCGCCCGCACTTGGGGCATTCGATGGTCGGTGAGCCGGTCATGTCTGTACCCAAGCTAGCAAAGAAGTGGCCGCAAGGCTGTCGGGTGGTTCACAGCGTAGTGGGGGGGACCCGTCGCTTCGAGCGCCGCCCACAGGAGACGGCGTCACCTTACGTGCTACGAGCCTTCCGGGTCGGCGTCGCGACTCGGATCAGAGAGCGATGAAGCGCCGGCCGCTCGCCATGGTGAGCATGCGGACGTACTCGTCGGGCGTCATCAGTCGTCGCTTGCCGCTGTCGACGACGCTTCGGCCGACCTTCTGGGGCCGAACGGACGCTTGCTTGTGGACGAACACGGCCGGGTATCCCCGGACGCCGTAGCGGCCGGCGAGCTCGCGCTCTTGGGGGCCGTCCTCGGGATTGACCCGGATCTTGACGAGGTACTTGGTGTAGTCCTCGACCGCGGCCTGATAGAGCAGATTCGACTCGAGCTGGCGGCAGTAGCCGCACCAGTCGGCGTAGAAATAGAGCAGAACGGCCTGGCCCTCGGCCTCCGCGCGCTCGAAGCCCTTGGCGAACCCGCTCGCACCCTCGAACCAGTTGTCGTCCGGCTCGGGGAGGACCGGCGCGGCGGCGGCACCTTCGACGCGGGAAACGGAGGCGAGCCCCGCCAGGGCGATGAGCCCCAGGGCCACTAGGACTCGCGCCAGCACGGCAAGCAGGGGTCTCCGTAGCGTCATGGTCGGCAGAAGTTAGCACGGGTCGAGGAGTTGGGCCAGTGTGGAGATTCCTCGCTGCGCTCGGAATGACGGTCGAGACGATAGAATCCCACCGCCACCGCAGGGAAACTCCCCATGGAACCGCAAACCGAAACCACAGCCGCGGCCTGGACCCCGAACACCCGCGTCGAGGAGTTCGAGCGCTTTCTGGAGTCGAATCCCGGCTATCGCGAGACGGGCTCGTTCGACGAGCTGCGCGAGCGCGAATTCTCGCGCCTGGACCAGGAACACCATGTGTACCTCGACTACACCGGTGGCGGGATCTACTCCGAGGGCCAGGTCAAGCGGCACGCCGAGTTCCTGCTCACCCACGTGCTCGGCAACCCGCATTCCTCGAATCCGACGTCCCGCGACACCACGGATCGCGTCGAGCGCTGTCGGCGGCGAATCCTCGACTTCTTCAACGCCTCGCCCGAGGAATACGCGGTCATCTTTACCGCCAATGCCAGCCATTCCCTGAAGCTGGTCGGCGAGTCCTTCCCCTTCGAGGCCGGGGACCAGTTTCTCCTGACCTTCGACAATCACAACTCGGTCAACGGCATCCGCGAGTTCGATCGGGCGCACGGTGCCCGCACCACCTACATCCCCATCGTTCCGCCGGACATGATGGTCGACGAGAAACGCCTCGACGAGTACCTCGACAAGGCTCGGCCGGGCGGCAACAACCTGTTCGCGTTTCCGGCGCAGTCGAATTTCTCGGGCGTTCTCCATCCCCTGGAGTGGATCCAGCGAGCTCAAGATCGGGGATGGGACGTCCTCGTCGACGCGGCGGCATTCGTGCCGACCAACCGGCTCGACCTCGGCGCCTGGCACCCGGACTACGTCGCGCTTTCGTTCTACAAGATGTTCGGGTACCCGACAGGGGTCGGAGCGTTGATCGCTCGCTGGCGAGCTCTCGAGAAACTCCACCGGCCCTGGTTCGCGGGCGGCACGATCTCGGTCGCCTCGGTCCAAGCCGATCGGCACTATCTGGCGCCCGGGGCCGCGGCGTTCGAGGACGGCACTCTCGACTACTCCAACATTCCGGCCGTTGAAGTCGGTCTCGATTTCCTGGACTCGATCGGCTACCAGAGGATCCAGGCTCGTCTGAAGCCGCTGGTGGGCTGGATGATCGAGCAGTTGCTCGAGCTCGAGCACGGCAACGGCGAGAAGCTCGTCCGGCTCTACGGCCCCAGTTGCCTCGAACGGCGCGGCGCCACGCTGGCCCTCAACTTCGTCGACGCGAACGGCGAGATCATCGACCAGGACGAGGTCCAGGAGCGGGCCAACGAACGGCGGATCTCGCTCCGGACCGGCTGCTTCTGCAACCCCGGAGCCGGAGAGGTCGCGCTCGAGATCTCGAAGAGCGAGCTTACCGCTTGCTTCCGCAGCTCGCCCGAGCGGATGAGCTACGACGAGTTCCGCAATTGCGTCCAGGGCAAGGGAAGCGGCGCAGTGAGAATCTCTCTGGGGCTGGCCTCGAACTTCGAGGACGCCGCCACGTTCGTCGACCTCGCGCGCGGATTCGTGAAGGTGTAGCAGTCGGGACGGGACACCAAGGGATGGTGTCCCCGATATCAGTACACGAAGTCCTTGAACCGGACCTTGAAGAAGAGCGAGTAAAGGATCGGCACCACGCCGAGGGTCAGAGCCGTCGCGAAGACCAGCCCGAACATGATCGCCACCGCCATCGGCCGGTACATGACACCGCCGCCGATGTAGAGCGGAATCAGACCGCCGAGCGTGGTGAAGGTGGTGAGCAGAATCGGCCGCATCCGGCGCTGCGCCGATTCGATGACCGCCCGCTGCCGTGACAGGCCGTTGTCGCGAATCTCGATCTCGATCCGATCCAGCAGGACGATGGCGTTGTTGATCACGATGCCGGCGAGCGAAACGATCCCCAAGAGGGTCATGAATCCGAAGTACGACCGCATGACCAGCAGCCCGATGACGACCCCAATGATGCCCAGAGGAATCGTGATCAAGATGATGAGCGGCCGGCGGATCGAGTTGAACTGGCTCACCAGCAACAGAATGATGATCAGCCCGGCGATCGGCAGTTGCTCTCCAATCGAGGCGTTGGCCTCTTCCGACGCCTCGTCCTCACCACCGATCTCGTAGGAGTACCCGAGCGGCCAGTCGGAGCTGTCCCGGTCTAAGAGCGGCACCAGAACCTGGTTGATCGCAATCGCGGTGAAGCCGGGCTCGAGATCCGCCGCCACGGTGACCGTGCGCAGCCGGTCGCGCCGTCGAATGTTCGCCGGCTGCCACGCGACCGCCAAATCGGCGACCTGCTTGAGCGGTACTGAAAGGCCGGTCCCTTGTGAGAAGACGTTCAGACTATCGAGCTTTTGCAGATTCAGCCGGTCCGCACCGACCGATCGCAGAGTCACCGGAATGATCTTGTCGTCCTCGCGGTACTCGGTAGTCGTAATCCCCGAGAGCACGGTCTGGAGCGAGACCGCGACGTCTTGATTGGTGACGCCCGCGCGCTGCGCACGGGCCTGGTTGATCTCGACCAGAAGCTTCTTCGAGCGCGCGCCCCAGTCGTCCGAGATGTTTCGAGGACCTTCGACTTCTTCGAGACGCTTCTTGACCTGATCCACCAGGCGGAAGATGGTGTCGGTATCACGTCCCGAGACCCGGACTTCGATCGGATCGCCGGCCGGCGGTCCCAGAGGCAGCGGCTCGATCTTGGCCTTCAAGCCGGGAAATCGGCGACAGAAGACGCGCAACTCCCCTACCGCCACGTCGATGTACTCACGTGATGACGCATTGACGACCAGGATCGCGTACTCGGGGCTCGCGTACTCGGGGCCATAGGAGAGAAAAAACCGCGGGGCTCCTTCGCCGATGAAAGTGGCCCAGTTGGTGACCCCGTGCCGACCGGCTTCGATTTCCTCCGGCGTCGCTCGCAGGCTCTGTTCGATGAACCTCTCGACCTCGATGGCGACTTCTTCCGTCCGCGCCAGAGGCGTTCCGGTGGGAAGCTCGAGCTCGACGGTCAAGGACGCGCGCTCGTTGGGCGGGAAGAAGATCGCCGGGACCAAGGCGAAGAGTTGCATGGCGCCGAAGAACACCATCGCGACGACCGCGATCGACAGCCAGGGCCGCTCGAGGGACTTCAACAGTGCCGAGCGGTAGCTGCGAAAGAAAGGCGTCTCGAAGGCACCCTCCTTTTGCGGCTTGACTTTGAGAAACATCACGCAGAAAAGCGGAACCATGGTCAGCGCCAGGACCCACGAACACAAGAGTGTGATCGTCACCACCTGGAACAGTGCCGCGGTGTACTCACCGACCGCGGACTCGGCCAGGTAGATTGGCAGAAACGCCGCCGCCGTCGTGAGTGACGACACCAGAAGCGGCGTCTTGAGCTCGGCAGCGGTCGCGATCGCGGCCTCCTTCGCGGGCGTGCCCGCCGCGATCTGCACCATGATCGACTCGGACATGACGATGGCGTTGTCCACGAGCAGCCCGAGCGCGATGATCAGGGCCGCCAACGACATCGAGTTGATGCCGACGTTGAACAGGGCCATGAAGATAAAGGCCATGACGATCGCCATCGGGATCAGGCTGGCGACCACGAGGCCGGTCCTCAGACCCAGACTCACCAGCATCACGAGCATGACGATCGCTACCGCCTGAACCAGGTTACCGACGAAGTCGTCGACCTTGCTCTCGACTTCGCCGGCCTGAGACTGCGTGAACTCGAAGTCGACGCCGTGCGGGTAGCTTTCCTGCACATAGTCGATCGTCTTGGTGACTTCCTCACCCAGAACCAGGATGTTGCCGCCTTCGCGCATCGAGATGGCGAGCGCTAGTCCCGGCTCGCCGCTGGCTCGCATCTTTCGGCTGGGTGGATCAATGTAGCCGCGACTGATCTCCGCCACGTCCTCTAGATAGATCAGCTCGTCTCGACCCGGCAGGCTGATGATTGTCCGCTTGAGGTCTTCGACCGACTCGAAGTTGCCCGAAGGCTCGAGGACGATCTCCTCATTGAGCGTCCGGACCTGGCCGCCCGGGTTGATGATGTTCCGGCTCTCCAGGATGTTGCGGAGCTGGCCGGGCGACAGGCCGAGCTCGGCCAGGCGCGCATTGTTGTACTCGACGAAGACGCGCTCTTCCTGTTCGCCGTGGATCTCGACCTTGGCCACCTCGTCGATCAGGAGCAGCTCGTCGCGAACCTCGTCAGCGACCTCCTTGAGCTCGGCATAGCTGTAACCATCGCCGGTGAGATTGACGACGGTCCCGAAAACGTCGCCGAACTCGTCGTTGACGTTGGGCCCGATCACACCGTCGGGAAGCTCACCCGCGGCCCGATCCACCTTGCGTCGCAGATCGTCCCAGATCGGACGCATGATCTTGTAGCGCTCCTGGACGTCGACGATGATGATCGAGACACCGTTCTTGGACTGGCTGTTGATGACGTCGACCTGGGGGATCTCCTGAATCGCCTTCTCGAGCTTGTCGGTGACCAGCTGCTCGACCCGCTCCGGGCTGGCGCCCGGAAAGTAGGTGATCACCATCGCGGTGCGAATCGTGAACCCGGGATCCTCGGACTGCGGCATCCCCAGGTACGACTGGATACCCGCCAGCGCCAGAACCACCAGCGCGACGAAGGTGATCCGGTTCTTCTCGATCGCGACGCGCGTCAGATTCACAAAGAAATCTCCGTGACCTTGACTGTCTCGCCGTTCGAAAGGCGTCGAACGCCGGCGGTCACCACCAGCTCACCGTCCTCGAGGCCGCGCAAAATCTCGAGCCCGTCACCGGTGAGCTCCCCCACCTCGACGGCCCGACGCCGCACCACGGCTGTGCCGTCGCCACCCGCCGCCGTCTCGAGTACGAAGACGAAGCGCCCATCACGGTCTTCGCCGACTGCAACCGGCGAGACCAGGAGCCGCCCTGTCGAGCTCTCGGCCGCGAATCGGAACGCCACCTCAGCCGCCATCCCGGACCGTATGTCCGGGTCCGAGTCCACCAGTCGCACGGTGACGGGAAACGTGGTGGCGGTGCCGACCGCGGCCACGCCGGCCTCGGTGACCTCGGCGGCGAACGTCCGTCCGGGGAGCGCGTCGAAGTTCACTTCGACCCCCTGGCCGCGCTCGACGCCCGAGATTACCGCCTCGGGCAAAGCGACTTCGACTTCGGTGTCGGTGCCCGCCGTCAGAAGAAACACCTTCTGGCCGGCCTGGACGTTCTCGTTGATCTCTACGTCGACCGCGGCCACCGTGCCGTCTACTGGCGCGCGCAAGGTACAGTAGGAAACCTGCTGGCGCGCCTGCTCCAGGCGTTTCTGGGCAGCTTCGACCTGAGCTCGGCTGGACTCGCTGTTCGCGCGAGCTCCATCCAGCTCTCGCCGCGACGCGTTGTTGTTCTCGTAGAGGCCACGCACTCTCTCGTAGTCGGCCTCGGCGTTCCTGGAGGCGGCTTCGGCCTGCGCGAGACCGGCCACCGCCTCCTGCACCTTGAGCTCGTAGTCGGTCCGATCCATCTGAGCAAGAACCTGACCTTTCGCGACCTGCTGGCCCACCGAGACCGCAACCCGATCGACGGGTCCGGCGACTCGAAAGCTCAAGTTCGACTCGACGCCGGCTCGCGCGACGCCGGCGAATGTCCGCAGGCGGGCCTCCTGGGTGGTCGATACGCGTTCGTAGCGCACCGGACGCAGCACGGTCTCGACGGCCGGCGGCTCCTGGCAACCGGTGAAGAGCGCGAGGGCGAGCGCGACTGCTACAGGGATTCTTCGCTGCAGCTCAGAATGACAACAGGACCCGATCTCTGGTTTCGTCATGGTGCTTCCTCGGTGCTCGTTTCTACTGCGAAACCGGTGGCAACGTGATGCCCTGCGCCGCTGCATAGGAGTCCAGGCGATCGAAAAACTCCTGCCGGTACTCCGCGTCGGAAAAGAAATCCAGCAGGTTGGCGGCACGCTGCCCCTCGAGCCAATCGATCAGGAAATCGTAGAGCGCGTTGGCCGCTTGCTCTTCGGCGTTGAGCGCGGCGGTCTGAGCGTCGAGCAGATCCAGCAGAGACGCCACGCCGCGCGAGTACGAATCCTCGACCAGGTCGAGGTTGTCGCGGGCCGCGTCGGCGGCCTGATTCGACAGCCGAATACCGACAAACGACGCTCGCGCTTGTACCAGAGCCGTCCGGATGCGCTGTTCGATACGCTCCTCGGTGGCGGTTCGCTCGAACCTGAGACGCTCGAGATCGATCTCGGCCTGGGTTCTCACCGCGCTACGCTCGCCTCCGTCGAAGAGCGGCAGGCTCGCGTTGAGCGCGAAGCTCCAGCTCGTATCGTCGGCCACCGGCAGCTCGAAAGGCAACGCTCCGGACAGGCCGGAGCCCGACGAACCGACCCCGCCGCGGCTCAGAATCTCGTCCAGAGCCGCCTGGAACGCGACCGTCGGAGCCCAGAACGCACGACGAGCCGAAGCCACCAGCCGCTCCTGGGCGGCGATGCCGGCGTCGATCGCCTCGAGCTCCGGGGCTCGCCCGAGCCCTTCGAGAACGATGAAGTCGCGAAATACTCCAAAGCCTCGGGGAGTCTCGACAAAAGAGCGAAAACGCCTCTGGCCAGTCAGGAAACGCGGCGTGGCGAGGGTGACTTCTTCGGTGACGAACAACGACTCGAGGGGCCGATGGAGCAAGCGATTCACGGCGATCTCGGCCGCACGCCGGCCTCCCACCGCCTCGACCAGGGACTTGCGCGCCGTTGCCAGCTCACTTTCCCAGCGCAACACCTCCCCGGCCGCCGCGACGCCTAGTTCCCTCCGGTCTCGGGCCTGATCGAGGTTCGACCGCGTGCGCTCGACGTTGTTGCGCTGCACGCGCTCGAGGGCTTTGGTGCGCATCAGGTTGAGATAGGTCGTCGCGGCATCCAGGGCGATGTCGAGTCGAAATATCCGAAGCTCTAGCTCGCGAATCTCCTGAAGACGCCGCTGGATCGAGAGATTCGCTAGGGCCGCCTCGGAATAGACCAGCTGCGTGAGCTCGGTCGAGCCGGTGAGGGAACGCTCGGACTGGCTGCCCAGGCTCGCGGCAGCCCGGTCGTCATCGATGGTTACGGCGCTGGCGGATACGTCCAGCCGCGGCAGCAGCGCCGAGCGGGCGATCGACACCTCTTCCGCCCCGGCGCCGACCAGCCGTCTCAGAACCAGCAGGTCCAGGTTCAGCTCGACAGCTTCGCTCACCGCCTTGTCGATCGACAGACGGTAGGCGTCCTCAATCTCCTCAGCGTGAAGCAACTCGGCCTCGATCAGGACCTCCCATCGTGGCGAGACGTCGATCGCCCGGACGGTCGCCATGTTGATCACCAGCCGGTCGCGAACGCCGAAGGCCACCGGGATATCGGCGGCTTCTTCACCGAGGAGAATCCGCTGAACGTTGAGCGCGACTCGCCGGGCGAGCTTCGGGAAGAAATCGGGCGATCCGGCCGACGCCAGCATGCCGGCTTCGACGTCGCCCCCGCCCAGGCCCGAAAACGCCGGCAGCTTGCGCTCGATGAAGCCGTCGATCAGGCGGCGGTACTCGATCGGCGAGAACTGAAACAGGGGCCAGACGTAGACGGCATCGACTTCGGGCGACATCGCCGCGAAAATCTCCTCGGCGGACTGGCCGGCCGGGATGAACTCGAAACCCACTCCGCTGCCGGCAAGGTTGATCCGCGTACGATCGACCAGCTCCGGCACCGCCTCGAGCAGCGGCGCGGTAGACAGGATCGCGACGTGGTCGAAGGGCACGATCGCCCGGAAGGTCTCGAGCTCCTGGGCGAGAGTGTCCGGCAGCGCGGCATAGGTCAGGTTGTGGATACCGCTCGAGCCGAACTGGAACGGCAGACCCTGAAGACTCGCGTCGATGACCACCGGTGCGATCACCGGCTTGGGCAGCTCACCCAGGCAACAGACGGTATGGGATGCAATCAGGCCCCAGGTCAAGACGATATCGATCTCGGGATCCTCGAGGAGCCGGTTGATGTTTGTGAGTGCCGTTTCCAGCGTCCAGTCGCCGACCAGATAGGCGTCGTCGGGGAAGCTGACCTCGAACTCTCCCTCGGTCAGGATCAGGACCTCGCGCTCGCTGAGCTCGCGTATCTCGGAGTTGCGGTCCCAGGGACCGTCCACGACGACTCCGATCCGGACCTCGGCCCCGGCCGTGGCCGCCGCCATGACCGCCACCGCGAGGAGGCCTGATCTGAGGAGTCTCCTGGGCGGATTCAAGAACACTCTCCGGCTTCGCAAGATGACCGGAAAAGGGACCCTAGCACAGGCTTGGGAAGAAAAACGCCCGGCCGAACCGGCCGGGCGCTCGAGCCGCTACCGGCGATTCCGCCTACCAGCTGAAAGTGACACTGCCCAGGGCGCGGCGCTCGAGAATGTCGCCGCCGAAGGATTCCCAGTGCGCCTCGTCGAAGGCGTTGGCGACGTTCAAGCCCACCTTGACGTGATCGTTGACTTTATAGTTCGCGGTGAGGTCCGCCGTGGTGTAGGAGGCAACGGTACCCACGAACGGCCCGACCACCCACCGGAAGCTGTCCACCCAGCGGGCGCTCAATCCGAAGTCCCACCTGGGCGCGACGTAGGTGAAGCCGAAGCTACCCTTGCTCTCGGGGGTGTTGGGCTGGAGGATGTCGTCGAATCCGGGCTGCGAGTTGTTGATCGTGAAATCGAAGTTGGACAGGCTCAACATCACCGTCCAGTTGTCGTCGACGTAGTAGTTCAAGCCCAGGTCGATGCCCTCGGTATCGACGTCGCCGAAGTTGCTGTACGACCGGGCTACCAGAATGGGCGAGCCGTCCAGGTTGTTCGAGAGCACGAAGAAGTTCGCACCCAGCGCCGCTTGCAAGGTCGGAAGCAGGATGCCCGCGACCGGCGCGGGTATGGCCGACGGCGGCTGGTAGGGCGCGAAGTTGGGATTGGTCACGCCGAGTGCCGTGAACTGTGGAATCAAGTCGGTGATGAAGTTGGTGTTGTCGCTCTGGTAGTAGTCGACCGTAAGAAAGGCCTTTCCGCCCAGGATGCCGCTGTAGCCAAGCTCTACCGTCTCGATCTCCTCGAGGTTCAGGCTCCGGTTGCCGAGCGCCAGAACCCGAATCGCGCTGTAGCCACAGGTGACGCCGAAGGGAGCGCAGAAGGTGGCCTCCAGATCCACGCCCGCCAGCGCGGCAACCAGGGCGTTCAGCGGAATCGGCGCCGCGACGTCGGCCTGGAGGAAGAACTCCGAGTAGTTGGCGACCTGAAAGGCTTCGTTGTAGGTCAGGCGCAAAGTGTTGTTGGGATTGATCGAATAGACCACGGAGGCCTTGGGCGAGAACTGGGAGGCGTGCAGGTCGTTCTCGTCGGAGCGCCCGGCGAGCACGATCTTCACCTTCTCGCTCGCGTTCCAGTCCAGCTGCGCAAAAAAGGCGCTCTTATCGTTCGAAATGTCCTGAAACACCAGGGTCTGCCGCCCGGTGGCCGGGTCGATCGAGCTGATGTCCTCACTCGAGGTCGACGCTCCGGCCACGAACCGCACCTTACCGTTGGCGCTGTCCCAATTGGTCTGGATCTCAAATCCCGTCCTCTCGGTGTCGAGGCTGATGTTGTTGCCAGAAGCCAGGGCGGTCTGCTTGTCCGCCTTCCGGGTGGTGGTGTAGCTCAGGAAGTTCCAATGCCGGGTGCTGTAGTTGCCCCGGTAGAACGGGCGCTCCACATCGACCAGCTGCACCCGTCCGATGCCGGTCTGAAAGGCCGGCCCCTCGACCGAGGCATCTCCGGTCTCGAAGGTAAACAGATGGCCGTTGGCGAAGCTCTTGTCGACGCGCAGGGTGCCGAAAAAGATCTCGTCGTCGTCGAGTGGATTCAGCGGCACGCCCTCCTGGGGCAGGCAGTCGGTCGTAACGGCGCCGCCGCACGGGACGGTGTACTCGGCCGCGCCGTTCCGGGAGACCGTGAAGTCGCCGGTGTTGCGAATGCCGCCCACCAGCTTGAAGCCCCAGCCATTGGCGGATTCGGTCGCCCAGCGAAAGTCGGCGTTGGTCGTCGACAGCTCGCCCACGGCAAGCCGCAACAGGCCGCCCTGACTGTCACCCGGCGCCTTGGTGACCATGTTGAGAACGCCGCTCGACGCATTTGCGCCGTAGAGTGCCGCGCTGGGGCCACGCACCAACTCGAGGTTGGCGACGTCGTCGAGCGGAAAGGACACCGCCGCCCACTCCTGGGCTCCCAGAAACGGCACCGAAATGTCCCGGCCGTCGATCAACGTCGCCACGCGCCGGTTGAGCGAGCTGTTGAACCCTCGCGTGTTGAGGTTGTAGTCGTAGAGACCGCTCTGGGTGACCTCGGCCCCCGGCGTGAACTCGAGGAGCTTCGGTAGCTGGCCGTGAGCGGCCTGTTTTTCGATGTCTTGCTCGGTGACCAGTGTCACCGCCGCCGGGGCGTCGACGATTCTCTCCGCGCGACGCGACGCCGAGATCACCGTGATGGTCTCGGCAAAGCTGATGTCCCAGTCGACGGACTTCTCGACCGTCGCGGTTGCGCCCGACGAGACCTCGACGCCCTCCTCCGTGGCGACGTTGTCGCCCAGGGTAAAGGTCAAGCTGTAGGTCCCCGGCGCCACATTCGCGAAGCCGAAGCCGCCATCATTGCCGGTCAGAGTCGCGTCTCCCGACTCGTTGACGACCACGGCGACACCGCCGATTCCGGTCCCGTCCTCGCGACTGATCTGTCCGTCGATCTCGCCGCTGCTCTGGGCCCAGGCGCCGCCGGCAGCCAGCAACAGAGTGAGTCCTATGTATACACCTAGTGTTCGCTTCATCTGGAGAGCCTCCTTCTCCTTCAGGGCAGACGTAAGTTGATTCGAAATATCTCATTTTCCCTTGGTCTAAATCAAGACAAGAGCGAAAGATACGGCGCAACACAGGATAGTATCGGCGCAGCCGCCAAAGGCCGGCTCTCTTCTCGATGGCTTCGAACAGCGTCAAAGGGCCACACAGGTACGTCGTGATGGGTGCCGGCGAAGTTGGCTTCCACCTGGCACGGACCCTCTCCCGGCAGGGGCACGACGTCACCGTCATCGAGCCGAATCCAGCCAAGCTGGAGCGCCTCGATGACGAGCTCGACGTACTCGCAGTCGAGGGGAATGGAGCTCACCCGCCGGTTCTCAATGCGGCCAATGTCGGAGCGGCCGATCTGTTTATCGCGGTGTCGTCGTCGGACGAGGCCAACCTGACAGCAGCCCGAATCGCCAAGAGTCTAGGAGCCAAGCGAGCCATCGTGCGAGTCGGAGTCGCTCAGGAGGTGATTGCGGATCGGCGGGTGTTCGAGGATCTCTTCGGCGTCGACCTTCTGCTCTCGACACAGCTGCTGACGACCACGCGCATCCTCAACACCATCCGTGGTCACAACACGGTAGCGGTCGAGTACCTGGCGGAGGGCAAGGTCCAGTTGCGCAAGATCCATCTGGAAGAGGACTCGCCGCTCACCCAGAGGCCGCTCCGAGAGATCAAGCTGCCCGCGAACACGCTGGTGGTGGCCTTCTTCCACGGCGACGAATTGGTCATTCCGTCGGGCGACGACCGCGCCTCGGCGGGAGACGAGGCCCTATTGCTCGGGACGACCGACGCAATCGGCCAGGCCGAGCGGATGGTGTCGAGCGGCCGCGAGGTCATCGGCCCGGTCGTGATCGCGGGCGGCGGCGCCACCGGGCAGACCGTCACCCAGATGCTCGACCGGCTCGGGGTCAAGGTCAAGATCATCGAGAAGGACCGGCCGCGGGCCAAGCGCCTTGCCGCCGAGTTTCCGAACCTGGAGATCATCCACGGCGACGCTACCGACCTGCAGCTGCTGAAGGCCGAGCGGATCGACGACGCCCACACCTTCGCCGCCCTCACCGGCGAGGACGAAGACAACCTCATGGCCTGCCTGCTGGCCCAGGAGCTCGAGATTCCGCAAGTGCTCGCCCTGGTCCAGCGCGCCGAGACCTCCAAGCTCTGGAGCAGACTCGGCCTGCATGACGTGTTCTCGCCCCGGGCCGTGGCCGCCGACCGGATTCGCGACTACATCGAGAGTGATTTCTCCGCCAACATCGTTTCGCTCAAGCGCGGCGCCGCCGTGGTTCTGGAGCGCCGGCTCGCCAAGGCGAGCCCGGCGGCCGGCGTGACTCTGGCCGAGATGGACGCTCCGCGGGGCCTGATCGTGGGCGCCGTGGTCCGGGGCCACCGGGTGTTCGTGCCGCGCGGCAAGGACCGCCTCGAGGTGGGAGATCTGGTGATTCTGTTCGTGCGGGAGGAGGAGCTGGGGACGGTCAGGCTTCTATTCCCCGGCAAAACCCTCAAGTAGGTCATCTTGCCGACCTACTTGAAGGACTTGACCGAGCTCGCAGGCCTTGCATCTTCGGACATTCCGACGCCGCGGAACGAAACACGCATCGGCTACCTCGCAGCGCCTGGCATCCGGCCGAATAGCGCCCGCAAACCAGACCCCTTGAATGTGGGCGTCGAGCTTCCATGAACTTTCGGGCGACATCGTTTTTCCTCGGGAGGCTGGTCGTTCTGGTCGGTTTAGCCGAGGTCGCGCCGCTCTTGTGCTCGCTCTTCTACCGCGAGTGGGACGCCGCGCGCGCGTTTGGCATATCGGCGGTTCTGGCAGCTGTTACCGGCGCCGCGATGATTCTCTACGGCCGTCGCGGCGACGCGTACCGGCGCGAGGGCATTCTGATCGTCGCGGGAGGCTGGATCCTGGCCTCGATTCTGGGCGCCGTGCCCTATCTCATGACCGGCACGATCGCCGGTCCGGTGGACGCGCTGTTCGAATCGGCTTCGGGGTTCACCACCACCGGAGCGTCGATCATGACCGACATCGAAAGCTCCGGGCGCGGAATCCTGTTCTGGCGCAGCTTCACGCAATGGCTCGGCGGCATGGGCATCATCGTTCTCTTCGTGGCCCTGCTTCCCGAGCTCGGACCGGGCGCGAGATTCCTCTACAAGATGGAGGTGCCGGGCCCTTCGGCCGAAGCGTTGCAACCGAGAATCCACGACACCGCCAAGATCCTCTGGAAGATCTACCTGGCGCTTACCGGTCTACAGACGGTTCTCCTGATGCTCGCCGGTCTGAATCTCTACGACGCTCTCACTCACACGTTTTCGACTCTCTCCACCGGCGGCTTTTCTCCCTACAACTCTTCGGTCGCGGCCTTCAACTCGCCCCTGGTAGAAATCATCATCATCGTCTTCATGTTCGTAGCCGGAGCGAACTTCTCGCTTTACTACCGAGTCTGGCGCAACCGAGGCTGGAACCTGTTCCGGGACTCCGAGTTCCGCATCTATGCCGCGATCGCTCTCGGTGCGGCCGGATTCGTGACCTGGGACCTGATGCGGCGAAACGCCTACGACAGCTTGGGCGAGGCTTCGAGGGACGGCCTCTTTCAGGTCCTTTCGCTTTCGACGACCACCGGCTATGCCAGCGCCGACTTCGATACCTGGCCGGTTCTGTCCAGAATCATTCTTGTGGTCCTGATGTTCATCGGCGGCTGCGCCGGTTCGACCTCCGGCTCGATGAAAGTCATGCGCATGGTCATCGGTGTCAAGGCCGCGCTCCGCGAAGTGCGCCTGATCTTCAGCCCGAATACGGTGCTTTCGGTCTTCGTGAGCGCCAAGCGCGTGCCGGATACGGTCGTTCGCAGTGTTGCCGGCTTCTTCATTCTCTACATCAGCATCTGGGGACTGGGAGCCCTGCTGCTGTCGATCGGCGGACCGGATCTGATCACCACGGCTACCGCCTCCGCCGCGACCATCGGCAACATCGGCCCGGGTCTCAAGGCCGTCGGGCCGACCGCCAACTTCGCGTTCTTCAGCGCTCCCGACAAGCTTCTGATGATCGTCCTGATGTGGGTCGGACGTCTCGAGGTCTACGCGATCGCAGCGCTGTTCACGCGGGCCTTCTGGCGTCCGTGAGCGTGGTCGCCACCGGCGACATCCGCGCGGACCGTCGCCTGCTTCTTCCGGGCCCGCTGCCGCCGATGACGCATCTGGGGGCAACCCTCTTTCGCCATTCGGCGCACGCCGCGCTACGCTACGCCCTCTATCAGCTCGGGCAGCCGGCCCCGGAAGCGCCTGCGATCCAGTTCGTCTCCCTGAGGCCCTTTCTCGAGGCGCCGAAGCTGGCACGACTGCTCGGGAATTCCCCGGCCTCGGCCGAGGTCCTGGGTGCCCTCATCGATCCGGGAGGGATCGCGAGAGACCCGCTGCCCAGGCGGCTCGCCGGAGCTCTCTGGTTCCATCGCCGGCGGCTCGCGGTCGTGCCGCGCCGGCGAACCAAGCGCGTCGCGGCGGAGCCTGACGGCGGTCACGCCGCTGCCGCGCGCGCCGAGCTTTCCGAACTCCTGCCCAGCCTCGGTGAGGCTCTGTTGAGCGAGCTTGCTGCGGTTCTCGATCGCCGGCAGAGGCGCCGCCGCGGGCAGCACCTCGAGCCCGCACAGAGCCCGGAGGCGGTCCGATTCCTGGCAGGGCAGCGCGCCGATCTCGAGCGCCTGGGAATACCGGACCCTGCCCGGCCCTCGTGGCATCGGGCGCAGCCAAAGGAGCCGGTCGACGACAGCATCCGAACCGCTCTCGCGCTGCCGGCACACCGCGGTCGCGGAGAGTTCCGGGAACAGTACCGTTTCGTTCTGGACCGCGTGCGGCCGCATCTCCTCGCCCTTGGCAGGAGAGCCCGGTCCGCGAATCTCCTCGAATCGGCCGAGGACGTGTTCTTCCTACCGCTCGACCTGGTCGAGGATCTGGAGGCCGACGACAAGTCCGACTGGCTTGATCACGCGCTCGCTTCCAATCGCGCCGAATGGCAGGATCTGGCCGGCCGCAACGCACCCGCGGACACCCTTGGCGATGTCCCTCCGGAGCCCCGCCTCGAGATCGAGCCAGAGCTCGCACCGCTGGTGCCGCTGGTGTAGGGACGTACGGCCGGAGCGCTTCCGCCGGTGACGCTGCGAGATTTCTCCGGCAGCTCACGCGAAGTGTCATTCCGAGGCGACACCGAGGAATCCCGAGCTTGCATCACATTGAGGAGAATCGGTGCGACCGACAGGGATTCCTCGCTGTGCTCGGAATGACATGGCAGCGCCGTCAGGCGAAGAGGGTTGGCCCTCGCCGTCAGGCGAAAAGAGTGGGAATACTCGGCTGCTCCGGCCGCTCGGTCGAGCCCACGATCTCGCCGGCTGGGGTCTCGAAGTTGCCGCCGCCCAGGGCCAGAAGGCAGCGATTCCGTCCCATGCGCTTCGCCTTGTAGAGCGCTTCATCGGCGATCTCGAGCAGCTCTTCCGGCTCCTTGACATGCAGCTCGGGAAACGCGGCCACCCCGGCGCTCATCTGCAACTGGATCCTCTTGCCGTGCGGCCTGAACCCCAGCATCTCGACCGCCTGCCGGAGCCGCTCGGCCACCTGCAGAGCGGTGCGCCCGTCCATCTCCTCGAGGACCAGCGCGAATTCCTCGCCGCCGTAGCGACAGCAAAGGTCCTTTTCGCGGCGATGGGATTCGAGCACGGCGGCGACGGCCATCAGAGCCTGATCGCCGGTGGCGTGTCCGTACAGATCGTTGATCTTCTTGAAGTGGTCCAGGTCGCACATAACGACGGACATCGGCAGTCCGGAATCGACCGCTCGGGTATGGACGTTGAGCAGGCGCTCCTCGAGCGCTCGCCGATCGGCAAGTCCGGTGAGCGGATCTTGCCGGGCCTCCCGGTCCAGAACCACGCTGTGCACCGAAGACGTCATCTGCGGCAGCAACGCGTCGAGCCAGCCGGTCGCTCCGGACCGCTGACGCCGCGGGTCGCACCACAGACGGATGGTGCCGAGCCGGCGTCCCGGCACCGCCAGTTCGCGTTCTATGAGCTGCCAGTTGACCCGGCGGTGGATCCCCGGCAGCGCCGCGGGTCGCGGCGGCGGATCGGGCTCACCCTCGCGCACCCACGCATCGGGCCCCGCGTACCAGCTCGCCTCGTCCCCGTTCGCATCCAGCAGCGCCAGCTGGAACCAGCTGAACGCGATCAAACGACGACACTCGCCGAAGATCTGCCGCGCGATCGCCAGAGGCTCTGACTCGCCGAATATGATCCTGTGCCCCGCCAGGTGAACCGCTCTCATTACGTTCGCGCCTTCGACGGCGCGATTGCGCTGGCGATCCAAGCGCGCCAGCTCGAAGGACAGGATCGCGACAGCTCCGAGCAGAGCGATGCCCGCAGCCGTTCCGCTTCCCAGAAAAACGACGACGGCAAGCACACCCACGCACCAGGCGCCCAGCTCGTAGAGGAGATCTCGGTAGCCGGCTTCCTCTTCGAGCTCCCGAGCCGCGCTCGTCCAGCGCACCAACTCGGCGAATGCGAGCAACAGAAAATAGATGCCACCGGCTGCAACTCCCGCGCGCGGTACGTCCGTCGACAAAAACGCCAGGCGCCAAGCAAGGCCTGCCCCGACGACGGCCAGCAATCTGATTCCGAGAAGCTCGGCCCACTCGTCGAATCCCCGCCATTCGACGGGATGGCGTTGGTCGCCGCCACCCGTCCGTCTGGAGGCCGCCAGAGCGGCCGCCAGGAGGAAGGCCAGCGCCGCCGGAGCGGCAATCCGGCTTCCGACGAAGTGCAGCATAGGCGGGAGTCCGACCGCCCCCAATCCCAGGCCTCGCCCCGATCGCGAGCCGTAGACCGCAGACGCCGTGCCGAATCCGAGAACCGCCAGCAGGATTCCGAGCGAGTATTCGGCTGACGTGGCAGCACCCGCGGGCCACCACCAGACGGCCAGCGCAAGTGCCGAGCCCAGTACCATCACGCCGAAGCGGTAGCGGGGGTCGGAGAACGAGAATTTCGCGGGCATGCCGACCGATCCGAATCGGGCCAATCCGGGTCCGATCGTAGTCTCCGAACCGCCTCTGTGCAATGAGCCAAGTCACGCACGGTGGAGAGTCCCGATCGACGGCCTTCGCTATCATCTGAGCTCATCGTGCCGAGTCTTCACATGCCGCCCCCTCCCTGGATCGTGGGCCACCGCGGGGCGGCAGGTGAAGCCTGTGAAAACACTCTCTCCGCCTTCCGCCGCGGACGGGAAGCGGGCGCCGACATGCTCGAGCTCGACGTACAGCTCGCCGCCGACGGCGTACCCGTGTGCTTTCACGATCGCAGCCTGAAACGGCTGGCCTCCCGGCCCGAGATCGTCGAACAACAGGCCAGCTCGGCACTTGCCGACGTCCGCCTGGGCCAAGCCGACGATCGGCTTCCGACTCTGGGTGCGGCGCTCGCCGACCTGCCCGTCACCATGCCACTCAACATCGAGCTGAAGCGATACCAAGCTTCGCGCTCGGCTCTGGCTCATGCAGCTCTCGACGCGCTCGACGGCCGCTCTCAGGTTTTGATCTCGAGCTTCGACTGGACACTACTGGAATCGGTTCGAGACCTGGCTCCGGACCTGCCGATCGCTCCGCTCTCGGCGCCGCGCGAGATCCGCGCACGAGTCGTCGATCCGACGGGCGACCTGATCGCCGCCGGCGAAGCCCTTTGCGCGTTCAGTCTGCATTGTTCGAGGTCTATGGTGGAGCGCTCGCTCGTCGAGCTCGCCAGGACACGTGGCTTCGAGTACCTGCTGAGCTACACCGTCAATGACCCGGACGAGGCCGAGCGGTTCTTCGGGCTCGGTGTCGCCGGGATCTTCACCGACGTACCGTCGCGAATAGCCGCCCGTTTGCGAGGCTCGACGGACCCACCGGGCGGTCGAGGACAGGCCCGGTGAGACGAGCACATGTCTGGGCGGTGGTTGACCAGGGATCGAGCTCCACAAAGGGAGGGCTGGTATCCGAGGCCGGCGAGATCACCTCGTCGACCCGGGTGCCGGTGAAGCGCACAGTTTCTGGTGACTCCGTGCGCCAGGAGCCTTCGGAGCTCGCCGGCAGCGTCGAGACCGTGCTCGACCGGCTTCTCGGCAAGGCCGCGACCGGCTCGATCGCCGGGATTGGCCTGACCTGCCAGCGCTCTACCTGCTTGCTCTGGGATCGCGCGTCGGGTGAAGCCTTGACCGAGGCCCTCTCGTGGCAGGACCGGAGTCAGTCTCACCGGGCTCGCCGGCTGTCCCGGCACGCCGAGAGAATCCGGCGGCGCACAGGACTTCCCCTGTCACCCCACTACGCGGCGCTCAAGCTCAACTACCTGCTACGGAGCCGCAGAGGAGGGCTTACCGACGCCAACAAGGGCGAGGTCGTCGCGGGCACGCTCGATTCCTTTCTCGTCCGGCGTCTGGTCGACCGCGACCTGACCGAGCCCGGTCATGCCGGGCGCACCCTATGCTTTCATCTGAACCGCGGCGTCTGGGACAGCGAGCTCTGCCGCCTCTTCGGCGTGCCCGAGAACGCTTTGCCCGAGATCGTGCCCAGTGGCGGAGCCCGCGGAACCTATCGGGACATTCCGCTGGTCGCGGTTGCCGGGGACCAGCAAGCGGCCCTTTTGGGGCACGGAGGCTGGCAGCCGGGGACCACCGCCGCTCACTTTGGCACCGGGGCCTTCGTGCTTTCGTCGACGGGCTCGTCGCCGATCTCCGATCGGTCGGTGCTCTCGGCGGCACTGGCTACCACGGCGCGCGTCCGCCGCTACCAGGCCGAAGGGTCGGTAAACAGCGCCGGCGCCGCCGTCGACTGGGCCTGTGCACTGACCGGGCAAAAGCTCGGTTCCTGGAAAACTCGTGTGTTGGAACCAGACGAGCTGCCGTGGGTCCTGCCCACGTTCGCCGGCGCGGCGACGCCCTGGTGGCAGCCCGGCGCCAGCGGCGTGATCGCGCAGCTCGGCCTCGAGACGACCGGTACCGATCTCCTGGGGGGCGTGCTCTTCGGCGTCGCGATGCGCGTGCTCGATTGCGTCGAGGCCCTGGCTCGGGCCGGAGTGGCCACGCGAGTGCTTCGAGTGAGCGGCAAGTTGACACGACTCGACGGCCTGGTCGGGGCGTTGGCCGACGCCGGGCAGATACCGGTCGAGGTCTCGCGCCAGGAAGAGATGGGACTTCTCGGAATCGCCCGTCTTGCAATCGCCGGCTCGACCGGTCGGTCGAAACTGCTGAGCACCGGGCCGGAGCTACGGAAACGCCGCGAGCCGCGCTGGCCTGCCGCAAAGGCGCGGCGAATGAGGCGCCGATGGCGCCGTTTCGCCAAGCAGGCCCTCGCGGCCGGCTCTCAGTCCTGACTCGTCGAGGCGCCGCCCGCTACCCGACGAATCTCTCCTCGTAGCCCGGGACACTCCAGCGCGTCGCTTCATCGTCCGCAACCAACCCCAGAGCCTCGAGACGCTTGCCCAGGCGATACATGAACTCGTTGCGGCCGTCGATGACCGCGAGATTGAGGTAGAACTCGCGCAATCGTCCCGACGGCTCCTTGCGTACCAGCCGCAAGCTCTGGGTGCCGGTGCGCATGCCGCAGAACATGATCTCGACGAGCGGGATCGATCTGGGCCGAATGGCGTGGAGTGGCTGATACGCCAAAAAGTCTGACGAAAGCGATACCGCCGGTGTTCTAACAGCCGTCCACCAGATCTTGAGAAGGGTCGCCAGAAAGAGCAGGGAGTAGAACACCAGAACGCCGAACGCTCGACCCAGGGGATTGCCCCCCGGAGCCTTGAGAAACCAGGTGACGGCTCCGAGGATCGCCAGGACCCCGACACCCCAGATCATCGCCTTCCGGCTCGTCGAGCGAACCCATGACCTGAAGGGAAAGGCGATCTTCTCGAGATCCTCGGTGCCGGACACGGCGCTATTAGATACCAAGAGCGTCCGGCCGCTGTCGCACCCGTGGAGTATTCTTTCGAGCCGATCATGAATCTGCCCTCTCCAGGAAGTTGCCCGCGCGCCGCCGCCGTTGTTTTATGCGTCGCGATCGGAGGCTGCGGTCCGGCGGTCCAGGAGACGGACCCTGCGGCGTCCCGCTCGACGGCGGAGGCTACGGTCTTTCTCGAAGGAACGGACTCGACCCGGTGGGTCACGATCTACGACCCGGGAAGAGCCTGGAGCGGTTACACGCTGGCTCTCTACGGGCGACGGATTCCGATGCTCATCGACATGAACGGACGCGTCGTTCATTCCTGGCCCGAAGCCCGGGTGAAATCGCGGGTGCGCCTGCTAGACGACTGCTCGCTCCTGGGTCTCGCGCTCGGCCGCGCGATCGTCGAGTACGACTGGGAGGGCAACCTGACCTGGGAAGTCCCGATCGCCGAGGCCATCCCTCATCACGACGTAATCCGCCTCGAGAACGACAACACCATGGTTCTCGTCTTGCGAGAGGGAGAGCGAACCGACGACATTCTGGAGATCGATCGATCGGGAGCCGTCGTCTGGGACTGGCGCTCCGGGGTACACCTTGCCGACTTCTACGACCCCGACAGTCGAGTCGGCGAGATCACCCATCTCAACTCGGTCCAGGAGCTTCCACCGAATCAGTGGTTCGAGGCTGGGGACGACCGCTTTCGACCTGGGAACCTGCTGATCAGCGCGCGCAACCTGAATGCGGTCTTCGTGATCGACCGAGCGACGAAAGAAGTCGTGTGGAGCTATAACCACCAGCTCGATCGCCAGCACGAAGCCTTGATGATCGAACGGCCGTACCCATCGGCCGGCAAGATCCTGATCTTCGACAACGGCTACGCCAGCTCGCACCGATATCGCGCGAGCAAGGTCCTGGAAGTCGACCCGACCGACAACTCGATTGCGTGGACCTATGAAGCCGACGGCTTCTACAGCCCTACCGGCGGCGTCGAGCAACCGCTCCCGAACGGCAATGTCCTGGTCAGCTCGACCCGAGGCGCCCGGGCGTTCGAGATTACCCGCGCCGGACAGATCGTGTGGCATTGGACGCCGCCGTTTCAACCCAACCGACCGAGTCGCGTGGCCTACGATCACTGTCCACAGCTCGCCTCGTTACCCAGGCCCCGCCAGGCATCGGTACGGCCAGCTTCCGGCTACCGGTATGTCGATCCACCTGCCTACGTCTACGCCCGACCGAACGCGATCGCCAAGGTCCGAATCGATGGCGTCGAACGGCGGGCCCTGAAGGAGAAGAACTCCTGCGCGCGCGTGCTGGCTCCCCGGGCTGCCGAGATCCGGCTCGGCTACGGCATCAACGGACGCGGAGCCGGCCGTTCCGGCCGAACTACGTACCGCGCCAGATTCGGCGTCGCCGTTCGAACCAGCGACGGCAGTGCCGATGTCCTACTGAGCGACGTTCTGGATCTCGAGCAGGCAACCTGGCGCGAGAAAAACCTGTCGCTCGATCCGTACGCATTGCGCTGGGTCGACATCTGTCTCACCATCGAAGGCGCCGGTCCCGCCTCCGAGACCGAACCGACCCACTTCGCTTTCTGGACCGATCCCGCGATCGTGTCCGAGCTCCAACAGGCCGAGGCTGAGTCCGCTTCAACACCGGTCGAGCTCACGCCCGAGGAGGCAGAAGTCCAACGCAAGCACCTCCGGGCCCTCGGCTATATCGACTAGATCGATGCTCCGGCGCGGGCCGATCGGACCGATTCCGGGTATCCTCCCGTCATGCCCGACAGCGACTCCACGGCCGCCGGGCCCCTGACCGCACTACAACAGGGCAGCTCGCCTTCCTTTCAGGTCCTCGCCAGCCGCTACCTGGCCGAGTACCTGGAGAAGATCGCCCTGGCGACCGAGCGTCTGCCCGAGGAGCTCGTCTGGTGGCGTCCTCACCAGAACGCCTTGAGCGTCGGCAATCTTATCCTTCATCTCCACGGCAATCTCTCGCTCTGGATCTCGAACGGCCTCGGCGGCCAGAACTTCGTGCGCGAGCGCGCCAAGGAGTTCACCGCCGACCGCACGCACGCCGGCAGCGAGCTGCTGCGGGCGATCTCCGAACGAGTCGCCGAGTGCCGCGGCATCATCGAGAGCATTCCCGACGAAGATCTCACCCGCGCCGTTCAGATCCAAGGCTACGACGTCGACGTCCGCGGCGTCATTTTTCACGCCGTCGAGCACACCGGCTATCACACCGGACAGATCCTCTACATAGTCAAGACGTTGACCTCCGAGCACGAGGCCTTCGACTTCTACTCTCGCCACTCAGAGGATTAGGCGGTGTCCGATCGCAAGCGCATCGCGATCAACACCGGTGGCGGCGACGCTCCGGGCTTGAACGCGGTCATCCGGGCGGCGGTGCTCGCAGCCCGAAGCCGGGATTGGGACGTCATCGGGATCTGCCGTGGCTATCAAGGGCTGCTGGACACTCACTTGACCAAGCCGCTGGATCACGACTCGGTGCGCGGAATCGCCCATCTCGGCGGAACGATCCTTGGCACCAGCAACAAAGGCAACCCCTTCGACTTCCCGGTCGAGCTGGGCAATGGCCAGATCGAGACCATCGATCGGTCGGATCAGGTCGTAGAGAATTTCCGCAAGCTGGGTCTGGACGCGCTGATCGCCATCGGCGGTGACGGCTCCATGTCGATCGCCCACAAGCTCTGTCAGAAAGGCATGCCGATCGTCGGCGTTCCCAAGACGATCGACAACGACCTCGACGGCACCGTGGTCACCTTCGGCTTCGACACCGCCGTACGGGTCGCCACGGAAGCGCTAGGCCGCCTCCACTCGACCGCCGAAGCGCACGAGAGAGTGTTCACCGTCGAGGTCATGGGGCGCTACGCCGGCTGGATCGCTCTCTACGCGGGTCTCGCCGGCGGCGCCGACGTCATTTTGATGCCCGAGATCCCCTATCGGATCGAGGTCGTGTGCGAGAAGATTCATCGCCGCGAGGCCCGTGGCCGCCGGTTCAGCCTGGTGGTCGTTGCCGAAGGAGCACGGCCGGCCGGCGGCGAAATGACGATCCAGAAGGAGCAAGGACAGGGTCGTGAGATCCTCCTCGGTGGAGTCGCCGAACGCGTGGCCCACGAGATAGAAGAGCGTACCGGCAAGGAGACACGCTCCGTGGTCCTGGGCCACCTGCAACGCGGCGGTTCGCCGACATCCTACGACCGTATCCTCGCCCTTCGTTTCGGCGCGGCGGCGGTGCGGGTAATCGAGGAGGGCAAGAGCTCGGTCATGGTGGCACTGGATCCACCGATCGTGCGCACCGTGCCACTCGAGGAGGCGACCCGGCGGATGAAGACCGTACCGCTGGACGGGGACGTCGTGGCAACCGCCCGCGACATGGGCGTCTCGCTCGGCGACGGCTAGTCCGAAGCCGCCGGCGTCTCGGCCAGGCGCACGGTCACCGAGAGCGCGTCCGCGGGAGTCAGGTGGAGCTTCGAGATTTTGCCGGCCGCGATGAGGTCGCCTTGCACCTGCTCCAGGGCCTCCAGCCGCTCGCGGGTGTCACTGACTGTGGCTTCCTCGACCTCGGCGCGCAGAGAGACCTTGGCTTCGGTCTTGGCCCCTCTCACTTCGGCCAGGGCTGCCGAGGCGACCTCGAGCGATAGGGCGTCGCCCGAACCGGCTAGCGAGCGCAGCTCTTCGGCCTCCGGCCAGCCGGCAGCGTGCACCGACCCTTCCTGCCACCACGACCACACTTCCTCTGTCGTGAATGGCAGGAACGGCGCCAGCAGCTTGAGCTGCACAGCGAGCGCGGTCAGAAGAGCTCGGTTCGCGGAGGCCGCGGCCTCTTCGCCTTCGTTGCCGTACGAGCGGCTCTTGACCAGCTCCAAGTAGTTGTCGCAGAAGTTCCAGAAGAAGCTCTCGCTGCGCTCGAGCGCGCGAGCCTGATCGTAGCGATCGAGATCTCGCGTCGCCCTGTCGACCACATCGGCCAACGTGAGCAGCATCGATCGATCGAGGGCGTTGCGGATCTCGCCGCTCGGTCCGCTTCGCGAAAGCACGAACTTGGCCGCGTTCAGCACCTTGATCGCGAGCTTGCGCCCGATCCGGAGCTGGCCCTGGTCGAAAGCAGTGTCGACTCCCATACGCGCGCTCGTGGCCCAGTAGCGCACCGCATCCGAGCCGTACTGCTCGAGCAGATTCATCGGCGTCACCACGTTGCCCTTCGATTTCGACATCTTCTTGCGGTCGGGATCCAGCACCCAGCCTGAGATCGCCGCATTGGTCCACGGCAAGGAACCGTGCTCGAAGTGGGAACGGACGACCGTCGAGAACAGCCAGGTGCGGATGATCTCGTGCGCCTGGGGGCGCAGGTCCATCGGAAAGACATGTTCATGGACGCCGCCCGCCTCTTCCCAGCCACCCGCGATCTGCGGAGACAGTGAGCTCGTAGCCCAGGTGTCCATGACGTCGGGGTCGCCGACGAAGCCGCCGGGCTTGCCCCGGTCGTTCTCGGTGAAGCCGGGCGGCGGTTGGCTGGAGGGGTCCACCGGCATGGTGGCCTCGGAAGCCACGATCGGAGCTCCGTGATCGGGCTCGCCCTCGTCATCGAGCGGATACCAGACTGGAAACGGTACCCCGAAGAACCGCTGCCGGCTCACGCACCAGTCAGTGTTCAATCCCTCCACCCAGGCCTCGTAGCGAGCCTTCATGTGGGGCGGGTGCCAGGACAGCTCTTCACCACGCGCCAGCAGCTCCTTCCGGTACTCGAGGGTTCGTACGAACCATTGCCGGCTGGTCACGATCTCGAGTGGTCGATCGCCCTTCTCGTAGAACTTGACCGGATGGGTGATCGGCTTTGGGTCGGCCAGGAGATCGCCCGACTCGGTAAGCTGCTCGACAATCCGGCCTCGAGCCTTCTTGGTGTAGAGGCCCTCGAGCTCGTCATAGACGCGTTGCGCGCGCTCGGGGTCTTCGGACTCCCACCCGGGCTCGCCCCAGGTCACCGGCGAGAGCGTGCCCCGGCGGTTGACGATCGCCCGCACCGGCAGGCCCAGCTCGCGCCACCACACGATGTCCGTGGCGTCGCCGAAGGTGCAGATCATCGCGATGCCGCTGCCCTTCTCGGGATCGGCCAGCTCGTGTGGACGCACCGGAACCCGGGCGCCGAAGAGCGGGGTCGTGACCTCCCGACCGAATAGCGATTTGTAGCGGTCGTCGTCCGGATGCGCCACCAGCGCCACACACGCCGGGATCAGCTCGGGACGGGTGGTCTCGATCGCGACCACCTCGTCGCCCTGGCCCTGAGAACGAAACGCGATCCGGTAATAGGCCGCCCGCTTCTCGCGATCCTCGATCTCGGCCTGCGCAACGGCGGTTTGAAAGTCGACGTCCCAGAGCGTCGGCGCCTCGACCTGGTAGGCGAGCCCCTTGGCCAGGAGCCGTGTGAAGGCCTTCTGGGAAATCCGCTGCGCAACCTCGCCGATGGTGGTGTAGGTCAGCGACCAGTCGATCGAAAGGCCCAGGTGCTTCCAAAGCTCTTCGAAGGCCTGCTCGTCGATCTCGGTGAGCTCGAGGCAGAGGTCCACGAAGTTCCGCCGCGAGATCGGCTCGAGCCGCTTGCCGGGCTTTTCCGGAGGCGCGTAGTCGGCCTCGAAGGGATGGCTTGGATCGCAGCGAACGCCGTAATAGTTCTGGACGCGCCGCTCGGTCGGAAGTCCATTGTCGTCCCAGCCCATCGGGTAGAAGACCTTGCGCCCGCGCATTCTCTGAAACCGAGCCACGGCGTCGGTCTGCGTGTACGAGAAGACGTGGCCGACGTGAAGCGCGCCACTGACCGTGGGTGGTGGCGTGTCGATCGAATAGACCTCCTCACGGCTGGCCTCGCGGTCGAAGCGATAGAGGCCGCCGGTCTCCCATTTCTCGCCCCATTTGTCTTCGAGTCCGTCGAGGGACGGCTTCTTGGGAATCTGCTCGGGGTCGTGCGGGCTCAATGGGGAGACTCCTGCAAGAGGCGTTCGCGAGGACGCGAAAGTGTAGCACCGGGGACACGAATCCTTCGTGTCCCCTCCCGACCGGTTTTCCATGCCTCTCCCGGTGACCGGCACGTGAAGCGGCGGCGATGCGGAGCAGTCCCTCACTCGATCCTCTCGCTCCGCACGCCCGCGCGTCGGCGGCGATCGGCGGGGATACCTTGGCGCCGCTTCCCTCAGTCGTTCGTCTCGCTCCGCACTCGGCGAAGTCGATCCCATCCGGGACACCTTTCAAAGGTGTCCCGTCTGGACGCGTCCTCGGACGGCGACACGGTTATCAGTGCACGGGGCCTTCGGCTCGACCCTGCGGGTGGGTGCTCGTCGTGAAAGGCACCTCGGCCGCTCCTCGTTCGGCCCGGCGGATCCTCGCCTCCGACCTCGAATCGCTCCGCTCGGCGACGACTTCAGGACGCTGCCGCCTCGCCTTGGCCGGCTCCCTCCTCCGCTCAGCCTTGGCCTCCGCAGCCGTGACCCGGAACGAGGCCGAACCTCGAGCCTCCTCCCGCGCCGCTGGTCTAATCAAGATGCTCGTGGTGAGGTCTTGCCATCGAGCGTGATTCGGGCAGTGACAGAGCTCCGCCGCCTTGCTTCTTGTCGACAGGAATACCGGTGAGGCGCCGCCTGGGCCTCGTCGTCGCCTTCGCGGAACCATGTGAGGAG
>JBHHWO010000045.1:0-28938 GCA_046756565.1 Thermoanaerobaculia bacterium | reverse complement strand
GTGACTCGGGGCGGCTGACGCGGAGCACCAGCGTCTCCGCGGGATCTTCCCCTAGGATCGGCTCGCCTCAGTCGTCGGGGTCTTTGAGAATCTCGGCCCCTTCGACCACCAGCAGAAAGGTCTCGCCGACGGACCGCAGGCGACCCGATTGCACGGTCGCGGTCAGCGCCACCCGTTTGCCGAGGTAGTCCGTGAGAATCTCGGGCCGCTCAACACCGGCTCCGGGCGGAGCGGGCGGTAGGTGGGTCGGAAGCCAGGGCCGAACGTAGAGGAACGATCCGTCCTCGTCCTTCAAGACGACCCTCAGGTCGGTGAAGAAATTCTTGCCCAGGTTATCGAGGACTCCCTCCAGACGGAGCTTACCGGCCTGATAGCTCGACGGATCCTCCGCGACGGCCGCGATCTCCTGTGCCTCGGGTTCCTCTGCCGGATCCTCGGCGGCGGTCCCGGCCTCCCCCACCTGCGGCCTCTTCATGCGGGCCTGCACGGAGCCGGAACCGGCCAGCGAACTCGCCAGAATCAACAGGATTGTGGCCAGCTTGACGGGTCTTGTCATGGCGTGCGCGCCGTCAGTCGAGGATCCAGGTCGGACTCCACCCATTCCTGTGCTGTCGTCCTCGATTTGCAAGAAGACTGCCAGCGAGTACCGCGAGCGCCACGCTGATCCACTGCGGCAGGGTCAGGTCGAGAAACACCGGCGTCGAATCCGCGCGCACGAATTCGTGGACGAAGCGAAACACCGAATACCCGAGCACCAGGCAGAGGAACCCCTGCCCCGCCGGCGCCGAGCGGCGCCCGATCCGATGGCAAATGCCGGCAAGTGCGACGAACGCGGCCGCTTCGTAGAGCTGAGATGGGTGAATCGGTACGCCGTCGCCCCAGCGGACCGCCGGCATGCTGCCAGCGGGAAAGACGACACTCCAGGGCAAATCGGCCGGCCGGCCGTAGCAGCAGCCGGCCAGAAAGCACCCGATTCGCCCGAAGGCGGCGGCTAGACCCAAGCCCAGCACCGCCGCGTCAGCAATCCGAGCGGCCGGCAGCCGAAACGCAAAGGCGTAGACAGCGGCCACCAGGCCACCGCCGATCAACCCACCATAGATGGTCAGTCCTCCGGGCTGTGGCGCCACCAGTGCCCCAAGCGGATCCGCGAACGAGCTCCGGTTCTGTAGCACCCAGGCGAGCCGCCCGCCGACCAGGCCAGCGACATAAGCGAGGGGTACGAGGATCGCCACATGGTGGCCGGGCAGCCCACGTCGCTCGGCGATCGCCACGCTCGTCAAGAGCAGAACGCAGATGCCGGCAACTAGAAGGAACGGGTAGGAGCCAACTCCTACCCCTCCAAACTCCAACAGGAACGGTCTCATCGAGCGCCGGGAGCGCTCGCGGGCAGCGGTCTCGCTTCGAAGCGCCACCTCCTACGGCTCCGAAGGGCCAGGAGGCCCCCGAGAGCGAGTGGAAGGATGCCGAGCAACAGGTACAGGAAGTTCCCAGTGCCGCCACCCGGAACCGGCAGGGGTCCGAGGCTCGAGCACGACGGGCCGCCGGCACACTGGTTGGTCGATACCAGGAGCTTCGCGCTCATCGGGTCGGCGAGGGTGCCGACCTCACAGACCGCATTCGTGCCGGCGCTCTGCGGGTTGCTGCCGGCGTCGAAGGTCTGGTTGCCCGAGCTGCCGCGAAAGGGGTCGCCTGCGTCGGCGCGGTTGATGGCGTTGTCGAGGTCCGCGTTGCCGTCGGCTTCCTCGAGATCCACGCCCTTGTTGTTTTCGTCGGCGTTCACCCGGTTGGTGTTCATGTTGGCGCTGATGACCGAGTCATTGATTCGCCAGATCAAGACGCCGCCCGCGGGGAGATTCTGATCCGAGAGAACCTGCTGCCGGTTGCTCACCAGGTAGTACTCCCCGGGAGAGATCTCCATTCTGAGAGCCACCGGGTTCTGCTCGATGTTGTCGATCGCGGCGGGATCCAGATCCGTGGGCACCAGGGTCGGACTGACCCAGCCCAGGAACTCCTTCGACCACGCCGACATGTGTGTCGGCCGCTCGGGGCTCTGACCATCTCCGCCCCAGGAGCCACCGGCCATCAGACCCCAGTTGCCGATCCCTTCGGAGTCCCCGTTGCTGCTGTCCGTGTCATACAGGTCGGGCAAGCCGAAGGCGTGACCGAACTCATGAGCGAACACACCGATCTCGATCATCGTGGTGCCGTTACAGGCGAATGCCGGCTGGATGACGTAATCGTCCACCTCGATGAAGCCACCTCCGTTGCGGGCGTCGTTGGTGGTGAATGAGCTTCCCGTCCAGCCGCTCAGGACCCAGCGATGGGACCAGATGTTGCTGTTGCCGCACTCGCCGCCGCTCTCGGGATGGACGAAGGCGACAAAATCGACGAACCCGTCGTCGTCCCCCGAATTGGGCAGGCCGTCCGCGCCATCGTTGTCGAATTGCGAAAAATCCAGCGCCCCGTCGCGGGCGGCGAGAGTGTCGGTAAGAAACTGGCCGACCTGCGAAGCTGCGCACAAACCGTTGCAGCCACCTTCGTAGAAGACGTCGTTCTGGGTCAGCGCGTGCCACGGGAACACGGTTCCGGTGACCGAGAAGTTGCCATAGGAAATCTCCTGATAGAACTGGCTCATCGTGCCGGTCGGCCACGGACCGTCGAAGAGCTCGGTCTGCAGGTCGCCGTGGGGATACGGGTCGGCTCCAGTATTGCTGTACTTGGCCGTCAGCACTGGAATCGACCGGCTCCCGGACACCATCAGCCCGCCCGAGGCGTTGGCCGCCGCGACGGTCATGGTGCCCTGCTGGACCGCCATCCGGTTGGCGCGAACTTGCTGCACCAGCGGCAGATACGACCGCGAGTAGCTGAAAGCGGTGGCGTCCTGCTGCAGCCGGTCGCTGTAGGCCTGAGGCCAGTTCACGCCTTTCTTCGGCGGAATCGTAGCGTCGGCACCGACAGCAGCGAGCAAAACGGCAAGCGCGCAAAGGGCGACAATGATCAATCTGTGGCTTCTCATGGAATCCTTCCTTCTGGTCCGCAGTGGCTCTTGGTTTCGGTTCGAAGCAACTCGATGCCGGCGGTCGCCGCCCGCCCGTCACGCCTGATGAATCGCTTCCACCGGCCCGAGGGCTCTCTGGATATGACGGACGTCGGGTCGCTTTTGCCTCAGGGCCTCCTGGTTCTAGCAATCACGACTGGCAAGCAGGCCGTTCGACGACTCTCCCCTCGCGGCACCAGCCGAGGGGATTCCTATTAGGATTTGAATTGCCGTCAGGCGGGCTTGTGGGCGATCAGCCCGAAGTCTTGAAAGCCAAACAGGAGTTCGTCGATCCGATCGCGTAGCCGATTGATCCGCTCGACCAGAAGCGAGATCTCTTCCGGCAACCCCTCGGTCCCGATCTCCGGCAGACGATCCTCCTCGTCGAACGGCTGAAGATCGAACCGTTCGACCGGCTCGAAGCCGTTGAGCTCGAGGAGGGTCTTCAGGCTCTCCGGGTGGACCGGGCGTTCGTGGGTCGGGTCGATCCAGAAACGGCTGGCGCCGACGACTACGGACACCGGGTTGGGTGTCTCGAGCACCAGGACCCCGCCCGGCGCGAGAGCTCGCCAGGCCAGACGTGTCAGGCGCTCGAGCTCACGCGCCGGCAGATGCTCGATCACGTGAAACGACACGATGGCGCCGAGGGATCCCTCTTCGCGGCTCTCGAGCGCCGAGAAGAGGTCGCCGACCTCGGCTTCGAATCCCTTCTCTCGACAGCGCGAGACCATCTCGACATTCGAGTCGACGCCCGAGCACTGGATGCCGCTGGCCGTGAGCACCTCGAGCGCCTCACCGCGGCCGCAACCGAGATCGAGCACCTCTCCCCTGCCTCGGAGGGTCTCGAGATAGGGCTCGAGCCGGCCAGCGATGTCCTGCTCGCTACCTCGGAATTGGGCCTCGAATTCGAGGTACTTCTCGTCGGCTACCGCCTGCGCCAGATCGGATCGCGCGCTCGGGCCCTCCCCTTCCGCGACCGCAAGCAGACCGCCCAGGCGCCCCCAGCGCTCGCGGCTCAGCTCGCGGTAGCGGTCCATCTTGTTGTCGAGCTGCGAGAACAGGGCCGCGGTGTGATCCATGACCTCGTCGTAGCCGCGATTATGGAAACCCTCGAGGTTGTCGAGACGCTTGGCGTGTGAGCCGAGATAGTCCAAATGCTGGTCTTGGAGGTTCTTGACGTCCTCGGCAAGGGCCGACTCTTCTTGAACGGCGAGCAGCTCTTTCATCTGCTTATCGCGGGTCTCGCGAAGATCGCGAACCAGCTCGGACTGCACGGTCTGGAGGTCCCGGCCCAGAGTCGCAAGATCCGCGGCCAGATCGGCCCGAACGGCAGCGATCATCTCGCGCAGAGCGCGCGCTTCGTCTTGCAGCGGCCTGACCGCCTCGAGGCCGTCTTGTACGGTCAGGTTGTAGGCCCGCTGGCGCTCCCAGAGATCGATCTGCGGGCCCTTGACCAGACGACGCGCGACCCGTTTCAGCCAGAGCTTGACGCGGCCCACGAGGCCGGGATGCGCCTCCAACGGAAACTCACGGTCGCTTTCCCACAGAGCCCGCCACTCTCCCAGACTACGGCTGTCTCCCGTTCGGAGCGCCTCGATCACCGCGTCCGGGATCTCGCCTGTGTGATCCGCCATGAGTGCTTAGTCTAGCCGTTCGAATCGGGATCTGAGGCGCCCTCCGGCACGACCTCGACCTCGGCTCTCGCCAGCGGTCCTTGATTCCACGCGCCGTACCAGATCGCACCGCCGAGGTTGAGATCGATCTCGAGCTCGTATCGTCCGGGCTTTCGCGGCCAGCGCACGTCGAGGTCGACCTCGAGCTCGGTGGCACGGGCTACGCGCCCGTCGAATTCCTGCAGCCGTCCGCGCACCGGCGCCTCGGCTTCCTTCCGCGGTAGCCGAAAGATGCGGTATCCCAGCCGCGTCGGCACCATCTCGGTGCTCGACCAAAACCGCATACCGGTATTGCGAACCCGGATCGGAATTCGGGTCCGCCCGCCGGCTGTCGCGGCCTCCGGCAGCTCGACTGCCATGGCCACACCGCGGAAGAACTTCGGCACCAGCCGCATCGACCCGAGATAGTGCAGCTCGGCACTCTTCGGCACGTCATCCCTCGACTCGGCAGCCGCCGGCTCGGCGGCCGCCTCGAACGCGAACCGATGCGTGCGGGTGTACAAGCGCTCGGTGGTCGGGGTACCGCTGTCCGGGGACTCCAGCTCCGACGCATCGCCGAGGCGCCCCACTCTTTTGCCGAACCAGTACCGGTGCCGGCGTGAGGTCTCGCCGAGCTCGATCTCGACCAGGCCCCAGGACCCATTCTCGTTAGGCTCGAGATCAAAGGCTTGCTCCTCGCCGCTCGGCCCCCGGTAGCGGACGTGCCCACCGGGCGCGTCGCTGCGTACCAAGAAACGGACCACGGCTGCTTCTCGCTGATTGACGTGCAGCACCTCGGCCCACGGATCGCCCGCGCGCAGCGTAAATCCGGTCGCGTCGACAACCGCATAGGGATCCACGAACCGGAAGAACTCCTCGGTCCAGTAGACGTCCCGGCGGCCGTCGATGTCGCGCGCGGTCGCCTCGTAGGGAAGCGCGCGAAACAGACCCGCATGCGCATGGGTCTGGCTCGACCGGTCGAGCTCGCGCGTCCGGAGCACCGAGACGCAAGCCGACGAGAAAACCACCAGAGCGATCAGCCAGCCGACTCCGAAGCCGGCCCTGGGGAAAGATCGGCGAGGCATGAACAGCAGCGCCACATAGCCGGTAAGGAAATAGCGGTTGCCGAGGAAGGTTGCTCCGCCGAAGTAGTTCCGTGGCATCCACACCAGATAGAAGACCACCAGTGCCAGGACCGCCAGTCCCAGAGCCCAGGCGACGGCATCCGGCCTCCGCAGGCCCGCCCCGATCAGAAAGATGGCCAGCGGGTAGTACCAGAGGATCCCGGAGTGCCGGCCGAGCACGAAGTAGCCCGCCGAGTACGCGGTGACCTCGGCGTCGAACTTCGGCTTGAGGCCGATGACCTGGGTCGCCAGAGCTACCTTGTCGCTGAACTGTTCGCGCGCCGCGGCTTCCTGTTCGCCGACCGGATAGCCGCTCTGTGGATTGAAGGTCGCCCGGACCGTTTTGTAGGGCATGAGGGCGCCGGAGAGAGCGGCATTGAGCCCGAACCCCGAGGCCGTAGCGACCGCGACCAGCGCGATCATGGCGACCGCTCGCCGCCGCCTGCCGCGGAGTAGCCAGGCCAGCGCTGGTGCGCCCGCAAGCACCAGGTTTGGCAGTCGCATCGCCGCGACCAGCGCCAGGAGCAAAACGCCCAGATAGGGCGCCCAGGGCCGGTCGAAAACCCGGATCCAAGCCGCCCAGCACTCCTCCGCGCCGGCGTCTTGCGCCTCACGGGCGCCCGCGAGCCCCAGAGCCAGGCCGGCAAGCGTCATCGAGGCCTGTAGCGAGTCGCTCATCGTCCAGGCGGCGTACGCGAGGCCGACACTGGTTCCGACGAGTGTCGCAAGCATGACCGCCGGGTGTGGGCACCCGAATCGAGCCAAGGCTCCCCAAGCGAGGACCAGCGCCCCCGCCAGGGCAAGGGTGTTGAGCAGGATCAAGCCCGGGATCCCGCCGATCCGGTACCAAGGTGCGGCGAGAACCGGGTAGAGCACCGGCTTGGAGTAGGCGATCCGTTCTCCGAACTCCTGCAGGATCACCGTCTTGCGGCCCCGCTGCGGCGCCTTCTCGAGGCGATCGAGATCGGTCTCGTCGAACACCAGATCGAGGTCCAGCGCCGCACTTTCGACCATGGCCAGGAAGGTGCCCTCGTCACCGCTTACGACCGACGCCGTCCTACGGGAGCTCAGCAGAAACAAATGCCCCAGGAGTGACAGTCCGAGCAGGCAGATCGCCAGCTTGCCGTCGCGATTCATGGCTTTTCGGGTTTCCTGCTCATCGGCTGCCGCCGCCCGGGATTCTGTCATTGCGGAAGCGCCCACCGGCACCCACGGAGTCGATCCGGGGGCTCTTTCTGTGCCACTATCCGGCTTGATCGGGCCCCCGCAGGGTGCTATCCTCCCCCTACACGAGTGATGAAGGCATCCCCCCGCAAGATCTGCAATCCGCAAGGGGCAGGCCGCGCGCAGTGAGCGCTGTTCGTCACAACCCTCAAGACCTTTCGTGGATTCACGCCACCTTTCCCATTCCGGTCACATCCGGTTATTCCACTTTCCGATCCCGACGGGATCAAAAGGAGGTCACTCGATTTGCCGAATCTCGATGACGGCCTGAAGCAGGAGCTACTCGAAACGGACGAGGAATTCCGCCGCCTGTTTGAGGAGCACCAGAACTACAAACAGCGGCTGAACGAGATCAAGGAAAAGTCCTTTCTCTCCCCCGACGACGAGACCGAAGCCAAACAGATCAAACTCCGCAAGCTGGGCCTGAAGGATCGCATGGAAGCGATCGCACGCATGCACCGCCAAGAGCAGGTGCCGGCGTAGGTCCCGGAGCCGATAGGTCGTACCGAGCGAGAGGGCTTCGCGGCCCTCTCGTTTTTTTTACCGACGGCGCCTTCCCCGATGACGTTTGCTCGCGAAGCCTGGGTCTTCGTCCTACCGGTCGCTCTGGCCGCTGTGGCCGCGTTTTTCCTGCAGTGGCCGAAGTCGGCCGTAGGTCTGGCCGTGGCCGCGACGCTGATTCTCGCCTTCTTCCGGATCCCCTACCGGAGCTTCACCGGACCGGAGGCCGTCGTTCTGGCGCCGGCCAACGGCACGATCACGGCGATCGAGACCGTCGACGAGCCGCTGGTGGGCGAGGGACCGCTCACGCGGGTGACCACCTTCCTCTCGGTCTTCAACATCCACGTCCAGAGAGCCCCGGCCGGAGGACGAGTCGTAGAGAGCCGCTTCCAGAGAGGGCGGAAGATCGCTGCGTTCAGGCCCGAGGCCGGCGAGGTCAACGAGAGCCATCTGGTCGTGATCGAGACCGCAAACGGCGATCGGATCGGCGTCAAGCAGATTGCGGGCCTGCTTGCACGCCGCGTGGTCAGCTACCTCGAGACCGCTCAGGAGGTGGACCGCGGAGAGCTCATCGGCGTCATCAAGTTCGGATCACGGGTAGATCTCTACCTGCCCCCGGAATGGGAGCTGACGGTTGCAGAGGGAGACCGGGTCACCGAGGGTCTGACGCCGATGGCCCGAAGGCCCGAAGACAGGGAGCCCGGCACATGACGCGCCTCGCCATCTGGAACGCCGATTCTCTCCTCGGAAGGGAGATAAAGGACGCGCTGGCCGGCCGGCGAGACCTCTGGACCGATCTCCGGCTTCTCAGCGAGGCATCCGAAGGCGCGCTGGTGACCGACATCGGCGGCGAAGCGGCCCTGATCCAGCCGGCCAAGCCCGAGAATCTGAAGGACCTGGATCTCCTCTTCTACTGCGCCGAGCCGAACCGCGACGGAGAGATTCCCGAAGTCGTACCCCGTGAGCTGCCGACCGTTCTTGTGGCCTCGGAGCCGCGCAGCTTCAGCGCGCCACCGATCGTCGCCGGCGTCAACAGCCACCCGAAGGCGATCCAGGAGGCCGGGGGCGTGGTCGCCAGCGCCCACCCCGCGATCGTCGGACTGGCTCACCTTCTCCACCCTCTCCTCGGCCTGGGCCTCGAAGCCTGCACCGCGACGGTCGTGCTGCCGAGCTCGTCCCGCGGCCAGGAGGGAATCGACGCCCTCCTCGACCAGACGCGCTCGATTCTCGCCTTTCAACCGCAGGAGGAGAACGAGATATTCCACTTCCAGCTCGCCTTCAATCTGGTGCCCGACGCCCTCGCCGGTGACCTCCTGGCGCGGCAGCTGGGCGAGGTTCTGGAGGCCGATCTGGAGCTGGCCGTGCAGAGCTCCCTCGGAGGCATCTTTCACGGGGTCACCTTGAGCGCGCACGTGCGGCTGGGCGAAGGCACCACCGCCTCCACCCTGCAATCGGTGCTGGAGGCCACCCCATTGCTCGAGCCCGCCACCCGGCCCGAGAGCCTGGGCCCGATCAGCGCGGCGGGCTCGTCCTCGATCCGGCTGGCGCCGGTCGCGGTCTCGACCGCTGCGGACAGCTTCTGGCTGCGGGCGGTGATGGACAACCTGACCGTGGGGGGCGCCCTCAACGCGATCGGCGTGGCCGAAGCGGTCCTGGCCGCTACCTCGGACGACGGCGGCTACACGATGTAGGCTGGCCCCGGTGAAGACCGCTAGTGTCCCGTGCGGTAAGTTCGTTGCCACACCGAGAGCGGTGAAGCGTGCGCTGGGCAAGGCGCGACGACTGAGAATATCGGGCATATTCGACAGAGGAGCAACGCCGCCCAGCGGGATGCAGCACCGCTCGAATGTAAAGGAACTTGCCGCACGGGACACTAGGGCGACTACTCGCCGTGCGGCTCGGCCCGACGCTCGAGGAACTCCTCGACCGAGAGCAGGCCATCTTCGCCCGCCATGCTGACCACGTCCAGAAGCTCACCCATGGTAGTGACTTCTTCGAACTGCTCGTTGACGAACCAGTCGAGGAAGCGCAACGCGATGTAGCTCCGGTCCTCATTGCCCTGGGCTACGAGGTCGTAGATCTGCCGCGTGACCGTCTTCTCCGACTCGAGTGCCAACACTACGGCTTCGTGAGCGCTTCCGAAGTCGCACTTGGGTGCAGGGATCTCCGGAATCGCCAGGCTGCCCTCGGCGTCGACTACGAACTTCTGGAATTTCATCGCGTGCTCACGCTCCTCTTCGGCCTGACGGTAGAAGAAGTCGGCCAACTTGGGCAGGCTGCGTCCGTCGAAATACGAGGCGATTCCCACGTACTGCATCGAAGCGGCCATCTCGTTGCCGATCTGCTGGTTCATCCCGTCAATCAACTTGTCGCTGGCGATCATTCTGTCTCCCTGTGTCCGCCCGCCTGCGGGCGCCGTAGTGATGCTCTCACGGAGGCCGCTACCCGCTACCAGCGGGAACAAAATCGACCTCCAACCAGTTGCTATAGTAGCGCGCTCCGCGCCGCGCCGAAGCTCCTCCTGAGCCCGACAAACAAGCGAGAGCCCCATGGCCGAGGACATTGTGAACACAGAAAACCCTGAAAACGCCCCTCACCGAGTGATCATCCTGGGCTCGGGCCCAGCCGGCCTCACCGCCGCGCTGTATGCGGCCCGCGCCAACCTCGAGCCGCTGGTCCTGGAGGGCAACCAGCCCGGTGGCCAGCTCACGATCACCACCGACGTCGAGAACTATCCGGGCTTTCCGGAGGGCATCCTGGGCCCTGAGCTCATGGACCATATGCGCGAGCAGGCCAAGCGGTTCGGAGCTCAGGTTCGCTTCGAGCAAGTGACCTCGGTCGACCTCTCGGGACACCCCCGCAAGGTGGTTACCGATGAAGCCAGCTACGAAGGCGACGCCCTGATCATCGCCACCGGCGCCAGTGCAATGTCTCTGGGACTCGAGTCCGAGCACGAGCTCATGGGCTATGGCGTGTCCGCGTGCGCCACCTGCGACGGCTTCTTCTTCAAGGGCAAGGAGCTGGTGGTCGTCGGCGGAGGGGACTCGGCGGTGGAAGAGGCCATCTACCTGACCAAGTTTGCGACCAAGGTCACGGTGGTCCACCGCCGGGACGAGCTGCGGGCGTCGAAGATCATGCAGGACAGGGCGTTCGAGCACCCACAGGTCGAGTTCATCTGGGACTCGGTCGTGCGCGAGATCCTGGGCTCTCGGGAGGACAAGGTCCGCGGAGTGGTTCTCGAAAATGTCAAGACCGGCGAGGTTTCCGAGTTCCCGTGTGATGGTGTCTTCATCGCGATCGGGCACAAGCCCAACACCACGTTCCTGAGGGGCAAGCTCGATATGGACGACAAGGGCTACGTCGTCGCCGAGGAACCGACCACCCGGACCAACGTCGAGGGCGTCTTCGCCTGCGGGGACGTGATCGACTCGAGCTATCGCCAGGCCGTGACCGCGGCAGGCTCCGGCTGCAAAGCGGCGATCGACGCCGAGCGCTGGCTCGAGGCGCGCGACTGATGCCACGGGCGCGGACCCTCGGCGAGCTCGCCGCCACCGGCTACAGGTCGCGCTCGGTGAAGGACGAGATCCGCGCCAACCTCAAGCGCAAGCTCGAAGCCGGGGAGACTCTGTTTCCGGGAGTCCTCGGCTATGACCGCACGGTCGTCCCGGGCGTCGTCAACGCCCTCCTGGCCCGCCACGACTTTATTCTCCTCGGCCTGCGCGGGCAGGCCAAGACCCGCCTGCTGAGAGGCCTCACGGACCTTCTCGACGAGCACGTCCCGGTGCTCGCCGGCAGCGAGCTCAACGAGGACCCCCTGGGGCCCATCTCGGCTTTCGGGAAGAAGCTGGTCGAGGAGCACGGCAACCTGACGCCGATCGAGTGGTGGCCGCGGGCCGAGCGCTATAACGAGAAGCTGGCGACCCCGGACGTCTCGATCGCGGATCTCCTGGGCGACATCGACCCGATCAAGGCGGCCACCCGGAAGCTCACCTTCGCGGATCCGGAGGTGATGCACTTCGGCATCGTGCCGAGGACCAACCGGGGAATTTTCGCGATCAACGAGCTGCCGGATCTGGCGCCCCGGATCCAGGTCGGGCTGCTCAACATCCTCGAAGAGCGCGATCTCCAGCTGCGTGGCTTTCCGATCCGGATTCCGCTCGAGATCCTCATGGTGTTCTCGGCCAACCCCGAGGACTACACCAACCGGGGCTCGATCATCACGCCGCTGAAAGACCGGATTTCCTCTCAGATCCTGACGCACTACCCGGCCGACGTCGACACCGCGGCCGAGATCACCTCGCAGGAGGCCTGGACGCAGCGCGGCACGGATGTGCCCGCGCTGCCCACCGAGCTGGCGCACCTGATCGAAGAGATCGCGTTCGCGGCCCGGGACAGCGACCTGGTCGACCAAAGCTCGGGGGTGTCGGCGCGCATGCCGATCTCGGCGATCGAGCTGCTGATCTCGAACCTGGAGCGTCGAGCCTTTACCCACGGCACGGACTCCGCGGCTCCGCGGCTGTGCGACCTCTTCATGCTGCTGCCCGCGATCACCGGCAAGGTCGAGATGGTCTACGAGGGCGAGCAGAAGGGCGTCGAGGTCGTGGCACGGCAGATCATCGGCGACGCCATCAAGAAGCTCTTCGACCAGAGCTTCCCGCGGGTCGGCCGGGCGGTCGGAAGCGGCGGCGAAGACGACGACAGCGCCTACTCGCCGATCGTCGCCTGGTTCGCCGAAGGCAATCAGGTCATGGTCTCGGACGAGCAGTCCGCGGCCGAGTACCGGAGCGAGCTCGAGAAGGTCCCGGGCCTCTTCGCTCTGGTCGGTCAGTACACCAACGGCGCCGGGCCCGCCGAAAACGCGTTCTCGGCGGAGCTGGTCCTCGAAGGCCTCCACCAGTACCTCAAGCTCGGACGGGAAGACCTCGACAGCGGGCTGACCTACAAGGAGATGGTCAAATTCCAGCTCCTCCGGCCCCGTTCGAGACCCCAGTGACGGCGGCGTCCACGCGATAGAGAGCCAACCGGGCCAGCATGCGTCACCGGTTCTTCCATCTCGACCCTGACCTGCTCGACTCGATTCTCGCCGGGCTCAGCCTGGAGCGCCTCTTCAACCAGCTTCTCCTGGCATCGGGCGGAGACGTCGAGGAGGCGATGAACTGGATGCGCTATCTCCAGCAGCAGGGTCACATCGACCCGGGTGTCGATCTCGAAGCGTTCTTCGACGAGCTCGAGAAAAAAAGACTAATCGCGCGCGACAGCGAGGGCACCGCGGTGTTGACCGGCGCCGGAGAGCGACGGATTCGCAAAGAAGCCTTCGAAGAGATCTTCACCAGCCTCTCGCGCAGCTCGACCGGCTATCACCCGATCCGCGCCGTCGGCGAGGGCAGCGAGCAGCTCCCGGAGACCCGCTCGTACCAGTTCGGTGACGACGTGCACCGACTCGACGCCACCTCATCGGTGCGCAACGCGCTCAAGCGAACCCTGGGCGCTCTCGAGCTGTCCGAGGACGATCTCGAGGTGCACGAGGCCGAGCACCTGACCTCCTGCGCCACCGTGGTCGCAATCGACATCAGCCATTCGATGATCCTCTACGGCGAAGACCGGATCACGCCGGCCAAGAAGGTCGCACTGGCGCTCACCGAGCTGATCACGACCAAGTATCCGAAGGACTCCCTGGGAGTTCTACTCTTCGGCGATCGAGCCGAGCGCGTCGCGCTCTCGGACCTCGCCTACATCGAAGCCGGTCCCTACCATACGAACACGCGCGACGGACTGCAGCTCGCGCGGTCGATGCTGGCCCGCCACAAGCAGCCCAACAAGCAGATCTTCCTGATCACCGACGGCAAGCCCTCGGCGATCACCGAAGACGGCACGGTCTACAAGAACCCGTTCGGACTGGACATGAAGATCGTCAATCGGACCCTGGAGGAAGCCGATCTCTGCCGCCGCCAGAAGATCGTCATCACCACCTTCATGCTGGCGACCGAACCCATGCTGACCGACTTCGTCGAAAAGCTCACCCAGGTCAACCGAGGCCGAGCCTACTTCGCCTCACCCTACGACCTGGGCGAGTTCATCCTGGCGGACTACATCAAGAACCGAAGAAAGCGGCTGCACTAGGTCGGGAACACGCACGCATCCGGCTCGCCGCTCGAGCGGCAAAGTCCAGGATACATGTGTCCGTCAGAGTTCGGTTCGGAGCAGGGCAAACGTGCTGCCCGGCTTAAACTGGCTGAAGCTTTGCGAGGGTTGTGTTTCGGACGCATGTTCACCTGGTGTTGTCGCGTTGGCCGTAGCTCGTTCACCAAGCGGTCAAATCGGTTCATGGTCTGTACAGTCTCGATTCTCCTACGGCGATGGCTAGCCTCGAACCACCTAGTCTTCCTCCTCACTCAACCGCCCTTCGAAGAACGCCTTCAGTGGCGTACTGACGCCACGGAACGTGCCCACTGGAGGCCGGCGCGCTCGGCCGTCTTCCTCGACCCAGTCCTCCCAGTTACCTACGCCCAAGATGCCGGCAACGCCGACACCAAGATAGCTCTCGCGCAGAAGTTCGCCTACGGTCTCCGAATCGAGTCGCCCCCTGCGGTTACGTGCCTTGCAGTAGGCGGAGGCAGTCGCTACTGCCATGAAGTATTGCATCTCCTCCGCCATTCCTTCTTGCACGGGAGTCGGCGACTGGTCGACATTTCGGGCCGTCCACTCGAGCAAGGTCACTGCCGCGCAGTATGCGTCGCCACACGCGTTGGTATCAAACAAGGTGTCGTCACGCCGGCTGTAGTAGGAAACGTGGATGATGCTGTTCGTGAACGGTTCGAAACCCAGGCTGCCTCGTGACCCTACAGTCACGTAAATCCGTGGCGTCTGGGGCCAGAAACGGCTCCGCACGACCTCGATGAACTTCGCAAAGTGCTTGACGTTCGGAAGATCCCCTTCTCCGCGCAGCAAGGGCGGAACTCGTCCTCCCAAGGCTCGAGCGAACGAAACCGCTTCGCTGTCGTTGAAGACCAGGATGAAACCCGGAAAGTGTGGGTGGGGTGGATCATTCGGGTTCCTCTTGGGCTTGTGGTTCCTCTCGGCTTCGCCAATCATCCATGGAAGAAACTGCTGCATCGACTCCGTCATCGCCAGGACGCCGAGGAACTTGGGATCAGTTTCCAGCTTTTTGGTGAGAAGACGGTAGGCGGCCTTGAAGAGCAGCTTGTCTTTCAGGGAGTTCAAGACGATTGCACCGACCTCCCCATGCTGATCGTCGACGAATGCCTCCAGTTGAGCCGCCCGGACCTTCAGCTTTGTTTCTGAAGGAGTCTTTCCTCTGAAGATGATCTTGTCGGTGACGGTCTTCCCTGGGCTCGTGAAGCCACTGATTACCCAATTGCGGCGAAACGAGGGGTCGGCTGGGCGGAACAGAGCCGACTCGACCCCGAGAGAAGCCAAGAAGACCTCGAGAGAATGACCTGGGGAGAATCTCGCGAAGATACCTGCGAGATTGTGAGTCAGAAGCTCTGCCCTACGGGGATCGGTTTTCATTAAGCGGGCGACACGGTGCCTTGCCCGACCCCAGCGCAGTGCCGCTCCAGACCTCCGGGGGAACGCATTTCTGATCTCGTTTTCGAATTGCTGGAGCATGATATGAAGCCGACGGCTCATCGCATAGTCCGTGTACCTCAGGGGCAGATCCTGGTTGGAAGGCGCTAGCGCTCTCAAGAACCGGCACACGTTGATGCCTCCTCCACCCCAAAGAATGTCTTCGCAGGGAACCGCGAAGCCCTTTCGCCGCCAGCGAGGTTTGTCAGCTAGCTCTTCGATCTTCCCGAGCAACGGGTACTTTTGCCCGGGATGAAAGGCGTACTCCCCGTCGGGAAGGACCGTTTTCTTGATCTGAGCTTGATCGAGGGCGCCTTCGTCGAGTTTGAGCTCGACGCCGAATTCGGTGGTCCCCATCTGTGTAGTGAGGATCAAACCCTTTCGGGCAATCGGGGTTTCCTCAAGACGCAAGTCGTCGAAGGCGTCAGATTCTCCATGCGTGAAGGTATCGAGATTGACGCTGACCGTTACATCCTGTACGGCATTGCCAAAGACCCAGACTACCTTCTTCATGGCTCAGGTTCCTCTCACGACGCGATCCATCCAGTCTCGAGCCTGGACCTCATTAGAGAGCATTCTTACGTGGTCCTGGATCATGCAGGCGCCGAAGATTACGCGGATGTCATCGGTATGAGGATGTGGTCGGAGAGGATCGACGAAGAATATGACCACCTGGCATCCTCCATAAAGGATTTCGGTGGCAATCTCAATGTCTCCGCCCTTCGGCCCGGAGTGGTACCTGTAGATGAGTCGCGAGAGGAGTGGAGCGGCGTCTTGGACGAGCTTGCCGGTGGTTCCGGTTGTCAAGATCGCACCAAACTCACTGAGGTCCCGCTCGTAGTCGACGACGAAATCGAGCATCCGCGTCTTCATTTCGTCATGCGAGATCAGTGCGACGATCGTCTTCTTCTTCTCGAACGCGGAGGCCGTTGAGTTCAGTCCAAGGTCGTCTTCCTCGACCATCGACTTGGGAGGAGGAGAAAGGACCCAGTTCAGAGACTTGTCTAGTTCGGTCTTTTCCGAAAGGCCACTCCCCGGCAGTTCCAGGTGCAGCGGGAGTGATTGAGGATTCAGCTGTGCGTCTCGAGGGGCTTCAACACGGAGCCATTCCGCGACGGAGCCTGTGTTCATAAGTTTCTTGGCCCTCCATTGGTCCGCGAGCCGGAGCAAGGCCAGATTCTCGGGCACTAGAAGATGGGACGTAAGAGGTGTGAGAAAGGGCCAGAGAAGACTCACTCGTCTGGTCGTGAGGAGATGGGCGAGAATGGTGACGCCGCCGGCTGAACTGCCAGGTAAGCGAATGACGCCACATTCTCGGCGAAGGAAGTCGCGGGTCTCGGGTGTCAGGGCTAGACTTCGTTCATCGGCTTCCGACCCTGAGACAGGACGATCCAAAAAAAGTCGTCCGAAGGTGCCGCCAGTAAAGAGGAAACGAAACCTTCGAAGCCGTTCGCTCACTTCCGGGTCGGAGGCTCCGAAGTTCAGAATGCCTGCTAGGGCTGAGTTCTTCTCGACGCTGTCGTGACTGGCAAGGACGCCGATGATCGTCTTGGCGTCTTGGCCCGGCTGATCCTCGCCTAACATAGTGAGGCGCTGCCCTCCGAAAGTGCTCGGCGTATGGGAAGTACGATGTTGAACTTGCTTATGTTGAAGCTTACGTCTGGTGATCCGGACAGTCAAGAAGGTGGTGGCTAGGAAGGGCAGCGAGTAGCCAGGTGAGGGGAACGTCCCAGAAGTCGCCTTATCGGACTTGCAGCATAGACGTGCCTCGTTGCGCTTGTAGCCCTACTAGTGGAGGCGTCCCAACGAGAGATTTCTACCTACCCCCGACCACCTGCTTGGCGTCTCCCGCCGGCACGACCCCCTCGGGGGTGGTGTGGTTGATGAGGGCCAGAAGCTCGGGTTTGACGCTCGGTGATGGATAGCGCCGGGCGAACTCGGCGAACGGCGTATCGCGGCGCAGTTGTACGACCTTGACCCGCGCCGGCTGGACGCTCAGCACCCGCCTGTCGGTCACCTTGTCGAAGCTGCCGATGAAGTTGGCGATCGGTTTCCCGTAGGTCGACCACTTGCTCTCCAGGGTGTAGCCGAGAAGCCGGTAGGTGTTGTCCTTGTAGCGCACGAAGCCGACCTGCCCGTAGATCGAGTTCTCCTCTCGCGGCACCTTGAACTCGGCCTTGACGGCCGGGAAGCCGTGGATCCGACCGCTCTGGGTTCGGCCAGCCTCGAGCCCCTCCTGTGAGAGGAATGCCTTTGCTGCGGCCTGCAGGTCGGCCTCCGACTCCAGCGTCAGCGCCACGATCGCGTCCTGCTCCTGGCTCTGCCCGACCACCGCCTGGGTCTGATTCTGGGTGGACCAGCCCTCCGGAAAGACCAGCTTGAACGCCAACTCCGGGTGGAAGAACGTCCTCTCTTCGAAATACCCTTGCCGAGGATCGGCACCGAACACCATGCCGTCGAGACGGTCGAAGTAGGTCGGGCGGTTGCGCTTGGCGTTGGTGAAGTCCCGTCCGAGCTGCCCGATCTGCTCGTTGATGCGCCGCGCTCGGTTGTCCGGGTCGGGATGGGTCGAGAGCCAGTTCGGCAGCCGTCCGGCGCCCGACAGCTGGCTCACGTTCTTCAACACCCCGAACACCGCCGGCATCTCGCGTACGTCCCAGCCGCCATTGACGGTGTAGCGGACTCCCAGGTCGTCGGCCTGGCGCTCGTCGTCGCGCGAGTATTTGAGAAACAGCAGACCCACGCCCTGCTGAGCGAGGTCGCCGAACCGCGCGAACTTGGGCGAGGCGATCATGCCCACGCCGAGGCCGATCGACGCGAGCTGTGCCTTGCTCATCCGATTGGCGCCATGCCGGCCCGTCACATGGCCGATCTCGTGCCCGAGCACCGAGACCAGCTCGGCCTCGCTCGAAAGATGAGTCATGATTCCACGGGTGACATAGATGTAACCCCCCGGCAGCGCGAACGCGTTGACGATCGGATCGTCGATCACCGTAAACGTCCACGGCAAGTTGGGACGCTCGGAGAGCGCGGCCAGCTGCTGCCCTATGGCGGCCACGTAGGCCTGGGTCTGGTCATCCTGGTAGACGCCCATCGAGGCAAGAATCTGGCCGTGGGCCTCCTTGCCCATCGCGATCTCCTGCTCTTCGGAGATCAGCATGAGCTGTCGCTCACCGGTCGCCGGGTTGACCGCGCAGCCGATGGCGACAAGAAGCACAGCCACCGCCGAGAGCCGCCAGGCGATCCCTCCAATCGTCGACTTCCTCATTCGACCCTTCCTTCCCGGGCCTTCGGGCCCAATCTCCAGAGCTACCGAATAGCGAAATATCGGATATGGTTCGCGCGCCCTCGCGCACGCCATTCTAGCCGCGCGGGTCGCCAAGCCGTAGCGGCGACCGTAAGGCCCGATGCAATGACAGCGGCTCGACTCACCGACCTCCGCCACCGCTTCTGGCGCCTTGCCGGAATCAACATTCTGTCGAATCTGACCGTACCCCTGGCCTCGCTGGTCGACACCGCGATGCTCGGGCATCTCGAGGACATCCGGTTCCTGGCCGGCGTCGGTCTCGCGGCGATTCTGTTCGAGTACGTGTACTGGAGCTTCGGCTTCCTGAGGATGAGCACGACCGGCCTCACGGCGCAAGCACACGGCGCCGGTGATCGGCGGGAGCTCGAGAGCGTCCTGCTCCGCGGCCTGGTCACCGCTCTGGCCTTTGCGGCTCTGGTCCTGCTTCTCCAGCGGCTGCTCGAGGGCGCCGGCTTCTCGCTTCTGTCGGGCGCGCCCGAGGTCGAGATGGAAGGACGACTCTACTTCCGGGCTCGAATCCTGGGCGCACCGGCGACCCTTGCCAACTTCGTCTTTCTGGGCTGGTATCTCGGCCGGGAGCGGAGCGACCACGTCCTGGTGATGACTCTGGTCGGCAACCTGGCCAACATCGCGCTCGACTATGTGTTCATCATGCGCATGGGGCTCGCCGCCTACGGCGCCGGGCTGGCCACCGCGCTCAGCCAGTACGCAATGCTGGCGGTGGCGGTCGTGCTCCTGCTGCCGGAGATCCCTCGGTTCCGCGTCGACCTCAGAGGCCTCCTCGACCTCCGTAAACTGCGTGATCTCCTGGCGCTCAACCGCGACATCCTGATCCGCACCGTCGCGCTGGTCTCGGCCTTTGCGATCTTCCTCAACTTCAGCGCCATTCTGGGGACCGTCATCCTCGCGGCGAACACGGTCCTGGCTCGTATCCAGGCTCTGGCCGCGTACATGATCGACGGCGCCGCCTTTGCAACCGAGACCCTGGCCGGCAAGCTCCAGGGCGGGGCCGACCGACCCGGTCTCGGCAGGCTCCGCAAGATGGCGCTCAAGGGCGGCGTCGCCCTGTCGCTGCCGGTGATCGTGCCGATGCTGCTCTTCCCCGAGCCTCTTCTCGGCGTCCTCACCAGCCACGCGCCGACGCTCGCCGTTGCCGCCCGCTACTCTCCCTGGCTGACGCCGGCGCTGCTCTTCGGCGCCCTGGCCTACATCTACGACGGCCTCTTTCTGGGCCTCACCAGAGGGCCGGCGCTTCGCAACGCCATGCTCTTCTCCACCCTCGTGGTGTTCCTGCCGATGTCGGTGTGGGCTCTCTACGCCCGCAGCAATCATCTCCTGTGGCTGTCGATGGTGGGATTCATGGTCGCGCGGACTCTGGCGTTCTTCCTGGCCGACCGGGCGCTCGAAGAGCCGGCATGAGCCCAGCGCGCGGCGATTTCCGATCCCCGGCTCTCTCCGGTTACAATCGCTCGACTCCAAGCACGAATCTTGGTTTCTCCGGGAGGCCGCTATGAACACAGGTCGTCGCTCGCGCATTCTCTTAACCGCCGCCGCTCTGGCTCTCGGCGCGGTCATGCCGGCGGTGTCGCAGACCGTCTCCAACGGGCAGACGGCAAGCGGCGCCCACTATGTGTTCGTAGTGCCCGACGCCTGGAACGGCGATCTGGCGATCTGGAACCATGGCTTCTCGCTCGACCCACCCGGTCCGGTCTCGGCCGATGCGGAGGACATCTCGCGCATCGTGCAACTCGCGGCGCCGTTTAACATTGCGGTGGCCGCCTCGAGCTACTCGCAGAGCGGCTGGGCGCTGTTCAAGACCAACGTCGATCTCGAACAGATGGTGACGGCATTCGAGGACGAGTTCGGAGTGCCCAATCAGGTGATTGTGACCGGCGCGTCCCTGGGTGGCATCGTGACCGCGTCGGCACTGGAAAAGGCCAATCTGGGCGACGTCACCGGCGCCCTGACGCTGTGCGGCGCGATGGCCGGAAGTCGCAACTGGGACGGCGGACTCGACCTGCGACTGGTCTACGACGCGGTCTGCGACGTCAAAAAGGCGCGCATCCCGGGCGGACCCAAGGGACTCGAGAAGAACTCGACGCTCACCGACGGGGACGTCGTCAAGGCGGTCAATAAGTGCTTCGGCCTCAACCGCAAGAAACCGAAGAAGAAGCAGAAGAAGCGGCTCGACAAGTTCCTGGAGGTGACCGGCATTCCAGCCGAGTTCGTCGAGGTCAACATGCTCTACGTCACCTTCGCCATGGCCGACCTGGTCTACGACCGGAAGAAGATGAAGGGCAAGCAGGGGGCCAGCAACGATGGCGTCGATTACGGTGACGCCGGGATCAATGCCGATATCGAGCGGTTCAAAGCCAAGAAGAGCAAGGCGAAACGGCTCGACAAGTTCTACACGCCCAACGGCAAGGTGGGCGACGTCAAGATCGTCTCGATTCACACCGACAAGGACGGCCTCGTCATCGTCGAGAACCAGAGCGAGTACGCGTCGGTCGTGCCGCCCGAGAACCTCACCGTCGCGGTAGTGGTCGAGGACACGTCGTCGCACTGCCAGTTCAGCAACGCGGAGCTCGTCGGCGCCTGGGAGGCCCTGCGAGGTTGGATCGGCGGGAATCCGCAACCGACGGTCGAAGTCATCCAGACCAACTGCGAGGCCCTCGCGCCGGTCTTCGGCGGCCCGTGCCGTTTTGATCCCGACTTCGTGATCCCCGACATGGACGGCCGCATACGGCCGCGCTGAGACTTCACCGGCGATCGGCTGTTCTACAGCTTGGTGATCTTCTGGGTACCGCCGTGGTGCCGGCAGAACGCGCGGGCTTCGGTCACCGCGCTCTGGTAGGCCTCGTCACTGGTGTCGCCGTAGCCGATGATCGCGCGGCTGAGCTCGCCGTTGACACAAAGGACCCGCACCACTGCGGCCTCGCGTCCCGCCGTCGCGTTGTCGAGCGCTTCACCCGCCGCAGCGCTCGTAGCGTCCGGTGAAGCGGTTCCTGCGATCGTTTCGTCGCGCATATGCACCAACCCTCGAGGGTCGCGAACCCTTCTCTACCTACTAATTTCCGCTCGGAGCGGAAATCTGACAAGAAATTATCGGAGAGCGGGGACCCGGCGCCGCCGGAGTCAGCTCGGCCGGCGCTCCACGATCCGCTGGCCGTGATGCGCGTTGTGGTAGAGGGTGAAGTACAAAAGCTCGCGTACCGACATCGTCCCCAGGAGCGGGTGCTTTGCCTGATAGCGGTCGAGCGCCGTCTCGGGCCACGAATCGATCGCGCGCCCGAGCTCCGATCCGGCCGCATGCCACCGTTTCATGACGAGCGCACGAAGATCCTCGGGCTCCATGTCCAGCGAGCGCCGCGACGGATCGTAGGGGCCCGTGGCCATACCGCCCGCAGCCAGCGCGCCCCGGTAGAGATCCCGTACCTCTTCGAACGACCGCGAACCTTTGCGGTTGACCCCGAAGCGGATCGCGAGCAGAAACCGCGGCGCGCTCATGCCCCGCGACAGCGCTCGGTTGGCGGTCACCAGGTGCCGAATGTGGAGAGCCGGAGACCAGTGCTCTCCCTGCGGAGCCAGGAACTCCTCGAGGTCGAGTTCGTCAACCGCGGCGGCGATCTCGCCGTGGAGTCGCGACCACTCCTCCCGTATTTCCTTGCCGTTTCGCGGGACGCCGATATCGAACATGGTTCCGGGCCTTTCCGGGCTACTCGTCCGCGGCGGTGTTCTTCGAGGCTCGAGGCCTCGACGCAGGTTCCCTTCCGAGCACGATCCGAGAGTCTACCCTGCCTCCTGTCCGGCAAGCATCGGGGCCGCGCCCACCCCGCGGGGCGGCGGAATTCGGTCGGCGAACGGATATCCTGAGCGGGCCCTTGCGGGCCCGGACAAAGCCGAGGAGTACACGATGAAGACAGCGACCCGATACGGCATGAAGACTGTTCTAAGAACGCCCTACGAGGATACGGTGCAGCGAACGATCGAAGCCCTACAGGCGGAGGGATTCGGCGTGCTTACCGAGATCGACGTCAAGGCCACGATGAGGAAAAAGCTCGATGCGGACTTCCGGCCATACGTGATCCTCGGCGCCTGCAACCCCCACCTCGCCTACCGGGCCCTTCAGGCCGAGCTGGACCTCGGCCTGCTGCTGCCCTGCAACGTGATCGTCTACGAAGAGACAGCCGGCAGCGTCGTGTCGATCGTCGATCCGGGAGCCATGATGGAGGTGGCGGACAATCCCGAGCTCGAGTCGGTCGCGACCGAGGCCAGGGAGCGCCTGGAACGGGTGCTGGCGAGCCTCGAATCAGCCGTCTGACGCCGGTCGCCCCGGGATTTCGTAGGTCGTGATCTCGAGGTGGAATCCATCCGGATCGTCGAAGTAGATCGAGTGTGAGATCTGGTGATCCTCGAACGCGACCGGGATTCCGCGCGCCGACAGCTCCTCGCGAGCCCGCTCGAAGTTCTCGCGATCGGCCCGAAACGCGATGTGACGGACTTCTGAGGCGCCGGTCAAGCGAACCCCGGCCTCGGAATCCACCGTCCGCGGAAAGATGGCGAGCGCACTGTCGCCAATACAGACGAACGCGGGGAAGTCTCTCCAGACGTCGGCGTACCGGCGCTCGAAGCCCAGAACTTCCAAGTACCAGGCCACCGAGACCGCCGGATCCGCGACCTGGATCGCCACGTGATCGAGTCTTTCGAGCTTCATCTCTCAGGCTCCACTCTATTTGAAAATCACGGCCGCAGCGACAACGGCCACGCCCACCAGCCCGAGGAGGCACTGAACGTAGATGGGCACCCGCGTCGTGAGCTGCAGGTGCCGCGGCGGGTCGGCCAGGCCCCGTCCGAAGAGCCAGACGTAGATCGCCGCCGCGAAGGCCAGGAACTGCCAGCGAAAGAAGGTGCCGATCCTGTTGATGCCTCGGGTGAAACCATCGCCCACCGGATCGGAGATCGCCGCCAGCACGATCGACATCCCGAAGGCTAGAAGCCAAACGATGAGCCCCAACCAGAGCTGGACCGACTGCCGCCGGGTCAGCCCCGCCATTCGCCTACTCCTTGAGGGTTGCCCGCGTCGCTCCGCTCGCGCGCTCCAGCTCGGCCGGCGTGATCGAGAACACCGCGAACGGGCTGCCGGCCGCGGCCCAGACGGTGCCGCTCCGGCCCGCTTTCGGTCATCGAGCTTCGGGCGACTCGTTCACTTCCCGCAGAAGTCCTTCGAACCCCCTGCGAGCCGGTCGCTTGTGCATCGCGACCAGTATCCATGGCCAGACCAGACACCAGAAGATCATCATCGGCAGTGCGAAGTACAGGACCTCCGCCTGGGACGGGTAGTAGCTCTCAGAAAACAGGTAAGTGCCGGTCAGCACGGGCAACACGACCAGGGCCGCGAAGACCGCCCCAAGCGCCAGCCCCAACAACACGCAGAACCGCGTCCACGCCCAGAACTCAACCCGGTAGGTCACCCGTCCCTGGCCTGGATCGGCCCGAAGCTCGACGTCGTTCCAACCGATGTTGGCGCCGGTGAGCAGCGTCGTCGATCGGAAGTGCAACGAGGAGTCGGTCTCGGTGAGGATCTCGTACCGATTGCGCTTCGCCTTGGCCGCCGGAAGTAGGCCCGTGCGCACGCGCGCCGCGAGCTTGCGCGCGAAGTCGGCGCTGAGCGTGCCCGGCCGCCAGACCCCCTCGAAGCTCGGATGGAGCAAACCGAGCATGGAGGGCTAGTCGGTGCGGCTGGTGATCTCGATCAGGTGATAGCCGAACTGGGTCTGCACCGGTCCATGGACCTTGCCCACCTCGGCGCTGAACACGACCTGGTCGAACTCCGGGACCATCTGCCCCGGTCCGAACTCACCCAGCGCGCCACCCTGCGCGCTCGACGGGCACTGGGAGTGCTCCTTGGCCACAGCGGCGAAATCCGCCCCATCTTCGATCTGGGTCTTCAGGTCCTCGGCAGCCTGCTGGTCGGACACGAGAATGTGGCGTGCCTGCGCTCTGGACATGGAATTCTCCTTGATTGCTGATTGATGGCGGCAACAGCGGCGCGATGCCGCGTGAGGCGCCTAGTGGCCTGTAACACTCGAAGCGATACTAGATGGTCGAGCCATTCGTCGTCGAGGTCAAGGCGCGCTGACGCAGGCATAGCGGTGCCTATGTCGAGGAGGCGCAACGCAGAGATCGGCGACGAGGGCCGGCCAGGTAGTAGCGATTTGGGTGTCACAGGCCACTAGTATAGAGACCGTGGCCCCTCAAGGCTCCCGCGACTCTCGACCGGCGCTCTCGAGAGCCCCGGACGGACAGGCTGCGACCGTCGCTGCCACCTGCTTCGCGGACGCGTTCTCGAGGCGAATCCAGCGTTTCCTCGCAACATCGAAGACTCCGGGCAGGCTCCTCAGGCAGACGGCCGAGTGAATGCAGGTATTCGGATCGAAGGTCACCGTGATCTCGTCGGTGGAGTACTTCTGCGTGCGTTTTGCCATAGGGTCTCCTTGGCACCGCCTAGCGGTCTTCCGTCGCCTCCAACTCCACACCCAGACCGTCGGCGATCCGGTTGACGAAGGCGAAATACGACGCGATCGAGCAGATGTCGTGAATCGCCCGGTCCTCGAAGCCCCGATCCCGAAGGCCTTGGACGTCGGCTTCTTCGATCCGGCTGGGGGTCACGGTGAGCTTGGTCGCGTAGTCGAGCATCACCCGGTCTTCTGCGGAAAGTGCCAGCAGGCCGTGATCCTCCGCGAGGCCTCGAACCAGAGCCTCGATCTCGCCGGATTCGACCCGCCGGGCCAGGAGCAACCTACGGAGACCCGCCCCGTGGTGGTGCACTCAGTAGTGACAGTCGTTCTTGGACGAGACAACCACCGCGATCATCTCGCGCTGGACGCGCGTTAGAGGCCCGCCGCCGTACATGAGCTCACGATAGAGACCGTAGTGCAGGCCCATCGTTCGGGGGTGGACGCCGTGGATCCTGAGGATGTTGTCGGTGTCGCGAACGGCCTCGCCCTCCGCCACCTCTACGTAGTCGATGTAGGCCATGTCGATTGCCCCGAGGTCTCTCGCCCCGCAAAGTGCCGAGGCGGCGCGATCATATCGCCCCGCCACGAGGCCGGATAGAAGGACCGAGCTCCTCGCGACCGGTCGATGGATCGAGAATCGTGGGCGGAGTCTGTCCGGTCCTGGATCGCATCAGGATCGAGCCCGATCGCGAGGTCAAGCTTGGTCGAACTCCGGAGAGTACTCGACGAATCCGGAAAGGCAGGCCAGGGCCCCCGATCGCAGCTCTCGCACCATGAAATAGGGATCGAACTCCGCGTCCTTGAAGTGGAGTCCTCGGGGCCCGGCGGGGACGAAACCGAAGCGCGGGTAGTACTCGGCGTGGCCCAGAACCACCACCGCTTCTATTCCCTGCAAGTGACAGACGTCGAGCCCTCGACGAACCAGGAGCGACCCGATTCCTCGCCGCTGCCGCGCCGGCAGAACCCCCATCGGACCGAGCCCCCACACCACACGGTCCTCCGGATTCGACTCCACCGTGACTTGGCTGAACAGGATGTGGCCGACGATCCGACCTGCGTCCGCCGCAACCAGCGAGACCGTGGGCGCCGGGGAGCGTCGCAGCGCCTCGGCCAGGTCGGCCTCGAGAGGAGTCTCGAACACCGCGGTCAGCACGTCACGTACCCCGCGCTCGTCGCCTTCGGCCTCCAGCCTGATGGTGATGTCGGACATCTCTCGCCGCAGCGGGTCGCACCGCCAGGCGGCCGATGCTAGCAGTCGGCGCGAAGAGTCGCTTTCTCCGGCGCGGCCCAGGTCCGTCAACGCCTCTCTTCGATGCGAGTGACGAGGAAACCGAGCTGACACACCCGTTCGGATGGCCTCGGCACGGCAGCCCCGGCGCCGCTCAGCTGGAGCCGATGACCAGCTTGCCGTTCGCCTGAACGCGGAGGCGTAGAACCCGGATGTCGCCGGCCGGGACCTTCACGGTCACGCTTCTGAGCTGTGTTTCCCGCTTCGGCTGGCTGAGATAGATCTTCAACTCACGCACGCCCGCGCTGAGCTCTAGACTCTCGCGAAACGAGCCGCTGACTCCCTTGCGGACAAAGAAGTTCTTCTTTTCCACGAATCGATACGGCCGGTTCAGAATCTGCTCTCCGTTCGAGTACACGGTCAGCACGCCTCGAGGCCGCGCGCTCGAGACCTCGAATCGCAGGATTCCCGGTCCCGTCCTCGGCGGCGGCTGTCGAACCACTACCGGCTGGACGACCGGCTCCACGACGGGAGCCGCCTCGGCTACTTCGACCGGCTCCTCGGTCACTGCCTGACGGCGAGCGCGCCGGACTCTGGCTTTGGAATGTGCCAGGGAGGACTCCAGCAACTCGAGAGCTTCGCCGGGCGCATCGAGCTGCGAGAGCGCCTCTATCGATCGCGCCGCGCCGGCGAAGTCGGCGCGCGCAATCTGGAGATGTGTGTCCTCGACCAGCCGGTCGATCGACTCCAGGCGCCCGGCCTCGCGCGTCATCGCCACCTCGAGCAGAGCCTCCCTCTGCACCTCCTCCCGGTTCTCCGGGAGAATCCCTTCGGCCTGTGCCAGAATCTGGCGCGCAGAGTCACGGGAACCGGCCTCGGCCAGACGCCGGCTCTCCAACAGCAAACCCAGATATCGAGCCTCGGGCCGGGCCCTGACCCCGACATCAGCTACCGGGCGCTCGGGGAGTTCTGTCCCACCGCCCGGGACCAGCAGCAGCACCGGCAGGGCCAGCACGAAGGCGAAGACGAACGCAAGCGCGGGGCGCGACCGGGCCGCTTCAGCTACCGCAGCGGCCAGTTGACCGAGCTTCGATCGGGCTCGAGCGATCCACGGCCCGACGGCCGCGGTCAGCGCGGTAGCGTATTTCTGGATGCGCTCGCGTACGGCCTCGATGCCCGGCCGTGCGGGCCCCGCGTCGGCGCTTTCGTTTTCCGCCTCGAGCGACTCCCATTCGACGACTTCCGGCTCGAGGGGAGCCAGGATCTCTTCGGGCTCATTCTCAGCCGGAGCCGGCTCGACCGGCACCGGCGGGGACGTCTCCGCCGCGGGACGCTTCGGCTTGGAGGGCTTCGGCTTCATCGGCGCCGGTACGGTGTCGTTCAGGGCCGCCTGCGCGGCCACGATCTCGCGCAGATCGGACGCCAAAGCGCCCGCGGTCGGATAACGATCTTCCGAGTCCTTGGCCAGGGCCCGCGTCAGGATGCGGCGCAGGCCGGGCATCATCTCCGGAACGAAGCGCTCCGGAGGCGTCGGCTCCTCCTGGATGATGTTCCGCACCAGTTCGCTGATCGAGGTGGCCTCGAAGGGCAGATGCCGGGTGAGCAGCTCGTAGAGGATGACGCCCAGTGAATAGATGTCGGTGTGCTGGTCGCCGGGCTGGCCCAGAACGCGCTCCGGGGCCAGGTAGTTGGGTGTCCCCAGATTGCGCAGCTCGGTCGCCAGATCTTCCCCGCGCAGGGCGGCGATTCCGAAGTCGGCGACCTTGATGACGCCGTCGTCCGCGAGCAGCACGTTGGCGGGCTTGATGTCGCGGTGAATGCAGCCGTTCTCGTGAGCGTAGTCGAGTACTTCGGCGACCGCCGACACGACCTCGCTCACATAGCTGAGCGAGAATGGCTCCGGATCGTTCAGCCGTTCACGCAGGCTCTTGCCCGCCACGTACTCCATCGCCAGGGCATCCACCTTGCCGTCTTTGCCCTCGATCAAATCGAAGACCATCACAATCCCAGGGTGCTCGAGAGCACCTACGTTGCGGGCTTCGTTGATCAGCAACCGCCGCACGACTTCCGAATCCAGGAGCTTGCCCTTGATGCCGGTGAGCTTCTTGACCGCCACCCAGCGCCCGATCATCGGGTCGCGAGCCAGGTAGACGACTCCCATCGAGCCCTTGCCGATCTCTTCGATGACTTCGAAGCGACCGATCTTCTTGGCCGACTTTCGCCCACTCCCGCCGCCGGGAGGCGGCTCGAAACTTCGTCTTTGAGCCAGTGGATTCATCGCGCGGTCAATTCCCACCCCTGTAGGTATCACCCACGTTTCACTTGCCGCAGTGGAGTTCGTCACTCCCGGCGGATCGCGCCCTCACGGAAAACACCCTTCGGTCCGCTCCTGGTCCTCTTGTGCCTCACCGGCTTTGTGAGCTTTCAGCGAAGTCGCAACAGCCACCTCCAGCGGTCGTCCGCGATCCTGTCCGGCCACCAGCTGGTTGGTGCCTACGCAACCAGGACAATCGTTGGAGCGGCCGTGGGTGAAGCCGTCGCTCTCTTCTCGGGCGTCGCCTATCTGATAACTGGTGACGTGGTGATGATTCTCGGCCTGGTCGCGGCACTGGTGGCCATGGCGAGCTTCTTCCCGAGCGAGGACCGGCTGCGGGAGTTCCTGGTCGCCACCGGGCGACCGATCTGAGAGTCGTCTTCCGGCGGACCTAGTATCCCGTGCGGTAAGTTCGTTGCCACACCGAGAGCGGCGAAGCGTGCGCT
>JBHHWO010000044.1:0-29294 GCA_046756565.1 Thermoanaerobaculia bacterium | reverse complement strand
GGCCCCATGGCGCTCGCAACGCGACCGTCTGGTCTTCTACCACGGGCTGCTAGGGGCACCGAGGGGTTTTGGCCGACCTCCATTCGGCCGCGGTCGGCTATCGGAAACGGCTTCGAAAACCCGTCGGGAGGGGAAACGAAGGAATCATGTCCCCGGTTCTTCTACGTACGGCTCCCTCAGGTTGACCGGCTTGCCCCCGACTTTCTTGAGCCTCAGGTTGAGCATCTCGACGAAAACCGAGAAGCCCATGGCGAAGTAGATGTAGCCCTTGGGGATGTGGAAGTGGAGGCCGTCGGCCACCAGGGCGGTGCCCACCAGAAGCAGGAAGCTGAGGGCCAGCATCTTGACCGTCGGGTGGTCCTCGACGAAGTCGGCGATCGCCTTCGCGAAGACCATCATCACGCCGACTGCGATGACGACCGCCGTCACCATGACCGGAATCCGCTTGGCCATGCCCACCGCCGTGATCACCGAGTCGAGTGAAAAGATGACGTCCAGGACCATGATCTGGAAGATCACCGAGCCGAACGAAACAGCGGCGACATCTGATTTCTCACCCTCGACACCCTCGAGCTTCTGATGGATCTCGTGGGTGGCTTTCGCAAGAAGGAACAAGCCGCCGGCGAAGAGGATAAGATCGCGGCCGGAGACCGCACGGCCAAGGACCGCAAACAGGGGTGCGGTCAGCTGTATGACCCAGGCCAGCGAGAACAGGAGCAGAATCCGCATTCCCATCGCCGCCGCGAGGCCGATGATCCGACCTCTTCCGCGCTGCTCGGGCGGCAGTTTTCCGGTCAGGATCGATATGAAAATGATGTTATCGACCCCCAGGACGATCTCGAGCGCGGTCAAGGTCACCAGCGCGATCCAGGCTTCCGGTTCGAACAGCCACTCCATGAGTATCTCCCTCGGTTTCCCTTGGTTCTTGTTGTCTCCGGGGGGTGACGCGGGCCTACCCCCCGGGGTAGTCGATCGACCTAGCCCCAGACGACGGATTCACCTAGCCCGTCGTGCTTGTCAAATGTTAGTACGGCTCATACTGTAGGCACTAATGAGGGAGCTCGTCGCACGCTTCTGGCGGCTCATCGCCCTGGCCGGCGGCACCGCGCTCGCGGTGATGCACGTCGGAGTTCTGTGGCGCAGAGTCGTAGATGGCACGCTGCTGACTCCGCTCGTCGTGGCGCAGTGGTTCCTGGCGGTCGCGCTCCTCGCGATCGTCGTCGCTCTCCGCCGCCGTGGCGTGAGCGTGTTCAGGGGGCGCGCAGGCGCGGCCTTCTGGATCGTCGTCGCCCTGATGCACGGGATCGTGGCGTTGCCGGGTGGTCCCGGCTTCGTCGGCGTTCTCGACGCAGCTCCGGTAACCGCTGCCGTGCCGGTCGGCTTCGGCCTCGTGGCTGGCGCCCTGGTGCTGCTGGTCGGTCTCGAAGCTTGGCGGCGACGCCCGGTTCTCCTCAAGTACGGTCCGGCCCACGCTGCGCGAAGCCTGGCGTTTCCCGCGGGTCTGCCCAGCTCGATCGCCCCACGCGCACCGCCCGCCTGATCTTCCTCAAGGTTCACGAGGTTTCGAGTCCGCGCCCGAGCGCGGGCAAACCACGAATCCCGCTCCGATTGAAAGGAGCTCGAGAGGACGATGGCTGGAAGCGAGATCGATTCGACACTCCACGCTCTGGTGCTGCGGCTGCCGGCGATCACCACGGTGTGCGCGATCTGGTTCTGTTACGAGCTGTTCGCGAGATATCGCCGCAAGGGCGGTGGCCTTCACCTGCTCTGGTGGGGCATCGGCATGGCCACCTACGGGATCGGCACGCTCACCGAGGCGCTGACCTCGTTCTTCGGCTGGCAACCGCTCGTGTTTCGCACCTGGTACGTGGCCGGGGCCTTTCTGGGCGGCTATCCGTTGGCCCAGGGATCGATCTACCTGCTCATGAAGCGGCGTTTCGCACACGCTTCGGCCTGGATCGTCTGCAGCCTGATCGCGATCGCTTCGGTGTTCGTGTTTCTGACGCCGCTCGACGTGAGCCTGGCCGAAACCCATCGGCTTTCGGGGCGGGTCATCGAGTGGACCTGGATCCGAGCCATCAGTCCCTTCTTCAACCTGTATTCCGTTCTGTTCCTGGTGGGGGGCGCGATCGTCTCCGCCGTCCGCTTCAGGACCAACCCGAATCTCCGTCACCGCTACGTGGGCAACATTCTGATCGCGATCGGCGCGATTCTGCCCGGCATCGGCGGCGCCATGACGCGCGCCGGATATGTCGAGGTGCTCTACGTCACCGAGTTGACGGGCCTGCTTTTGATCTACGCCGGGTACCGGCTCAACGTCTCCAAGAAAGTCGTTCTCGAACCGGCCGCCCGGGCGGTCAGCTGAAAGGTGGTTTCCCAAATGACACAGCATCTTCTGTCCTACTACCGGCGCCACGTGAGCGCCATCCTGGCCGGCCTTCTTCTGGTGGCCGGCATCCCAGCGGCTCTGACTGCCGCCCAAGCGACCGATGCCGATGAGATGGCGCCCTCGGAGGCCGCCGCCGAGGCGGAAGGCGAATCGGAAGCGACCGACGCGCCGACCGACTACTTCTTCGGCGAAACCACGGTCACCGCCACCGGAACCGAGTCCGAATCGTTCGAGATCGCGACTCCGGTGACGGTTCTCGACCGAGCCCGCATCGAGCGCGAGGCGCCTGCGAATGCATCCGAGCTTCTACGCTTCGAGCCCGGAGTCGACATCAACGGCGTCGGGCCCAATCAGTCCAGGCCGATCATCCGAGGCCAGCGCGGACTGCGGGTTCTGTTCCTCGAAAACGGGCTCCGGATGAACAATGCGCGGCGCCAGACCGACTTCGGTGAAATCCCGGCGCTCGTCGATCTCGAGAGCGTCGAGACGGTCGAGGTGGTTCGTGGACCGGCCTCGGTTCTCTACGGCAGCGACGCGATCGGAGGTGTCCTGAATCTTCTGACCCGCCGCCCGATGCTCTCGGCCGGGGGTGGTCTGGCCGGCTCAGCGGTGGCCAGGTACGGAACCGCGGGTGACGCGGCTCGTTTCGAGGCCTCGCTCGTGCGGCAGTCCGATCGCAATTCCTTCCGCCTCGGCGGCTCTATTCGCGATGCCAGCGATTACGAGGCACCGAGCGGAACCTACGGCGAGATCGACCTCGCCCGGAGCGTCGACGTGATCGATACAGGGCTCGAGGACAACAGCATCTTCGCGGTCTTCTCCCGCTCCCTTACCGACAGCCAGGAGCTCTTCCTGCGCTGGAATCGGTATCGCGCCAAAGACGCCGGCTTCGGTTTCGTCGAGCCCGACCTGCTTGCAAACGCCGAGGACTTCCGGATCCGGATCATGTATCCGTTCCAGGATTTCGACCGCTTCACGCTCGGCTACGAGGGCTCGGGTTTCGAGAACGTGCTGGCCGACTCCGTGGAGGTTCAAACCTACTTCCAGAGCAATGAGCGCGGACTGAATAACGACATCGACATCAATATCGGCCCGATCGGTCCCGGGTTCCCGAACTCGACCGTCGAGGCCGACACCGAGAATCTCACCGACCTGGACAGCTACGGCTTGCGGGCCGAGACCATCAAGGCCGTGGCCGACCGGCATCTCCTGATCTACGGGCTCGAATGGTGGACGGACGACTCGGTCAACAGCGACAGCTCGGTGACCACCACCACGCTCCGGTTCCCCTTCCCACCGTTCGAGGCGCCGATCGTAACGACGGACACGGTCGCCAACGCGCCCAACGCCGAGAACGAGAGCCTGGGCGTGTTTGCCCAGGGTGAGCTCGAGCTGGCCGAGCGTGCGACGCTCACCGCCGGTGCCCGGTATCAGAAGGTGGAGACTCGCGCGAGGCCTACGCCCGATTGGGACATCACCGGGCTCGACTTCGACGATGACGCCTTCGTCGGCGCGCTCAATTTCATTTACCGAGTAAACGACAACTGGCGCGTCTCGGCCGGATACGGCTCGGCGTTTCGCGCACCCAATATCGTCGAGCGCCTGTTCAACGGCTTGACGCCCGAGGGAGCCGGCTTTCAGATCCTGAATCCGAACCTGTCTTCGGAGAAGAGCGACAACATCGACTTTGGCATCAAGTACCGGAACGACAATGCCCTGGTCGAGCTGTTCGCCTTCCGCAACGACATCGAGGATGGCGTCATCCAGTACTTCCTGAGCCCGGCGGAGATCGCTACGCTTCCGGCCGCGACCCAGGATGTGATTCGGGCGACCGGCGTCCGGTTCGTGGTGCAGCAGAGGAACATCGATCGGCTTCGCTTCGAGGGTATCGAGCTGCGCGTGGACAGTCGGGCGGGCGACGACTGGCGCCTGGGCGGCAACTTCACCCACCTGGACGGGGAGCGGCTCGACAGCACGAATCCGCCGACCGGGGACACGGTCACCGACAAGCTCAACTTCTACACCCGCTGGATGCCTGCGGGACGAGACTACTGGCTCGAATACCGGTTCCGGCACAACGGCGATGAGCGCGCCAATCTGGATCCGGGCGAGCCGGTTCCACCTGTGGGCGAGATTCTGCCGTCCTTCTCGGTACACACTTTGAGCGGAGGGTGGACTCTGAAGACCGGAGAGACGTTGTCCCACGAGCTCGGCCTGATTCTGGACAATCTCACCGACGAGCTCTACGCCGAGTTTTCGAACGCGACCTTCTTCCGGCCACAGCCCGGGAGGAACGCGACCTTGACCTACCGACTGAGGTACTAGTGTCCCGTGCGGTAAGTTCGTTGCCACACCGAGAGCGGTGAAGCGTGCGCTGGGCAAGGCGCGACGACTGAGAATATCGGGCATATTCGACAGAGGAGCAACGCCGCCCAGCGGGATGCAGCACCGCTCGAATGTAAAGGAACTTGCCGCACGGGACACTAGGTCGTCGATCGCCGTCGTTGGGGGGGCCTACGGGCCCCCTTTTTTTGATGCTCGTTCTACTCCGACGATCGAAGCCCCGCATACCTTGCGGTGGCTCTGGACACCTGGAGACAAATCTCGACTGTTGCGATCGACCTTAACGGCCGATTTGAGAGCGGATAGGTCCGACCTGACGCCTCGAATAGGCTCTTGCGCTACCTCTAGGGAGGGTGACACCGACGCGTTGCCGGGTTAGCGTCGCCATGCCCGAGACGCACGAAACCGTTCGCAGCCGGCTGCAGCCCGAGCCACAGGCATTCTGATCTTCGTATCGACCATGGCCATCAGCGTTCTCACCACCGACCTTGGCAAGCGCTTCGGGAAGAAGTGGGCCCTCGCGCACGTGGACCTCGAGGTTCCCGCGGGCGACGGCCTTCTGGTCGTGGGCGCGAACGGATCCGGCAAGACGACACTCTTGCGGCTCCTGGCCGGACTGCTCCTGCCGACCCTGGGCAAGGTGGAGATCTTCGGCTCGGTTCCCCAGGATCCCGGCAGCGAGGCCCGCGAGCACCTGAGCCTGGTCGGTCACCAGGGATATCTCTACGAGGCTCTGACCCCGTTCGAGACGCTGGAGTTCTGGAATCGTCTCTGCGGTGGCTCGAAGTCCTCGGCGGATCTCGAGGCGCTTCTGGAGCAGGCTGGACTCGCCTCCGACCGGGACAGCCGGGTCGGCGGCTTCTCGGCCGGCATGCGCAAGCGACTGAGTATCTGCAGACTCCACCTCGAGCGTCCGAGGGTGGTTCTTCTCGACGAGCCGTTCTCTGCTCTGGACGAGGCCGGCCGGAGCTGGCTTCTGGAAAGCCTCGCCAGCCTTCGCGAGGGTGGCGCCACGTTGATCATCGCCTCCCACGATCCCGAGCGAGCGGCGCCGCTCTGCAACCGCGCTGTTCGGATGGACCACGGGCAGATTATCTGGCAGGGCCCGGTATCGAGCGTCTCGGGGGTTAACGATGGAGCGGCTGCAGGTTGAGCGTCCTGGGGCAGGCGCTAGCTGTGGCGAGAAAAGACCTCCTTCTCGGGTGGCGCGGGCGCACGCGAACCCTGGCGGTGGCACTCTTCGGTATGGTCGCTCTGGTGCTGTTCTCGTTCGCCGTAGTGGCGGACGGTCAGGTGGGAGTGTCTGCGGCCGCTGGCTTTCTGATCGTGGCTCTGTTGCTCAGCTCGATCCTGGCGCTGGAAGAGAGCTTTCGGCTCGAGGTGGAGGACCGCGCGCTCGAGGGGCTGCTCCTGCTGCCCGTGGACCCAGTGGCGGTCTATTACGGCAAGGCGATCGCGAATACGGTGCTTTTGATCCTCCTTGGGCCGGTGCTGCTGTTTCTGACCGCGATCTTCTTCGCCCTGGAGTTCGACGGAGCCAATCTCCTCGGAGTCGCCATCCTCTGGCTGCTGTCTTCCGCCGGCATCGCGGCGCCGGGGACCTTGTACGCCTCGATGACCTCAAGGGTCACGGGCCGGGACGTCATCCTGCCGCTGCTGCTGTTTCCGCTGACTTTGCCGATCCTGATGACCGGAGTGCGCAGTTTCGACCTGGTCCTGCGCGGCGACGCCATGGGCCAGCTCAAAGGCTGGATTTTGCTCCTGACGGCGTTCGATCTGGTCTATTGGATACTCTGCGGAGTACTGTTTTCCCGTACACTTGAAGAGTGAGTCGAGTATGAAAAAACTGATCAACGGAATCGGATTGTTGGGCGTTGCACTCTTCCTGGTGGGCAGCTACCTGGGGCTTTTCCGGGCTCCGCCGGAGCGCTACATGGGGGAGGTGCAGCGCATCATGTATGTGCACCTGCCGAGTGCCTGGGTCGGGCTCCTGTGCGCGACCTTCGCACTGGTCTTCGCGATCGCCTTTCTCTGGACCGGCAAGGACAAGTGGGACAACCGTCTGGTAGGGGCTCTGGAGGTAGCCGTTCTACTCGGAGGCCTGTTGCTGGTTCAGGGCATGCTCTGGGGCCGGGTCACGTGGGGCGTCTGGTGGACCTGGGACGTGCGGCTGACGACTTCGCTGATCATGTTCCTTCTTTTTGCCGGGATCCTGGCCCTGAGAGCGTTCGTCGACGAGCCCTTGAGGCGCGCGACCTGGTCGTCGGTGGCTACGATCGTGGCCTACGTGGACGTGCCGCTGGTCTATTTCTGCGTCCGGTGGTTTCGCAGCCTGCACCAGGTGCAGTCGAGTCCTGAAACCGTGAACTCGGCGATGATCGTGCCACTAAGGACGAATTCGTTCGCGGTCCTGTTCATCGCGATCTGGCTGATCGCCTGGCGGGCGCGGATCGAGAGCAAGCGCCGCGGCGCCGAGACGCCGCCGGCGCGGCGTCCCGTGGCCGGAGACCTGAAAGGAGAAGCTGTTGTCTGAGGCAACGGAAGGCGTCATTGTCGGTGGGTGGCCGTTCGTGATCGCGGCCTATACGATCACGACTCTGGCTCTGGCCGCCGCGATCGCGCGCCTGGCTACATGGGAGCGGAAGATCGACAAGGAGAATTCTGATGGCGAATAAACCTACCCGCCGCAAGGCGCTGTTCGCGGTCGCGATTGCCGCGATCGCCGCGATCCTGATCTTTCTCGCGGTCGGCGGTATCGGCGAGAACCTGGTGTATTACTGGAGCCCTTCGGAGCTGACCGCCGCCGGTGACGAGGCCTACGGCGCAACCGTGCGGCTGGGCGGCCTGGTCGTGCCGGGAAGCGTCGTCCGTGGCGACGACGGACTGCAGCTCGACTTCGCGGTCACCGATGGTGCCGCGCAGGTGCCGGTCCGCGCCCGGGCGGTCCCGCCCGCTATGTTCCGCGAGGGCATCGGAGTGCTGGTCGAAGGGCACCTGGGAACCGACGGCGTCTTCGAGACCGATCGGCTCATGGTCAAGCACGACAACCAGTACCAGCCGCCGCATGAGCTCGACGAGCGCACAATGGAAGAGCTCGCCAAGAGCATGCAGTTCGAGGACGACGACACTTGATCTCGACTCTGGGCCAGATTCTGGTCCTGGTGTCCCTGCTGGCGTGCGCGATCGGCATACCGGCCGGGTATCTCTCGGGCGCTCGCCGCTCGGCTCGTGGCCTGGTGCTGGCACGCCGTATGGCTTGGGTCTACTTCGGCTCCATGGCCCTGGCCACACTGGCGATGGAATACGCGCTTGTCACCCACGACTTCTCGGTTTCCTACGTCGCGCAGGTCGGTTCCAAGGCGACTCCGCTTCACATCACGATCGTGTCGCTCTGGTCTTCGCTCGAGGGCTCGATTCTTTTCTGGGCGTTCGTGATGGGACTCTTCACGGTCGCGGTCGCGGTGCTCCAGAAGCGGGGTCACGAGGATTATCTCGCCTACACGCTGGCGACGATGTTCGTGATCGGCGCCTTTTTCAGCTTCCTCGTCTCCGGAGTGGCGAACCCGTTCAAGGCGACTCCGCTGCCGATTCCCATGGACGGCCCGGGTCCCAACCCGTTGCTGCAGAACCACATCCTGATGATCGTGCATCCGCCGATGCTCTACCTAGGCTACGTCGGCATGTCGGTGCCGTTTGCGATGGCGGTGGCCGCGCTGCTGCGCGGGCAGCTCGGGCCGACCTGGTTGCTGCCGCTGCGTAACTGGCTGCTGGTTCCGACCGCCTTTCTCACGCTGGGGATCATGCTCGGTGGCTGGTGGTCCTACGAAGTCCTGGGCTGGGGAGGGTATTGGGCCTGGGATCCGGTCGAGAACGCATCGTTTCTGCCCTGGCTGACGGCGGTCGCTGCCGTGCACTCGGCTCTGGTTCTGCAGCGCCGAGGATCGCTCAAGGCGTGGACCATCGTTCTGGTCATGGTCTCGTTTCTGCTTACTATTCTGGGCACCTTCCTGACCCGCTCGGGCGTGGTGAACTCCGTCCATTCATTCACCCAGAGTCCCATCGGTCCCTTTTTCCTGGGCTTCCTGGCTTTTTGCTCGCTCGGCGTGATCGTACTGCTCGCGATGCGCATCGATACCCTCGCGGCCGAGCCCAAGGAGGAATCCGTCTGGACCCGCGAAGGAGCGGTGCTGATCAACAACCTGCTGCTGGTCAGCCTGACGTTTACCGTTCTGGTGGGCACGGTGTTTCCGATCGTGGCCGAGGCCGTGCGGGGCGTGAAGCTTTCCGTGGGCGAGCCCTACTTCAACCGGATGGCGGTGCCCGTGTTCCTGGCACTGCTGCTTCTGATCGGCATGGGACCGGCGTTGCCCTGGGGCAAGACCCGCAAGGGCGGCATCGGCCGGGCACTGCTCAGGCCGCTGCCGGCGGCACTCGTGGCGCTCGTAGTGGCTCTGCTTTTCGGGGCGCGGGACTGGCCGTTGCTCCTGACCGCGATCCTCACCGGCTACGCCCTCTGGGTGACCGCTCGGCGCGGGTCGGAGCCGGTCGTGCGCGCCAAGCGGCGGACCGACAAGCGGGTGGCGCGGATTGTGGGCGGCTATCTCGCACACTTCGGGCTGCTGATGACATTTCTCGCGATCGCAATCTCGGCGACCTACCAGGAATCGCGCGAAGCTACGGTTCGACCCGGCGAGACCTTCACGGTTGGGGACTACACGTTGACCTTGCAGGGCACGAGTGTCGAGCCGCAGCCTCATCTGACGGCGCGGCTCGCGACTGTCCAGGTCGAAAGGGCCGGCGGGGTCGTCGGGACCATGAAGCCGGCGCTCAACCAGTACCAGACGGTGCGCGAGCCCATCGGTACCCCCGACGTGCGTACTACATTTACGCACGACCTCTACCTGACGCTTCAGAGCATCGATCCCGGTGGCACGATCGGATTGCGCGCGATCGTCACGCCGGCGGTGGTGTGGATCTGGATCGGTGTTCTGGTGATCGTCGCCGGGATGGCCATGAGCCTGGCCTCGGGGGACTCGAGCCGGCGGCGCGAGGGCAGCCCGGCGTGACCTTGAATCGAAATGTGATTCTAGTGGGCGCGGCGGTCGCCTTGCCGTTGCTCCTCTTTCTCGCCGTTTCGCTGGGCTTCAATCCGAGCGTGATTCCGTCGCCGCTGATCGGTACCGAGGCGCCCGACTTCGAGCTGACGAGCCTCGACGGCGAGATCGTGCGTTTGTCGCAGCTTCGCGGCCAGCCGGTCCTGATCAACTTCTGGGCCACCTGGTGTCAGCCCTGTATCGTGGAGCATCCGGTGTTGGTCGACGGAGCGCGTCGCTATCGGGGTCGGGCGCGCTTCCTGGGCGTCATCTATCAGGACAAGCCCGACCTGATTCGGCGCTTCATCGCCGCCCGTGGCGGCTGGGGGACCACCCTTATCGATCCCGGGGTCAGGGTGGCCCTGTCCTACGGCGTCTACGGCGCGCCGGAGACCTTCATCATCGACAAGCAAGGTGTGATCGTGGAGAAGATCACCGGCCCGACCAGCCCCAGACAACTCGATGCGCTCCTGGGACCCCTGCTGTGATGGAGATGCCGCGCGACAAACCAATCGGAAGTGGACACCAAGGAATGGTGTCCCCGAAGCCGTTCGCCGTTCTTCTGTTTCTGTTCGCGGTGGCAGTCCCGCTTGCCGCCCAGGAAGTGCCGCAGGCGCTCGATGGCAATCTCCTGAGAGAGAATCCCACTCTTGCGCTCGCGCGAGAACTGACCGGACCACCCGCCGGCCGCGAGCTCTCGGGCGCCGAGCTGGTTCGGGTAACCGAAGAAGTCACGTCGCTGATGCGCTGCCCGGTCTGCCAGGGCCTCTCGGTCGCGGATTCGCCGACCGCGTCTGCGATCGCGATGAAGGAAGAGGCCCGTCAGCTTCTGGCGGCCGGCTTTTCGGGCGACCAGGTGCTGGCATATTTCGAGCGCTCCTACGGCGAATTCATCAGGCTCTCGCCCAAGCCCGAAGGATTCAATCTGGTGGTCTGGATCCTTCCGGTTGCCGCGCTGCTACTCGGAGCGGCGGTGATCGGACTGCGGATCAAGAAACGTTCGCACCTCGACTTGGGACGAGCCGAGGAGTCGGCCCAGGAGGTTCCGGACGACCTCGCCGAGTACGTCTCGCGTGTGCGAGAAGAGGCTGGCGAATGACGGCCGATCTTTGGGTTCCGGGAGCCGTGATCCTGGCGGTCGGCGCGGCCGTTGGCTGGTGGGTTACACGGAGATACCGGGGTGCCGGCACCGGCAAGCGCCGGACGGGCTCTGCCGGCACAGCGACGGCTCTCGAAGTCGCCGACCTCGAGCAGCGCCGCGACGATCTGTATGCGCGGCTGAAAGAAGCGGGATTGCCGACGGAGACCCGAACCGATCTCGAGCTCCAGGCAGCTCGGGTTCTCAAGCGGCTCGACGAGGTGGGCGGCGGACGAGAGAGGCGGGCGGCGCCATCTGACGCTCACGATGCCGGCGAGTCTTCGCGGCCGGCTCCGGTCGCCCACAGTCGCGCGCACACCCTGATCACCGGATTCGTATTCGGAGGCGGCACCGTCGCCTTGATCGCGCTGCTGGTCTTCTGGGCCGGCCGCGATGCTAGGCCGAAAGAGCCCCAGGCCGGAGCGATGCAACCCCGGCCGACTGTCGAGAATCCGCACCCCGAGGCGGTGCTGCCGGTGCAGATCGCCGAAGAGGTCGGAGAGCTTCAGGCGCGGATCGCCGCCGAGCCCGGCGACATCGAAGCCCGCAAGCGTCTGGCCTTGCTCTATCTCGGCAATGACCTTTACATCGAAGCGTTCGAGGAGGCCGACGCGGTGCTGGGCGTCGCACCGGACGATATCGACTCGCTCTACGTCCAGGGCGTGGTTCGAATGACCATGGGCCAGGACGAAGAGGCCTTGTTCCGACTCGATCGGGTGCTCGAGCTCTTCCCCCAGCATGTCCGCGCGATGACCGTGAAGGGCCTGATCTTCGCTCGCCGCGGCGAGCGGGACCAGGCCGCGGCGATCTGGAACCAGGCTCTCGAGGTCGGCGGTCCTCAGCCTCAGATCCAGAACCTGCTCGCGATGCTCGAATCCGAAGGCTCGGGTGAGCTGCCGCCCGGGCACCCACCGGCGGAGGGCGGAGCGATTGCCGGGGCCGCGAGCGCCGCCGCCGGCATTCCCAGAAACGCCTACACCGCGCGCATCGAAGCCGACACGATCGCCGGTTTTCCCCAGACCGGCGTGGTCTTCGTGTCGTTGCGGCCGGTCGGAGGAGGTTCGCCGGTGGCGGTCCGCCGGATCGACCAGCCGGCATTTCCGATGCTCGTATCTGTCGGCCCCGATAACATGATGATGGCGGGCGCCAGCGCTGAGCTACCCGCGGAGGGTCTCCTCGTCGTCCGACTGGATCAGGATGGGAGTGCCTCGACCAAGGGTGAGAACGATCTCGAAGGCAGCGCCGAGATGAGCCGCGGCGATCTGGTGACGATCTTCCTCGACTGACCGTCGGGGACACGATTCCTTCGCGTCCCCGGCCGTCTGCCCTCGATGCGCCGGCGCCGGACCGCAGGTCCCGGCTTTGCTATTCTCTGCCGCGGATGGGCCTGCTGAAACAAGCCAAAACGCTGAAGGACGGCGTGCGCGGCGCTTACGACGTCAAGCGCCGCAGATTGCGCACGGTAGCGATTCTGGTGACCGACCGGTGCATGTCCCGGTGTCGGCATTGCTTCATCTGGAACAAGAAGGACAACCACGATCTAGATCCCGAGGTGATCCGGCGCCAGATCCTCGAATCCGACGTCATCTCCAAGGACACGTACTTCGAGCTCACCGGCGGCGAGTTCCTGGACCACCCACGCTACCGAGAGATCCTGGCGCTGTTTTCTGAGGGCGGCTACGACTACATGATGCTCACCAACGGCATGTATCCCGATCAGGCGATCGAGGCGGTGCGTGATTACAAGGTACCGAACCTGTACATGTCTCTGGATGGCCTCGGCGAGACCTACAGGAAGGTCCGCGGCGTCGACTGCGCCGACAACGTCGTTCGGATCATCGACGAGCTCAAGGACGAGGTGCCGATCTATCTCGGTTACACGATCTGCCCGTGGAACAGCGTCGAGGACCTGGAAGCGGTAAAGCAGCTTTGCGAAGAAAAGGGCATCGAGTTTTTCATCGGCGCGTATCAGAACCCGGAGTTCTTCGATACGACCAAGCCAGGCGGCAAGATCCCTAGCGAGCACGCCCCGTACCTGTCTGAGTTCATGCGCCTGCACAATCCATGGATGGACAAGCAGGTGCGGATCCCCTGCTGGAACATCAACACCAAGTGCTACATCATGGGGAGCGGCGACGTGCATCTCTGCCAGCAGAAGAGCCTGGTGCTCGGCAACCTGCACGAGAAGTCGATGGACGAGATCTGGAACTCGCGGGAAGTACGCGAGATCCACCGCAAGTACCGCGAGTGCAACGACTGCTGGCTGGCGTGTAATCGGCCATTCGACGCTCAGTTGGCCCATGCGGGCAGCTCTTTCCTGCCCACGTCGGTGATGAATCGCTGGCTGGGTGACTTCACCTGGAACGAAGTCCACGCCGCCTACCGCGATTAGATCTAGCGCGCCTCCCAATGCCGATCACCGCTGCCGATACCGGAGCCGTGGATGAACTCCGCGGGCGGGTTCTCGACTACCTGGCCCGGCGACGCGCAGACGGGCAGTTTCGGGTCATCGACGTCGGAGGACGCTACAACCCCTGGGCCGACGAGCACACGGACGCCTACGTGGATCTGTTTCCGACCGACTCGGAAGACAAGAAGACCTTCGTGGGTAACATCTGCACAGAGGAGGTCTGGCGAGCAATCCACGCGGAAGGGCTGTTCGACTTCTCGATCTGCACTCACGTGCTCGAAGACGTGCGTGACCCGTTCTTCGTGGCGAAGCAGCTCGCCCGGATCTCGAAGGCCGGCTTCGTCTCGGTACCGACCAAACACAGCGAGCTGTCCAACGTCGAGTCGCGCTTCTATCTCGGCTACTGCCATCACCGCTGGATCTTCACAGTGCAGGGTGAAAACGACGCCCGCAAGATGGTCGGAGTCGGCAAGATGCCGATTGTCGGCTACTTCAACAATCGCTTCCGGCCCGTCCTCAAGCTGATCCATCTCTTCGGACGCTGGATCATCGGCGCCAAGATCGAGCGGCGTCTCGGAATCTTTCCCGGAGGAGGCCGTCCGACATGGATCGACAAGTCACTGGTCGGCCACGACAAGGAACTGGCGGTGTGGTGGGACGAGGAACTGCCGCTCGAGCCGCTCGCGGACGATTACTCTGGAGAAACCTGTCTGCAGCTGGCGGATTTGTATCGGGACTCGATCCGCGACGGTCTCTAGAAACGCTGGATGCACCTGGACCTGCGGCGTTACGCGTCCCTCAGCTATCCTCGACGTACTCTGAGTACGTCTGCGGGAGCTTCGGTCGCGTGCCTTGCATCTCCAGGCGCCTGCAGCGTTTCTGGCTGTTCACAATCACTTCGACAAAGCTCGAGTAGTGCGTGAGGTGTTGAGGAAATCCGTTCAGAAGCTCGTCGTACTCGCGATCGCGGGTGTCGTCAGTCTCGGGTTGGGGGAGGTTGCGGTTCGACTATTGATGCCGCAGGCGCGGCTGGTGATCGAGCCGGGAGGGTTTTACATGCCGGATCCGCCCGGCCGCTACCGGCTGAGTCCCGGGTATCGGGGCCGGATCACGAATCGGGCCGAGTATGACAACGAGATCCGGATCAATCAGGCCGGGCTGCGGGGTCCGGAACTCGCCGGTGGGCCAGACGAGGTCACGCGCGTTCTGGCGATCGGGGACTCGTTCACCTTCGGCGTCGGTGTGGAGGAATCGGAGAGCTTCGTCGCCCTCCTCGCGGACCGGTTGTCGGAGGCCGGCACAGCCGCGGAAGCGATGAACGCGGGCACGCCCGCCTTCGGCGTCCCCGACGCGGAGACCTGGTTTCGGCTGCACGGCGCCGGCCTGGCGCCTGACGTCGTCGTCCTGGCGATCTTCGTCGGCAACGATCTCATCGACGCCTCGCCGGATCGCGAGGAGATCCTGGTCGTGGACGGCCTGCTGGTTCCGAGCGAGTCCGCGCGGGGCCTGAAAGCGTGGTTGTTTCGCCACTCGCAGCTCTACGTCGCCGTCAAAGGATTGCTCGAGACGCCGGCCTTCCGGCCGTTGCGCTCGAAGCTCGGGCTGGGCGAACCCTGGACGCTCCGCGTTCTGCGTGAGGAGTTGGACGTCTACCGGAAGGGAGCCGAAGAGCGGCTCGGCCCGGCTATCGCTGCGACCGACCGGGCATTGGCCGGATTGGTCGAACAGACCCGCGCATCTGGGATCGAGCTGGTGGCGATGCTGATCCCGAGCGAGGTGCAGGTCGATCCGGAGCGCTGGTCGGCGGCTGTCGAGACGCTCGAGCTGGATCCGGACGAATACGATCCGGGGATTCCGACGCGCATCTTTCGGAATCTGCTGGCCCGCCACGAGATCGCCGCGGTCGAGCCGTCGGCCGAGCTCGCCCGGCGGATCGGGGCCGGTGAGTCTCTTTATTTTCGCCGCGATCGGCATTGGACGACCCGCGGACATGAAGTCGCCGCCGGCGTCCTGACCGACTTCGTCCTGGCCCGGCTGGCTGGCGGATAGACTCGGGCGCGCAGCACACTTCGAAAGGAGCATGAAATGGGCAGAGGGAAAAGGTGGCAAGACGATGACGACCGGCAGTACAAGGTCGTCATCAATCACGAGGAGCAGTATTCGATCTGGTTTGCGGATCGTGAGATCCCCGATGGCTGGAAGCCCGTCGGCTTCGAAGGCACCAAGAAGGAGTGTCTAAACTACATCGAAGAGGTCTGGACCGACATGCGCCCCTTGAGCCTCCGGAAGATGATGGAGTTGATCGAGCGAGAGGAGCGCGGCAAATAGCTCGACGCGCCTACCCTGATCCGGCTCACAACGGCCAGATGATCGGTACGAGGATCAACAGCAGAATCAGAGTGAGCAGAGTCAGGGGCGCTCCCGATCGGAGGAAGTCCCGGAATCCGTAGCCGCCGGGCGCGTAGACCAGGAGACAGGCCGGCTCGAACGGCGTGATGAAGGACAGCGAGGCCGAGAGCGTCACCAGCACGGCCAGGGGGCGAGGATCGACACCGAGCTCGGTGGCGGTCGAGACGGCGAGCGGAATCATGATCAGGACCGCGGCGGCGTTCGACAGCGGCTGCGTGAGGAGGATTGTCAGCAGGGCCAGCGTGGCGAGCACGGCGGTGAGTCCGAGCGGCAGAACCCAGCCGACTAGGGTCTGGGCCAGAAACGGCGCAGCGTTACTCTTGGTCATTGCGAGCCCAAAGGCCGTCATTCCGCCGATCAGGACAAGTAGGCGCCACTCGATGAGGTCGTAGACCTCTCCCGCTTCGATGCAGCCGGAGACCACCACGGTTATGGCCGCCAGTAGAAAGGCTATCGATATCGGCATCAGGCCGAGACCGGCGAGTAGCACCGCGCCGGCCAGAGCCGCGGCCGAGGTGATCGCTCTTCGGCGGCGGAACGGCAGGTGAGAGACCTCGTTCAACAACCACAGATCTCGGCGCTCCTGGAGTCGCTGAAGGTCCTCCGGCCGTCCCTGCAACAACAGTACGTCGGCGAGCCGGAGCGGCAGGTGGCGAAGATCGGTCGCGATGGAGTGCCCGCCGCGGTAGATGGCCAGAACCGAAAGGCCCAGCCGGCTACGGAAATCGAGCTGTTTCAGAGTCCGTCCGGCCAGTCCCGAGCCGGGCATCAGGATCGCCTCGACGAGCTCCACGCCTTCCTCTGCGAACTCGGCATCGTCCGGAAGCGTGTCGGCCTCGAGCCGGAGCGCCGGGTTCTCCTTGGCCCGCAGAATCGCCTCGCGGGTCGCCTGGACGATCATCATGTCTTCGGCCTCGAGCCGGGTGAATGGCCCGGCGATCATGCGCTCTTCGTTGCGTACCAGACCGAGAACGTTGAGGCCCTGTGGCCCGAGACGAGCTTGGCGGAGTGTCTTGCCGACGAGCTCCGAGCCTTCGTGAACCACGATAGCGGACAGGTACTTCTCGATCTCGTACTTCTTGCTCAAGCCAACGGTCTCGCGAACCGGGACCAGCCGGTTGCCGATAAAGAGCATGTAGAGGATTCCAACCGCGACCGCCACCAGACCCACGGGGGCGAACTCGAAGAGCGAGAATCCGCCCAGTCCCATGCGCTCGACCATTCCGCTGGCAGCGACGTTGGTCGAGGTGCCGATCAGGGTGCATGTGCCGCCGAGCATCGAGGCGAAGGCGAGCGGCATCAGGAAGCGGGAAGGGCTGGTCGAGCTGCGGCGGGCGATCTCGAGAGTGGGCGGCAACAGCACCGCGGTCGAGCTGGTATTGCTCACGAAGGCCGACAGCACGGCCGACAGCACCATGAGTGCCGTCAGCGTCCCCTTATCCGAACGCCCGGCGACGCGATGGATCGACTCGGCCAGCCACTCGAGCACGCCGGTCCGCACCAGGGCGCCAGCCAGGACGAAGATCGAGGCGAGGATGACGATGATCTCGTTGGCGAAGCCCGAGAACGCTTCGGCCGGCGTCAAGAGCCCGGTCAGGACGAGCAGCGCGAGGACCACCAGCGTGACCACGTCGACCGGCAGCCACTCGAAGAAGAAAAACGCCAGGGCTGCCCCGAGGAGCCCGAGCACAAGGAGTATCTCGACCGTCATTTCGGTCACAGGATACTCAATACGTATTGCGCGCGCGGTTCCTTCCCTGTGAGATCGGGCTGTTATGGACTCGATACGAAGTTGTCGATCAGAACGGCCCCCGAACCGGCCGTCGAGCTCGACGGTCCGATCGTGATCGAGCCGATCTTCCTTTTGGCCGTGTCCAGGTTCGCCGCCGAGATCCGCGCCTGACCGTTTTTCGAGAGCGTTACCTCGCCGTCGGCCGCGCCTTCGCCGCTTGCGGCCATCCAGTCCAGCTCGATGCGCACCGTGCGCGCCCGGGGAAGGATCGTACGGCCGACCTGGAAGAAGCCGCCGGTGTCGCCGCGGACCAGAAGATTGAGCCAGTAGTCGTCGTCGACACGCGACAGCGTGAGGCGGAGATGTCCGCGTTTGGATCCCCCTGCCAGTCGCAGGATCTCGGGCTCCCGGCCGGCGAGATTGACGTCGTTGAGATTGAGGTCGAAGCCCAGGCGAAAAGTGGTCTCCGCCGATGGGGCCTTGGAGCGGACGAAGCTCTTGCGGCCGCCGATAGGAATGCTCAGCGCGTGTTGGGAGCGTTTGAGACCGCGATCAGCCACCTCGATATCTCCGCGCCGCTTGGTCCAGTCGCGGGTGTCGCCCGACTCGAAGTCCGAAGAGAACAGGTGCTGCCCGACAATTTTGTAGACGTCGCCCCTGAAGTGAGCCAGATAGAGCGCGCCGTCGGGGTCCTCAGCGAAGGTGGTCACCAGGAGGCCACTCTGGAGAAGCTCGTTGACGATCCACTTGCCGGCTAGATTGCGGCGAGCGCCCCAGATGTTCCCGCGACAGAAATCACCGTAGACGTAGGTGTCCGTCAGGGTGGGGGTCTCGGGACCTCGGTAGCGATAGCCGCCGGTGACCGAGTTGCAGGTTCCCTCTTTGTGAGCATAGACGATGATCGGGGCTACCAGGTCCTCGTTGTCGCAGACGGGCTCGTCTTCGCCGGCGATGCACCGGTTTCCCTCCAGGGTCGGCCAACCGAAGTTCTCGCCGCCGCCAGTGCCGGCCGGCAACAAGCTGACCTCTTCGAAGCGGGCCGCGCCGACGTCGCCGATGAAGATGTCGCCGGTCCCGCGGTCGAAAGTAAAGCGCCAGGGATTGCGCAAGCCATAGACCCAGATCTCGCCGCGCGCCTCGGTGTTGCCGACGAAGGGGTTGTCGACCGGTATCGCGTACGGGAACGCGCTATCGACGTCCAGCCTCAGGATCGCGCCCAGGACGTTCTCCAGATCGGCGGCGGCGTCTCTCGTGCCGCCGTCGCCCGAGCCGAGGTATAGGTAGCCATCCGGGCCGAACTGGATCGCGCCGCCGTTGTGGGGCAGCTCGGGCTGATCCCAGCGGATGATCCGCTCCTCGGAGGAAGGATCGCCGACGTTGGGATCTTGCGAGACCGAGAGCCTCGCGACCACGGTCCTGGACCGGCGGTCGCTGTAGACGATGTAGAAGTATCCGTTGTTTTCGTAGTCCGGGTGAAACGCCAGCCCGAGGAGCCCGCGCTCGTTGTCGCAGCAGGTGATCTTCTTCGACACGTCGAGAAACAGATCCGGAAGCAGCTGGCCGTTCTCGACGACCCTGATCTCACCCGACAGCTGAACGAGAAACAGCCGATCGGTGCCGTCACCGGGGAAGGCCAGGCCGACGATGCGCCCGACGTCGGCGCCATTGACGATTCTCTCCAGCCGGATCCCCGCGGGCGGCTGGTTCGGGGCCTGCGAGGGCCCGGCTGCGACAACGGCCGCGGCGATGCCGAATGCCACGCCAAGGAGCAGCCGGATCGGAATCGAGAGAACAGTGCACTGGCGCATTCTCAGAATTCTCGCACGGGCGCTAGGGCGTGGAAACGTACTTGTCCAGGAAATAGCTGCCTGCGCCACCAGAGGCGCCGGCGGGAAAGCCGAGAGTTACGGAGCTGACCTTGCGCCGATCATTGTCGAGGTCGATGGTCGCAATTCGGACCTTGCCGTTCCTGGACAGCGTCAACTGGCCGTCGTTCGCGCCCGGTCCGCTGGCCGACATCCAATCGAGCTCGATGCGGACTGTTCTGGCCCTCGGCACCTTGGTGCTTCCTAGTGAAAAGAACCGGCCCGAGTTGGCTCGTGCCAGTAGGTTCAGCCGGTACTTACCGCCGTGCTGCTCCAGCAGCAGGCGCAGATGGCCACGCTTGGCGCTGCCGGCGAGCCGCAGAATCTCGGCGGAGCCGTTTGCAAGATTGACGTTGTTGACGTTCAGGTGAAAGCCGAGCCGGAGCGTCTTCTCGGCGGAGGGCTCCTTGGATCGGACGAAACTCTTCTCGCTGCCGGCTTCGATCTCAAGAGCGGAGCCGGAGCTTCTGAGGCCGGGGCTGGTGACCTGAATGTTGCCGCGGCGCTCGGACCAGTCGAGTGCGTTGCCGGATTCGAAATCCGACGCGAACAGGTTCTGGCCGACGAGCCGGAAGATGCCCTCCCTGAAAGTGACCACGTAGAGGTTGCCCTCTGCGTCCTGCCCGAACGAGGTGATCAGCTGCTCGGTGTCGATCAACCGGTTGACCACCCAGTTGCCGGCCATGTTCTGGCGCGCGCCCCAGATCTCTCCGCGACAGAAGTCGCCGAAGATGTAGAAGCCGGGGAGGGTCGGTACGCCGGGACCGCGGTACCGGTACCCGCCAGTGACCGAGTTGCAGGGCGCGTCTTGGTCGTGCGGGTAGGCGATGATCGGGGACACCAGGCTCTCGTCGTCGCACTCGTCGTCTCCGCGGAGGCACGCAGGACCTTCCTTGATCGGCCAGCCGTAGTTGGCCCCGCCGGGGCTCCCGCCGGGGAGGTAGGAAACCTCTTCCCACTGCCGCCCGCCGACGTCGCCGATGAACAGGTCGCCGGTGACCGAGTCGAAGGAAAAGCGCCACGGGTTGCGCAGGCCGTATAGCCACACCTCGCCGCGAGCGTCGGGGTCGCCGACGAAGGGGTTGTCGTCCGGAATGGCGTAGGGGAAGTCCTTGTCCACGTCGATGCGAAGAATGCTCCCGAGGAGGTTGTCGCGGTCCTGCGCGGTGTCGCGGCTGCCCCCGTCGCCCGATCCAACATAGAGAAGGCCGTCCGGACCGAACTCGATCGCGCCGCCATTGTGGGGCAGGTCGGGCTGTCGCCAGCGGATGATCTCTTCTTCAGAGGAGGGATCGGCGACGTCAGGGTTGTTCGAGACCGAGAAGCGGGACACGATCGTCCGGTTCTTCTGGTTCACGTAGACGACGTAGAAAAAACCGTTCTTCTTGTACTTGGGATGGAACTCGAGACCCACCAGGCCGCGCTCGTTCTCACAGCACTCGACCCGACTGGATATGTCGAGGAAGTCGGCCGGTAGCACCCGGCCGTTCTCGATAATCCGGATATGTCCGGTTTGCAGCGGCACGAAGAGTCTTCCCGACCCGTCGCTTGGGTCGACAAAACCCAGGGCGCGATCGAGATCCTCTCCGTTCGCCAAGAGCTCGATTCGAGCACCGGTCGGCTCCTGCGCGGAGGCGATCCGAAGGCCCAGGTCCGGAGATTGCGAAACCAGGACCACCAGGACGGCGGCAAGCCGAGTCGCTCTGGTCGTCCCGATCCAGGAACGGTTCGTACGCTGGGTCATGTGCGTGCCTTGTGAGGTCGGCTGGACGCCGATTGTCAGCTGGATACTTCGGTAAGCTCGCCCGCGCGGTTGCGATAGAGGTCGGGATCGACCACCGCGGCCATCTTTTCGATCTCGAGGTCGGCGCCCAGGAATTCTCGCATCTTCCGAGCCTGGCCCTCGGGGTCCGCCAGCACCTCGCGGTAGTGGAGCTCGGTCCACTCGAATTGTGGCTGGCGCCTGAGCAGATACTGCGCTCTCCAGACGTCGGACTCGAACAGCTCTCTCATGCGGTCGTCTTCGGTCGCCGAGTCCTCGCCTCGCCGCTCGAGCATCTTGGCTTGCGAGGCCAGGATCTCCGAGATGTCCCTGCGCACGAAGAGCACCTGGTAGTTGTTGTTTGCCGGCAAGGCGCGCAGGAGGTTGGAGACGATCTTGATCCCCTTGCCGCGACATGCCCTCAGCCAGCTCTTGTCCTCCATATCGTGGAGGCTCATGACGCGCTCGTCCTCGTAGTAGCCTTTGGGATTGTCTTCGTCGGCGGTTCGAGCGCCGTCCTGGACCAACGGTAGGCCGCCGGCGTCGAGCATCTTCATTGCCATGGAGGTGCCGGATCTGGGGAGTCCCGAAACCACTACGATCGGGGGACCGAACAGCAGGCGCCGGAGGCTGGATCGCAAGCTCATTGTGCGGGGAAACGGAAAAGGGTTAGTATTTGGGGGTGGCTGGCCGGCTTCATTCGGAGCCGGCGTTCCTGCAACAGGCATTCGTACGATATCCCGATCCGCGGGCCCGAGACTACCCCCTCACTTGACTGACTTTCGCGCCAGACCGGCGCTGCTTGCGCTTGCCATTTGCGGCACGCTGCTGCTCGTCGGAGCCGCTGCGGCCGAGGCCTATGTCGGCCCCGGGGCGGGCTTTGCGCTGGTCTCGTCCTGCCTGGTCGTTTTCGTCACCGCGATCATCGCGCTGGTCACCTTGCTGATCTGGCCATTCCGCTGGCTCTACCGCAAGCTGCTGCGGCGAGGCGGCGAGAAGCGTCGGATCAAGCGTTTCATCATGGTCGGTCTGGACGGTCAGGATCCGAGGCTCACCGACAGATTCATGAAAGAGGGCAAACTGCCCAACTTCGAAAAGTTGGCTGCAGCAGGATGCTACGAGCGCCTGGGAACCACCTACCCGGCGGTCTCGCCGGTGGCCTGGTCGTCATTCGGAACCGGCACCCACCCGGCCAAGCACAACATCTTCGATTTTCTGAGCCGCGATCCCAAGACCTATTTGCCGCAGATGTCGTCGACCGAGATCGGCACAGTCCACAAGTTCCTCAAGCTCGGCAAGCTCCAGGTTCCGCTCGAGAAGCCCGAGCTGCGGCTGCTGCGCAAGTCGAAGCCGTTCTGGACGCTTCTGGGCGAGGCGGGCATCTGGAGCACGGTCCTGCGCGTTCCGATCACCTTCCCACCGGATCGGTTCTACGGAGCCGAGCTCTCGGCCATGGCGGCTCCGGATCTTCTCGGCACCCAGGGGACCTTCCTGCTGTTCACCACCCGCAAGTCGGATGATGAGTTCAAAGAGGGCGGCATGCGGATCTCGCTCGAGACCAACGGTGACGGCGACCGCTATTCGGCCGTGATCCAGGGACCGGAGAACCCCTTCTACAGAGACACGCCGGCGATGGCGATTCCGGTCGAGGTTCGGGTCGACCGATCGGCGGGAACCGCCCGGCTGGAGCTCAACGGAGACTCGCACGAGCTCAGGGCAGGCGAGCTGTCGGACTGGATCAAGCTCACCTTCAAGGCGGTGCCGGGTGTCAAGGTAATGGGCATCTGCCGGATGCTGATCACGGAGATGGGCGAGCACTTCTCGCTCTACGTCACTCCGATTGCGCTGGACCCAGAGAAGCCGGCGATGCCGGTGTCCCACCCGGCCTACTACTCGACCTATCTGGCCAAGCAGCAGGGACTGTACTCGACTCTAGGCCTCGCCGAAGACACCTGGGCGCTCAACGAGGAGGTCGTGAGCGACGAGACCTTTCTCGCCCAGGCCTACGGCATCGACGACGAGCGCCAGCAGATGTTCTTCAACGCGCTGGATCGCCTGAAGAAGGGCTCGTTGGTATGCGTCTTCGACGGTACCGACCGCATTCAGCACATGTTCTGGCGCTACTTGGAGGACGGGCATCCGGCGGCGCGAGGCAAAGAGGACGCCGAGCACAAGGACGCGATCGAGCAGCTCTACATCCACAACGACAAGCTGGTCGGCAAGGTCATGGGTCGGCTGGAGAAGGGCGACCTGCTGATGGTCATCTCGGATCACGGCTTCACGTCGTTTCGTCGCGGCATCAACCTGAACACCTGGCTTCACCAGAACGGATACCTGGCCCTGAAAGAGGGAGCCGACGGAAGCGCCGAGTGGCTGCGCGACGTGGACTGGTCGAAGACCCGGGCCTACGCACTCGGCCTTTGCGGGATGTATCTGAACGTGAAAGGCAGGGAAGAGCACGGGATCGTCGAGCAAGGCGAGATCGCGGGACTCAAGCAGGAGCTGATCGAGAAGATGAGCGGCCTGCTCGATCCGGACAAGGGCGAGGTCGGAATCAACGAGCTCTTCGACACCCGGGCGCTCTATCAGGGCCCGTACCTCACCAACGCTCCGGACTTCGTCGTCGGCTACAACCACGGCTACCGGATCTCCTGGGACGGCGCCACCGGCGTCGTGGCCGGGCCGCTCTGGGAGGACAACGTCAAGGCCTGGAGCGGTGATCACGGCGTCGACCCGCGTCTCGTGCCCGGTGTCTTCTTCTGCAACCGCAAGATCGACAAGGCCGATCCGGAGATCATCGACATCGCGCCGAGCGTGCTGAGGCTGTTTGGCCAGGAAGTTCCGGCCCATGTCGACGGCCAGATCCTGTTCTCGGAGGACAACCCGTTGTCCGCTGACGGCGCCGCGGAGGTTCGAGCCCAATGAAGGACACCCGGAGAAGATTGCTAGCCGCGGCGGCCTGTCTGCTGGTCGCGCCGCTGGCCCTGTCCTGCGCCAAAGCGCCTCCCGAGACCCAGGTGATCGTCCTCGGCTTCGACGGGATGGATTACGCCTACACCCAGAAGCTCATGCAGGAAGGGCGCATGCCCAACTTCTCGAAGCTGGCCGCGGATGGGACCTTTGGTCCTCTGGCGACCGCAGTGCCGCCCCAGAGCCCGGTGGCGTGGTCGAACTTCATCACCGGTATGGATTCGGGCGGCCACGGCATCTTCGACTTCGTGCATCGCGATCCCGATTCGATGCAGCCGTACTTGTCGACCTCGAAGACCGAGGGCACCGAGAAGGCGCTCAAGCTGGGCAAGTACAAGTTCCCCCTGGCTGGCGGCGAGGTCAAGCTGTTGCGGCACGGCACGCCGTTCTGGGAGCTCCTCGAAGAGCACGGGGTCGAGTCCCACATCTACCGGATGCCGGCCAACTTCCCGCCGTCCGGCTCCGCCTCCAGAGAGTTGTCGGGCATGGGAACGCCGGACATTCTGGGAACTCCGGGGACCTTCTCCTTCTACACCTCGGACATCTTCGTCAACGAGAGGCAGATCTCGGGCGGTGCCATCTACGCACTGGATTACTGGGATAACCGGGCCGAGGGCCGTCTCCACGGACCCGAGAATCCGTTTCTCCAGCGACGCCGGACTCTGTCGGCCGATTTCGCGGTGTACGTCGACCCGGAGGCTCCCGTGGCCAAGCTGGTCGTCGGGGAGGAGGAGCGCGTCCTGTCGGTGGGCGAGTGGAGCGACTGGGTGCCGGTCGAGTTCGAGATGATCCCGACCCAGGTGCTGCCCGCGATGGGGCGTTTCTATCTTCGCAGCGTGCGGCCCGAGGTCGAGCTCTACGTGTCGCCCCTTCAAATCGACCCGATGGCCCCGGCGATGCCGATCTCGATGCCCGAGAGCTTCGCCGCCGAGCTCGCGCGCCGGACCGGCCGCTTCTACACCCAGGGAATGCCCGAGGACACCAAGGCCCTCACCGGTGACGTCTTCAGCCGCGAGGAGTTTCTGGCACAGGCCAAGATCACCGGCGACGAGATTCTCGAGCAGTACGAGTACGTGCTCGACACCTTCGACGCCGGCCTCCTGTTCTACTACTTCGGGAACCTGGATCTCATCTGTCACACGATGTTCCGGTCGACCGATCCGACCCACCCGGCCTACGACCCCGAGCGCGATCCCGAGTACCTGAAGGTGGTCGAGGCGACCTACGAAGCCTTCGACCGGATCGTCGGCTACACCCTCGAGCACAAGCCAGACGACGCCAAGCTCATCGTCATGTCGGATCACGGCTTCTCGAGCTGGCGCAGGGCGTTTCACCTCAATGACTGGCTGATCGAGAACGGTTACATGGTGGTGAAGAACCCGGACAAGATCGCCGGCACCACCATCTACTCGAACGTCGACTGGACGAAGACGCGCGCCTACGGGCTGGGCTTGAACGGGTTGTTCGTCAACGTCCAGGGCCGCGAGTCGAAAGGCGTCGTTCCGGAGTCCGAGCGCGACGCACTGCTCGCCGAGATCTCCGAGAAGCTTCTGGCCGTGATCGATCCGGTGACCGGTGAGCCGGCCGTGACCCGGATGTACACGCTCGAAGACACCTACGAGGGTGAGCATCTCGGCCTTGGCCCGGATCTCCAGGTGGGCTACAACAAGGGCACCCGCTGCTCGTTCGAGTCGGCGATCGGCGACCTGACCGGGGAGGCCATCACCGACAACATGTCGGAGTGGAGCGGCGATCACTGCATGGACCACACCAAGGTCCCCGGGATTCTGTTGACCAGCGAGGAGCTCGCTCAACCCGCGAGGTCGCTCAAGCAGCTCGGTGGAGCGGTGCTGGCCGAGTTCGGCATTTCCTGGACCGGCGCGGCTGCCGAGATAAGTACGGGCGGATAAGGAGATAGACATGTTCGGAACTACCAAAGTTAAGCTGGATGCGGATCTGGTCTCGAAGATCAGGCGCTACGCGGACATCGCCGGCTATTCCTCGGTCGAGGAGTTCATCACCCACGCGCTCGAAAAAGAGATCGCCAAGCTGGCCGACGCCGGCTCGGAAGAGGAGATCAAGAAGCGCCTCCAGGGGCTGGGCTACATCTCGTAGGCGCCGTCGGTTCGCCGATCCGTCATGACCTGGATCAACGCAGTGCTGCGCGTCGTCTTCGACGCCGCGCTGGCTCCCTTCGCGGGCTCGTCACCGTGGGTCGGAGTGACCCTGGTGTCGCTTCTGTGCGCGACCGGCATGCTATGGATCTTCAAACGGACCTCGAACCAGGCGGCCCTGGCGGCGGTCAAGAGCCGGATCCACGCCGGCCTGTTCGAGATCCGGCTCTTCAACGACGACTTGCCGGCGATTTTCCGCGCCCAGACCCAGATTCTCAAGGCCAACACGAAGTATCTCTGGCACTCCTTGCCGCCGATGATCTGGGTCATCATGCCGCTGGCTTTCGTGTTCGCGCAGTTGCAGTTCCACTACGGCTACGTGGGTCTCGAGCCGGGTGAGTCGGCGCTGCTGACCTTGCGGTTCGAAGAGGGCTCCGAGGCGGCGTCCGGGGGCGCCAAACCTGACGTGGATCTCACGTTGCCGGAGGGAGTGGCTTTGGAGGCCGGTCCGGTCTGGGCTCCGGCTCTGCGCGAGCTGACCTGGAGAATCGGGCTGCGCGAAGCCGGCGATCACGAGGCGGTGGTGGCGCTCGACGGCACCGAGATCAGGAAAGAGATTCGAGCCACCGATCGGCTCGTGCGCTTGTCTCCGCTCAAAGTCGCTCCCGGCCTCTTGGATCAGTTCCTCTATCCGGCCGAGGATCCGATTTCCGGCGCGCCCTCGGTCGAGGCCCTCAAGGTCTCGTATCAGAGTCGGCTGTTGACCTTCTTCGGCTGGGAGATGCCCTGGTGGCTGGCGTTCTTCATTCTGGTGATCGCGTTCGCGTTCGCCCTACGAAATCCCATGGGGGTCACGATCTAGAGGCTGGCGCAGTCGGGGGCACCCGGCTTGCGACCGAACATCGAAAAACCGAGCCGATTGAGTCGCGCGGGTGCTGTCTGTCCGGGAGTCCTCTTGCATGCGGGCGTCGCGGGTGTCGAACCGGCTCGCGTCGCCGCGAATCGAGAGGCTGGCCTCGGAGTTGGTGATGGTCGTCACCTCCGGATCGCCGTTGTCATCAGGCGGCTGGGCCTGAGCACAATTGCCCATTGCGCAGACCACTAAGACACCGTCCAGGCCGAAGGCGAACAACCCAGCTTCTGCCTCACGTGTGTGGTTGCCAGACTGCAGCAAGGTACCTGGCCTCTTGTGGGGTCCGGGTCGAGCCCCGGCCCCGGCAACTCAGGCCGGGACTGGAAACGGCAGGTTCTGGGGCAGGTCGTTCATGATGCAGAACGGCCAGAAGTCCCAGGCCTCGTGGGTGTCGCCCGAGCCGCCGATGCGGGTCGTATCTTTCACATAGAGCTGGATCAGATAGGCGCAGCGCTCCCCTCGATAGATCTTGGGCGAGGGATCCGGCGCCGCGGGCGGGCCGGCATCGAGTGCCCCGACGATGTCCCAGGATTGGAGGATGTCGGTTCCGCCGGGTAGTGGCGGAAGCGGTCCGGCCTGGCGCACGTTGGGCACCGGCACGTTCGGGTCTTGCGGGAGGGTGATCGCGATGGGATTCATGCCACCCCCGTCCTTCTGAAAATTCAGAGTATAGAGATCGAAGTTGTCGTTGGGGGCGCTGCTCGGGAAGGGCGGATTGTCGGTGATCAGGGGGTCCCAAGCGCGCCCGTTGATGTCGCAATTGACCTTGGTATTGGCGGCCGTTATGAACTGCGACAAGAGCAGCTCGTCGCACGCATCCAAGCCACCACCACCGGCGATAGCCAACCCCGTGATGTTAGCCTCGATCACTCGGTTGTCGATCCAGACCGTTGCCGAGTCGTACAGCTCGGGCGGCACGGCGTCGGGGGGTCCGCCGAGTGGCATGTGCTGGACCCGCACCCGCACCGTGTACCGACTGTTCAGGGCCGAGGTATCCCATGCCTTGTAGGTAGTGACCCAGCGGAGTTCCTGCTCGAACGTGGGAAAGATCTGTTGCGTAACCAGTTTGTTTTGCCATTGCCGGGTCAGAACCCCGTTGGTCACGTAGTTGGGCTTGATTCCCTGCCAGGACGTGTAGGTGCGCGGGTGGGTGGCGTCGCCGAAGGGCAGCGGCGAGTTGATGTCCGCCCAGTTGGCCGCGGTACCCGCATCCTGCTCCCAGGGCGGGGCGGGATCCGGGGCGACCTCCCTGCGCTCCAGGACGTACTCGCTCATCTCGCGGCCACAGCCGTAGACATCGGCGCCGCCGGTCACGTGGATGCTGCCACCTACCGAAGCGTCGGGCGTTGCGGGGTTCGGGTCCGCCTTGACCAGTTTGAGGGCCTCGGTCGCGTCGTTGGGATGAGCTCCGACCACATGGGCGGCGACGCCGCCGATGGCTTCGATGTAGATCATCTTGCGCTGGATCTCGAAGTCGCTGGTACAGGGCTTGGGGGATCCGGCGACCGGATGGACCCTCAGGATCACGGTGAAGCCGGCGCCCGGATCGACGCCGTCGACCTGGAGCTGGCCGAGTTCGCCGTTGTTCACAGCCACGGCCCCGTTGGCGGTGCCGCCCGGGTAGAAGATGTTCATCGGGAATGGGTTGCCGCCCTGTTCGACCGAAAGCTCGTAGTGGCTGAAGGCGGTGCCGCTGGCCGTTCCCATGACCCGGATGATCCAGCGATCCTCGGCGGCGTCGTACTCGGTTGTCGCGCATAGAGACGGCGCGGTGATCTCGCAGTTGAGCCGGCGCTGGACTCGGATCAGCCAGATCAGGCCGAAAATCAGCAAGATCTTGAGGCCGAGGATGCTTATCGCGAGGGTGTCGCGTTCGGCCACCTTGCTGAACTCGCCGGAGACGATCTCGGCTCCAAGTAGCAGGAGCAGCAGGAGAAGCAGGATGTACTTGATGCAGCCGGGCAGGTCCTTTACCTGTCGGGACGGCTGCTTGGCGTCGTCATCGTGGCTCTGCCTTTGGGGCCCCATCGCTGCCTCCTTCCCGGCGACGGGAGAGACAACTCACCCGACGCCCGTTCTCGAAGCGACACAAGTTGAGTTATTGCCACATGAGTATACACGCATTGCGCCGCCGGAGTCGAGCGCCACCGAAACCA
>JBHHWO010000043.1:0-29444 GCA_046756565.1 Thermoanaerobaculia bacterium | reverse complement strand
GGCCCCATGGCGCTCGCAACGCGACCGTCTCGACTTCTACCACGGGCTGCTAGGGATCGACGGGACCAGCGCGCCGCTCTCGCAGAGCTGCCAGGCTCGCGAGGGCGCGCCGCGCGCGATCCGCATCCGGCCCGTGTGGTGTGAGCTCGAGGAATCTCTCGAGTGCCGCTGCTGCCTCGTCCGCGGACCCTGGATCTCCAGCCAGTGCGTAGGCCAGGCCAAGATGCGCTTCGGCGTCATCGGGCGCGAGCCGGGTCGCGCGGCGCAGCGCCGCCGCCGCCCGCGGCGAGCGCTGGAGAAACCAGAGTTTGCCAATGAGGCCCCAGGCGGCTCCGTAGCCGTCACATCCGTCCAGGATTTGTGCGCCGGCCAGCTCCGCGTTCAGGTGCTCTCCCCGTTCGAGATCCTGGGCGGCCCGGTCGAGCCGATTCAGCAACTGGGGCGAGAGCGCCGTGGGCGTTGCGTCCGGTTCCTCCAGACAGGCTGTCAGACGCCGGCGCTCGTCGCGCGCCCGCGTCAACTTCGAATACAGCTCTTCGAGATAGCGGTCGAAGACTCCGCGAGCCAGCGCCTTCGACGCGACATCGACCGCTTCATCGACACGCCCTACCGAGAACATCATCCGGCTGGCGTTGAATACGAGATTCGGGCTCGCCAAAGGACCGGTGGCCGCCTCGGTGAGCCTTGCCATGGCCTCCGGCTCGCGACCGAGGCGCATCAAGGCGTCGGCCATGGCGAGCACACTCTCGCGATCCTCGGGGTAGTTGGCCAGGATCCGCTCATAGAGGGGTACGGCTCGCGCGGGCCGGCCGAGGTTGATTTCGGCCGCAGCCATGTCGAAGACTGCGTCCCAGTGGCGCGGATCGAGGGCCAGGGCTTTCTCGAGAGACGCCCTCGCCTCTGTATGCCGATCCCGGTTCGCAAGCGCCTTGGCCACCAGATAATGCCCGTCCGCCTCGTCTACCGGCTCGACTCCCAGGGCGTCGAGACGAACCACGACCGCCACGATCGCCACCGCAGAGGCCAACGCCACCGCGCGAGATCTCGATCTCGCTCGCCAGTCCGCCCAGATTCGGTCGAGCGCATAGCCGCCCAGAACGGCGAGCACGGGCATCATCGGCAGGCGGTATCGCGCACTCACGAAGAATGCGAGAAGCGTCAGCGCGTAGCAAACCAGATAGAGCACCAGGATGGCGTCCCGCCTGGCCCGGAGCGCCAGCAGCAAACCGACAGCTCCGAGCGGGAAGATGAAACCCCAGCCCGGCAGCCGGTCCAGAAGAGGCGCGTAGCGGCCGAAGAAGCGCGGATCCAGGTTGCGGCCGGTCTCGGCCGCCGCGACCCCGAGCGCGATCTTCTTGCCCAGACCCGAAAACCAGGCGCCGGGGTCCTCGCGTATCGAGCCCAGAGCGCGCGCGGTCCACCAGGCGCTCTTGCCCGACGAGTCGTCTTCGGCGATTCCGGCTCGCACCGGCTCGAGCATCAGCTGCTGCCAGTGCAAGCCCGGCCGGATTCCGACCGTCCGCTCATAGTCACCACTGTTGCCAAGATAGAAATTGATCCCGAAGTTGGACGAGATCGGCACCCACTCGCCGCCGAAGGCGACGTTGTGCGCGGTCGCCGGCAGGATGGGAAGCGCAACGGCAACGCCAAAAAGAGCCGTTCTCTTCCAGCGCGAGAATGCGGGTACCGCTCGTGCGACGAGCGGAGCCAGCGCCACGAGAGTCGCGAAGGCGAGAACGTCGGAGCGGCTCAAGGCCGACAAGCCGAGCAGCAGGCCGGCGGCCAGCCAGCGGCCGAGCGGCAGGCGGCCGAGCTCGGAGAGCGCGCCGGTCGAGGTCTCAGCGCAAGGCGAGCCGGGCACCAAAAGCAGCAGGGCGCCGAGGTTGAGCGCCAGGCTCAGGGCCGGATTGAGCAACTCGGCCTCGAAGAAGATCATCGGGCCGCAAAGCGAAAGCGCGATCCCGGCCGTCCACGCGGCGAGGCGTCCATGGAGCCGCAGCGCCAGAAGCGCGGCAAGGACGCAGACGACCGCTCCCAGCAGAAGCTGGACAAGGCGGGCAACCGCGATCTTCGGTCCGAAGACGCCGTAGAGGGCCCCTAGAGCGTAGGGATAGAGCGGCGGCTGCCAGAAGACTCCGTCTTCGTGCCACTCTCCTCGGGCCACGCCGACCGCGCGCTCGTGGTAGGTGCGAGCGTCGATCACAGGCGATTCGAAGAACGGGCTGTCCCTGATTTGTCCGAAGTAGAGAGCCCGGACCGCGAGCGCCAGCACGAAGATAGCCAGAAGCAGACGCCGGCTGGTCTGCCGGTGCCTTCTCTCGGCGAACTGTTCCGGATCGTGGGCGCTCAACCTCAGCGCTCCTCTCAGCCGTGCAGGGCCTCCACCCGCGTGAGGAGCTCGCGATCATCGCTCGGGCCCAGAAGCCCGGCCGCGGCCATGGCCAGCGCGCTCGCCGAGAGCGCGACGACGATCGGTGCGACCCCCACGTCCACCAGACCGGTCAGCGCGACGACATAGACGACGATGCCGGAGACCAGTGCGGCTACGCCGCCCGCGAGATTGGCCTTCCTCCACCAGAGACCGGCGACTGTCGGAACGAAGAGACCGGCCGAAAGCAGTCCGACGCCGGCCGTATAGAAACGGCTGATGAGCTCCGGCGGTGACAACGCGAGATAGAGAGCCAGGATTCCGACCACCCAGACCGAGCCCACGCGGATCGCAGCCAGCGTCTTGTCGCTAGCACGCAATCGGAAAAAACCTCCGAGCAGATCGTGCGCGATCGCCGAGCTGGTGGCCAGCAGCAGGGCATCGGTGGTCGACATCACCGCTGCCAGAACCGCGGCCACGGCCACGCCTCGAATCAGGGCAGGGAAGCCGGTGCCGATCACCTTGAGAAACACCTGGTCGGCGTCGGCAAGGTCCGGAAAACCGAGCTTGCCAGCCGGTACGATTGCGAACACGGCGACCAGGATCATGACGCTGTAGGCGACCATTGCGAGGTTGAGAGACAACCGTGCGCCGCGCGCGTCCTTGGCAGTGAAGACACGCATCACGATATGCGGGATCACCGGTATCGCCGTCGCCCAGATGACAAAGTACCCCAGATAACTCGATACGTCCTGGCCCGCGACGCTGCCCAGCTCCGGCGCCGCGGCCGTGGCTCGCCGCATGAGCTCGAAGGGGGATCCGGTGCGCCAGATCATCGCCGCCGCGGTACCGACGACCACAAACAAAATCAGCATGCCCTGAATGACGTCCGTCCAGGTGATCGCGATCATGCCTCCGATCGAGACATAGATGATGAAGACGATCGTGGCGATCACCAGAGCCGTCTCGTAGGGGATGCCCAGAAGCGCGGTCGCCGTGATCCCCGCCGCCTTCAGCTGGGCGACTATGTAGATGGTGAAGGCGACCACGATCGATACCGGGACCAGTAGGCGCACCCAGGGGCTCGGGAACCGGAACGCCAGAAAATCGGTGATCGTGTACTTGCCGAAATTCCTCAACTGGCGGGCGACCAGGATCGAGGCCAACGGGAAGCCCACGACCGCACCGGCAAAAAGCGCCAGGGTGGCCGGAATGCCCTGCGAGTAGGCGAGTCCCATGACGCCGATGATCGAGCCGCCGCTGGCCAGGCTCGCCATGATCGCCATCGAGTTGACCGCCGTACCGATCCTCCGGCCCGCGACCCAGTACTCGTCCCGCGAAGTCAGAACACGCTTCGAGACCCAAACGCCGATGCCAACGCAAGCGGCGAGATAGACGACGACCAGGATGCGCTCGATAACCATCGCCGGCTAGGGCCGTCTCCCAATGCGGAACACCAACAGCATCAGGGCCGGGGAGACCAGCATCAACGCGGCCATCAGCCAACCGAAGACAGCCACGCCGGCTAGCTCGAGCTCGCGCCAAACCGGCAAAAAGGAGACCGCCGAGAACAGGATAAGGATAGCGAGCGCGCCCACCTCTACCCGCCGCATCGCGAAGAAGCCGGTATCCGACTCGCGTTTCTTGCCGCCTCCCATGAACTCGGTCGAGGCTACCGGATGGGACCGTGCCGGGCAAAAGCCGTGAACCATGACCCGGTCGGGCCCACCTCGAACCGTCGTAGAGTGTTAGCATCCCTGGCGGCGGCGAGCAGAGGGGAAGCCGTTTCACGGCGACCCGCCGCGCCGGTGCCGCCGCGACCTCGATATGCGTCACGCTCAGCGAATCATTCTTGCCCTGGTTCTTCTGGCATTCTCATCGACACCCTCGGCGCACGCCTACATCGACCCCGCGACCGGCAGCTATGTCCTTCAGATCCTGGTCGCCGGCTTTCTGGGCGCGATGTTCGCGCTCAAGCTGTTCTGGCATCGCATCGTGTTGTTTTTTCAGGGGCTGTTCTCGCGTTCCAGGGCCGGCAACTCCGCCGGCGATCCCTCCGATTGATGCCCGGCCCCGCGGGCGCTTCCGCCTCGATCGATCGGGCTTCCTTCCGGGACCCGAGTGGTTTCGTCTTTCGCCGCGGAGACAAGATTCTCCGGCAAGTCAACGACTGCTTCCGCGCCGACTACGACGCCCTGATGGAAACCGGGCTGTATGAAGAACTGGTCGAAAGCGGCCTCTTGGTCCGGCATCGGGAGGCCGCGGCCGAAGAAGCTCTTTCGGCCTCCGCCTACAAGGTGCTCGAGCCCGAGAAGGTCGGGTTTCTCTCTTTTCCATACGAGTGGTGCTTCAGCCAGCTCAAAGACGCGGCTCTGGCCACCCTCGAGTGCCAGCGCCTGGCCCTGGCTCACGAGATGGTGCTCAAGGATGCCAGCGCCTACAACATCCAGTTCGTCCACGGGCGTCCGCAGATGATCGATACGCTCTCGTTCGAGCGCTACCAACCCGAGACGCCCTGGATCGCGTACCGCCAGTTCTGCCAGCACTTCCTGGCTCCGCTGGCACTGGCGAGCTACGTCGACATACGTCTCCTCGCCCTCAGCGCGCGCTACATCGACGGCATTCCGCTCGATCTCGCGAGTGGAATGCTGCCCGCTCGCAGCCGTCTGCGCCTGGGCATCCTGATCCACCTGCATCTGCATGCAAAGAGCCAGCGGAAGTATGCCGACGCCACCGCCAGCGGACCGCGCACGGCGCGCGCCCTACGGCCGGTGAGCCGACAGCAACTCCTGGGCATCGTCGACAACCTGAAGAGCACCATTGTCAAGCTCGATTGGCGCCCGGCGGGCACCGAGTGGGCCGACTACACCGGGACCACCCACTACACCGAAACCGACCGCCGCGCCAAGCAGCGTCTTGTCGAGGATTATCTGAAGCGATCCGGCGCCCTAACCGTGCTCGATCTGGGCGCCAATACCGGCGTCTACAGCCGGGTGGCCGCCCGCCTCGGCTGCCGCGCGATCTCCTGTGACGGCGATCCCGCGGCGGTCGAGAAGAACTACCTGGAAGTCAAAGGGAGCGGCGGAGGCGACGTGCTGCCCCTGCTCATCGATCTGGCCTCGCCGTCTCCCTCCCTTGGCTGGGCGTCCCAGGAGCGGCCGTCCTGGATCGAGCGCTCATCGGTCGACGCCGTGATGGCGCTCGCTCTCGTGCATCACCTGGCGATCGGCAACAACGTGCCCCTCGCGCGGGTAGCCGAGTTCCTACGCAGTCTCGCTCCGGTGGCCATCGTCGAGTGGGTGCCCAAGGGAGACGCCCGGGTCCAGCAACTTCTTGCGGCTCGCGAAGACATCTTCCCGGACTACACCCGGGAGGGTTTCGAAGCGGCGTTCGCTGAATTCTTCGCCATCGAGGCGAGAGACGGGTTGGGGGACACCGACCGCTCCATCTATCTCTTGCGTACTCCCGGCCGTGGCTAGAATCGATCGGCGTTCAGGACCTCAGGTTCCATGAAGGAAAAGCATATCCGCATCCGCATCGAGCAATGCCTGGCTCTCGCCAAGGCGTCCAACTGCCCCCGGCGCAAGTTCGGCGCCCTGTTGCTGGACCCGGAGCGCAATGTCACTCTGATGGATGGGTATAACGGCGGACCGCGGGGCGGGGGCGAGCTCTGCGGCGGCGACGTGTGTCTGCGTGACGACCTCCAGATCCGGTCCGGGACTCGCATGGAGGTTGGCTGTCACCACGCCGAGATGAACGTCGTCTGCAATTGCGCCGCCTCGGGCGTGCCCACCAAGGGCGCCTGGATCCTGGTCACCGGCGAACCCTGCCTCTTGTGCGCCAAGCTCATCCACCATGCCGGTGTCACCAAGGTGATCGTGGTCGGCGGCGGCTATGCCGGCGATAACGGCGTCGGCTATCTGGTCGACCACGGCATCGACGTCGAGAGTGTCGAGGGGCCACAGGACGAGCGGTTGACCGCTCTGGCCTAGTCGGTCGCGGCTTCGGCGCGCTCGCGAAACGCTCGCGTGATCGACTCGACGAAAGGCGGCTCGAGTACGCCGGCGTCGGTGATGATCGCGGCGATCAACTCGTTGGGGGTGACGTCAAAGGCAAAGTTGGCAGCCGGTGCGTCGTCCGGAGCCACCGTCGTCCCAAAGACCTCGGTAACCTCGTCCGCGGCGCGCTCCTCGATCGGAATCTCGTCGCCGGTCGGCGTGGTTCGATCGATGGTCGACAGCGGCGCAGCGACGTAGAAGGGCACATTGTGGCGATTCGCGAGGACCGCTACCGTGTAGGTGCCGATCTTGTTGGCGGCGTCGCCGTTGGCCGCGATGCGGTCGGCGCCAACCACCACCCGGTCGACGAGCCCGCGCGCCATGAGCGCGCCGCAGCTCGAGTCGGTCACGACCTTGAACGGTATCCCGGCGCGGCCCAGCTCCCAGGCGGTCAGGCGCGCGCCCTGAAGCAGCGGCCGGGTTTCGTCGACCCACACCTGCGAGACCTTGCCGTGGTCGTGGCAGGCCTGAATGACGCCGAGTGCGGTGCCGTAGCCGGCGGTGGCCAGGGCGCCGGCATTGCAATGGGTCATCACTCGATCGCCTGTCTCGAAGAGAGGCACGCCGTAGGCGCCCATTCGGCGATTGGAGGCGATGTCGGCCGCGTGCATCTCATGGGCCCAGGCGAGGAGAGCCGTGATCCGCTGCTCGTCCGGTAGACCCTCGCTCTGTGCGAACACCTCCCGGCCGCGCTCGATCGCCCAGCGCAGGTTGACAGCTGTGGGCCGGGTCTTGCCGAGGAACTCGGCGACCTCGGCGAACCGCTCCTCCAGGTCCTCGTCGTCCTTGCGGGTGTTCAAGCCCACGACCAGACCATAGGCCGCGCTGACTCCGATGGCGGGCGCGCCCCGGACACTCAGTCTGTAGATGGCGGCGGCGACGTCTTCGACCTGATCGCAGTCCAGCCATGTCTCCTCTCTCGGCAGAAGGGTCTGGTCGAGGAGCTTGAGGCCCCCGTCTTGCCATCGAATCGGACTGAAGGTGCTCGGCTCCTCTTGCATAGCCGGTATTCTAGTGGCATGTCCGGAGCGAGTCTCAAGAGGTCGGTGGCCGGCCTCGCGCCGGTGGCGGCCGCCGTCATCTGGCTTCTCCTTGCCGGTGCCGTCGGCGCGTCGGGTACCGCCGAGAAGGCCCCTCCTGTGACCGTGACGTATCTCGCCAACGAGGGCTTTCTCTTGGCTGCCGGGGACGACCGGGTCCTGGTCGATGCTCTGTTTCCCGGCATCCGCCACTACGCTCGCATCGAGGGCGAGACCCGAGCGCGGCTTCTGGCTGCACGGGCGCCCTTCGATGACATTGACGTCGTTCTGGCCTCGCACTACCACGACGATCACTTCGGTCCCACCGAAGCACTGGCCTTTCTCGAGGCGAGCGCGGCCAGCGTTCTCGTCTCGACGCCGCAGGCGCTGGGACGATTCCAGGAAGTGGGCGGAGTCGGACCTTCGATCACAGAGCGCCTTCACGCCGTCTACCCAGGCGAGGGATCCACGGAGACCTTCGAATCCGGTCCGCTCTCGATCGAGATCCTGAATCTGCATCACGGCAGGAAACGGCGGCCGCCGGTCCAGAACCTCGGTTTCATCATCGACTTGGCGGGCTTCCGGATACTTCACGTCGGCGACACCGAGGCCGACCTGGGAGACTTCGCTCCCTACGAACTCGCGGCGCGCAAAATCGATCTCGCCCTCCTGCCCGGTTGGTTTCTGGCCGAGCCCGGGTGGGCACGGGTGACGCGCGCCATCGCGCCCGGAGTCATGGTCGCCATGCATCTTGCCGATCCCGAGGCCCCGGCATCCTGGTTCGGCTCGGCGGGAAGCTCGGCGAAGCGAAAGCAGCGGATTCGCGAGTCCTTCCCGGGCGTGTGGATACCGGAAACGGCTCTGGAGTCCCGCACGTTCGAAGCGACTCGCGGCCGGCCGTAGAGAGCACCTCGATACCTCGCCCGGGCGGGCAAGGCAGGCTAGAATCTATTGACCCCGGCGCCGGTCCATCTCGGCCGGCGTTTTCCTTTGAGGAACCTCACCGTGAAGGGCGACACCAAGAACCTCGGCTTTTCGACCCGGGCGATTCACGCCGGCCAGACGCCGGATCCCTCGACCGGGTCGGTGATCACTCCGATCTATCAGACCTCCACCTACATCCACGAAGAGCTCGGCGTTCACAAGGGCTACGAGTACGCCCGCGTTCAGAATCCCACCCGGCAAGCACTCGAGAACAACATCGCCGATCTCGAAGGGGGCGTTGCGGCCCACGCCTTTGCCTCGGGCATGTCGGCGATCGCCACGCTGCTGACCCTCGCCAAGGCCGGCGATCACATCGTCTGTTCGCAAAACGTCTACGGTGGCACTTACCGGTTGTTCCATCACATTCTGGAGCGCTACGGACTTTCGTTCAGCTGGGTCAACTCGCCCGACCTCGGCGAGATCGAGCGGGCGATGAAGCCCGAGACTCGGCTGGTCTACATCGAGACTCCGACCAATCCGATGATCGAGGTCACCGACATCTCGGGCGCCGCCGAGATTGCCCACGCCGGGCAAGCCCAGCTGGCGGTCGACAACACCTTCATGTCGCCCTATTTTCAGCGCCCGCTAGAGTTCGGCGCTGACTTCGTCATCCACTCGACGACCAAGTTTCTGAACGGTCACAGCGATTCCCTCGGCGGCGCCCTGGTCAGCAAGAGCGAAGACGACGCCGAGTGGTTCGGATTCGTCCAGAAATCCGAGGGGGCGATTCTCAGCCCCTTCGACAGTTTTCTGGTGCTGCGCGGAATCAAGACCCTCGCGGTACGAATGGAGCGGCACGAGCTCAACGGCCGGGCTGCGGCCGCGTTCCTCGACGAGCACCCGAAGGTGCAGTCGGTGCTCTATCCCGGGCTCCCAGAGCATCCCGGCTACAAGACACAACAGAGCCAGGCATCCGGTTTCGGAGCCTTGATCGCCTTCGAGGTCGGCGGCCACGAGGCCGCCCGACGGATGCTCAACCGGCTCGAGGTCTTGAGCCTCGCCGAGAGCCTGGGTGGTGTGGAGACGCTGATCTCGCACCCGGCTTCGATGACCCATGCCTCGGTGCCGGCGGAGCGCCGTGCGCAGCTTGGCATCACCGACGGCTTGGTCCGCGTGTCGGTGGGTATCGAAGAGCTGGACGATCTTCTGACCGACCTGGATCACGCGTTGGCCGCGATATAGGCCGCGGTCGGAGTACTGATTATCAGGGCGCGTCGTCGGATGGCGACGGCTCTTTGTCGGTGGCTTCGGCGAGCCAGCTCAGAAACCCGGCCTCTCCCTCGCGGACGTGAAAGCACAGGATCTCCGGCAGGTCGTAGCTGTGGAGCTCCTTGATCGCCGCCTCGAGCGCGGGATACTCAGCAGCAACGCTCTTGATCAACAGCATGAGCTCGCTGTCTTCGCAGAGCTTGCCTTTCCACCGGTAGATCGACCGCTGCACCGGGAGCACGTTGACGCAGGCCGCCAGGCGACGGCTCACCAGTTCGCTAGCGAGGCTGTTGGCCTCTTCTTCGGTACCTACGGTTGTAACGACGACTACAGCGTTCAAAGCGTCGAGGAATCTACTCCAGGTGTCCTTTTCCGGTCAAGCCAAACGGCTATCAGCGCCAGGTCTCGCTCTCGACGTCATAGTGGATGACCTTGACCTTGCCGGTTCGGCCGAATACCCGAACCGCCGCCAGCAGCGAGCGACCGTCGGTCAAGTAGATCGAGCCCGGAGTCGACCCACCGAGGGGACCGAACGAGGCGAGATCCGAGCGGTTGAAGCGGATGGGATCGGCGGGCAGGCGGCGAAACCGGTTCCCGGGATCTCTCGGCGCGGGGCCGAGCGGAAAGCCCAGCCGGATTCTCCGGCCCATGTGATGAAGACTGCGCGGTAGCCCAACCGGTGGATCGACTTCGGACTCGATGTCCCTGCTGCGCACTCCGTCGCCGTCGCCGTCGCGGTAGAGAGTGAAAGTAAAGATGCCCAGATCCTGCTCGCGGAATTTGACACCGACCTTGACCCCTTCTCGCACTGCGGCGGCTCGGGCCAATCGCAGAGCCGCGACCACTTCGGCCGCGGCCATGTCGAGCTCGAGCCGGGTCGACGCGCTGACGAACCACGGGACGACGACCATGAACGCGAGGCTCGCCAGGGCCATCACGACCAGCACCTCGATGAGTTGAAAACCGTGACTTTGTCTCATGACCGAGGGGGCTCTGCAAGAACGCGGGGGCGCTCGGCGCCCCCGCTCTCCGAACTAGCTTTCGTCCCCGTTCTCGGCCGAGGCCTTGCGCGGAGACCTGACCTTCTCGGTCAAGGTCGTCTCGCCCGACACACTCACGTAGGGCTCGATGAGCTCGAACGTACGTTCGCCGATGCCCTTGACCAGCATCAGGTCTTCGGCCGCCTCGAAAGAGCCGTTGCTCTCTCGGAACTCGATGATCCGCGCCGCCACCGTGGCGCCGACCCGCGGCAGCAACGCAAGCTCGTCCACGCTGGCCGAGTTGACGTTGACTTTGCCCTCGGCGGCCGCAGCGGTGCCGATCGTCGCCAGTGCCAGAGCCGCCAGCATCATCAGCCCGATGAATAGTCTGTTCTTGGTTTCGGTCATTGTTCTTCTCCTTTTGGTTGTGTTGCGAGCTCGGCGGCTCGCTTGTTTGAATCGATCTGTCCGTGTGGGCCAGGTTTGCCTGCCGTGGCCGCCAAGTGGGTCATCTCGTGTCGATCGCGCCTCCTTTCTCCGGTTTGCGTGTCCGGTGCCCGATGGATCAAGCCGCCGGCCAACCGCGAGAAATCTGCCTAACCGTATGAAAACAAGGCGCTTGGGCGATCCCCAAGAGGCAAGGCTCGGCGTGCGGATGTCAACTGACCTGGACCGGACTCCGGCTGGTGGCGCGAACACGAGCGGCCTCCGGCCCCGGAGAGCGCCGTCAAGCGAAGTGGACCGGTGCAAGATCGATTGTCTTTTCCGACCTTTCCTCCGGATCGATCCTTCGGGCGTGGAGACTTGGCACGAGGACTGCTAAATTAGGGCGCCGTGCAGAAGCGCCGATCCACCCTCCGCGAGTACTTCGAGGCTCTCCTGATTGCAGGAATCTTCCTGGGGTTCACGAATGCCTTCGTCTTCAAGACCTTCTACATCCCCAGCGCATCGATGGAGGAGACGCTCTTGATTGGCGACCATTTGTTCGTGAATCGCTTCATCTTTGGAGCAGAAAGCTCATCGCTGGAGCAGTCGATCCTTCCGCTCCGCAAGGTTCGCAGGGGCGACATCGTGATCTTCCGCTCGCCCGAGCGACCCGGCGTCGACATGGTCAAACGCTGCGTGGGGGTGCCCGGCGACAGCATCGAGGTGTCCGGAAAGACGCTCTTGGTCAACGGCAAGGCCGTTGACGAATCCAACTTCGCGATTCATCGGGACCGCAGCCGCGCGCGCGGAGGGTTGAGGAAGCGAGATGACTTCGGCCCATATGTGGTTCCTGCGGATCACTACTTCTGCATGGGCGACAACCGCGACCACTCGTACGACTCCCGGTTCTGGGGCCCGGTTCCGGCACACTTCGTCAAGGGACGGGCCTTTCTGGTCTACTGGTCTTTCGGCGGAGAGACCCCGGACGGCTCATGGCCGGGCTGGGGTGCTCGCTTGCGGCAGCTGGGGCGCACGGCCGCGAGCTTTGTGACCCAGACCCGCTGGAGCCGCACGCTCCACCTGATTCGCTGATGGGGCCGACGGGCCGGGCACGAGCCGATGTCTCTCCAGCGCCGGTAGTGCGTCCGCCGCGATACCCGTGGCGCGACTATCTGGAGGCTCTTCTGATCGCGGTGGTTTTCGCGACCTTTGCCAGGTCCTTTGCTCTACAAGCGTTCAAGATCCCGAGCTCTTCGATGGAAGAGAACCTGCTGGTCGGAGACCATATTCTGGTCAACAAGTTCGTCTACGGACCGTCGTCGTCTGAAGCTGGAGTCCTGCCAATGCGGCCGGTCCGGCGCGGGGACATCGTCGTCTTTCGGTTCCCCCAAGACCCGACCCGGGATTTCATCAAGCGGTGCATCGGCTTGCCCGGTGACCGGATAGAGATTCGGGACAAATCGGTATTCGTCAACGGCCAGAAACTCGAAGAGGAACTCTACGTCTACCACCGCGACGAGAGAACCTATCCCCGCTCGATCTTCCTTTCGGAGGAGTATCGGAACCGCGACAACTTCGGCCCCACGACGGTACCGGAAGGCGAATTCTTTTTTCTCGGCGACAACCGCGACGACTCGAATGACTCTCGATTCTGGGGAACGGTGCCAAGGAGCTACCTAAAGGGGCGTGCGCTTCTCGTCTACTGGTCTTTCGACGCCGACGAGAACAGCACGAATTGGCGGGGCTTCGCGCACCGGGCGCGGCAATTGGCTGAAGTCGTGTTGGGTTTTCCGACGCGAACCCGGTGGCGCCGGAGCCTCAAGTTGATTCGCTGAAGCCAGTGACCAAGTTCACGCTCGGCCGGCTTGCCATACGCTAGACTTCGGCACCATGAGATACCTTCGTGCTTCGCGTGGTGACAGCAAGCTCGGCTGTCTCGTTTGGCTGGTTCTCCTCGGTTTCGGCGTCTACGTCGCTCTACAGATCATCCCCGCCAAGATGAACGCCGCCGAGCTCGAGAAGTTCATGACCGGTCAAGCCGAGCGACACGGCGAGGCGCCGATCGCGCAGATCAAGAGCCATGTGCTCCAACGGATCAAGGATCTGGAACTGCCGGTCGACGAAAAGGCGCTGAAGGTGGCGCGCGGCAACGGCCGGCTCAAGATCTCCTATCCGTACACCATCCCGATCAACCTGGTGGTCACCACCTGGGACATGCCCTTCGATGTCAGCGTCGACCGACCGATCTTCATAATCTAGCAGCCCGTGGTAGAAGTCGAGAAGGCCGCGTTGCGAGAGCCAAGGGACCGGATGCCAGGCGACGCGACACAGGCGATGCCGGAGCATCGTCGCGGAGCGGCAACGAAGCAGACGGTCTCTTGCCTCCGCAACCCGTAGGGCGACAGGGGGTTACGGTACACCTGCTTCATTACTCGTCGTCCTCGATGTCCCCGCATCGACTCCTCCTCGTGCTTTGCATGTGTACCGAAAGACCCTGTCGCGCGACCATCTGGACTTCTGCCACGGGCTGCTAGCCCAGCTGCTGAAGCTCGCTCTCCGAGAGCAGGCGCTCCAACGCGGTTTCCGGATCGCTCGAGCGAGTGACTGGCCGGCCCACGACGATCAAGCTCGCACCGGCCACAAACGCCTCGGCCGGCGTGGCCGTTCGCCGCTGATCGTCTCCGGCGATCTCGTCTCTGGGCCGGATCCCCGGCGTGACGACGACAAAGGGCTCCGGCAGCCGGCGGCGTAGCCCGGCCACTTCGTGGGGGGAGCAGACCGCTCCGCCGCAACCCGACCGGGCCGCGAGCTCGGCCCAGGCCAGGGCGCGATCCCTTACTTCTCCCGGCATGCCGAGCTCCGCGATGGCCCCCTCGTCCAGGTGGGTCAGGAGCGTGACCGCCAGAAGAGTGGTTCGCTCCTCGGCCGCGTCTTGCGCCGCTCGCAGCATCCCCGGGCCGCCGCTGGCGTGAACGGTCACGAAATCGGCACCCAGGTCGGCCGCCGACCTCACGGCTCCGCCGACGGTGTTAGGAATGTCGTGCAGCTTGAGGTCCAGGAACAGGCGGCGGGCGTGTGCGCGCGCAGTCTCCACCGCCTTCGGTCCCCAGCGGACGAAGGCCTCGAGGCCGACCTTGAGGACACCCACTCGTGGACCGAGCCTCTCGCACCAGCCGCGGAACTCCTCCCAGTCCGAGGTGTCGAGGGCCAACACGATCCTTTCGCTCAGTGATTCAGCGCCCATCTACATCCTCCGGCTCCTTGCGACCGAGATCCGCCCCGACCGCGTCTGCAATGGTTTGAAGTCCGTCCGCCGCGAGCAGCCCCGCAAGCTCTTCAACCAGCCGCCGCACCAGTGCCGGCCCTTCGAATACGAGGGCCGTGTAAAGCTGTACCAGGTGGGCTCCGGCGCGGAGTCTCGCGTAGGCGTCGTCTGCCGATGAAACGCCTCCGACGCTGACGATCAGGCAGCGCCCGAAGAGATCTTCCGCCAAGGCCCGCAGGAGCTCTATGCTTCGAGCCTTCAAGACCCGGCCGCTCAAGCCACCGCAGCGCCGTGCTTCCGGTAGAAGACTGTAATCGGTCGTCGTATTGGTGAGCACCAGGCCGTCGGCACCCGCGTCCGCACAGGTACCCGCCACGTCTCGTGCCGTCTCGATATCGAGGTCCGGCGACAGTTTGACGAACATCGGGCGGGCAGTCGCCGACCGTGCCCGGCCGACCAGCTCGGCCAACGTCCGGTTGTGTTGCAGATCCCGAAGACCCGGCGTGTTCGGCGAGGACAAGTTCAGCACGAAGCCGTCGCAGCTGTCGCCCAGAACCTCGATCAGCCTCAGATAGTCGTCGATGGCGCAGTCATTGGGCGTGACTTTGTTCTTACCCAGATTGACGAACACCGGCACCGATGCCGGATGTGCCCGAGCGAGACGTCCTCGCAGATGCTCGCCGCCGCGGTTGTTGAAGCCCATCGCGTTCTCGAGACTTGCCGCCGCCCGGTACCGAAACAACCGGGGGCGGGGATTGCCAGGCTGCGGACGGGGCGTCACCGCACCGACCTCGAGCCATCCGAAGCCGAGAGCCGCCATGCCGGGGATCACGAGCCCGTCCTTGTCGAAGCCCGCTGCCAGGCCGATCGGGTTCGCGAAGGCCAGGTTCAGAAGTCCCTGCCGGAGTTCGTCGCGACCGCTGACTCTGTAGGTTCGTTCGAGACGCCGCCGGAGCGGCGGAGCCGACTGCGCCAGGCGAAGAGCGGTGACCGCCAAGGTGTGCGCGGTTTCGGCCGGCAGAGCCATCAGCATCCGGTGTGGCCACGAGAGACGCGGCGGTTGCGTGCTCGAGCCTCTGCTATTGTGATCTTCCACCGATACCCTCTTTGCGTCGAGCAAATCTAGCAAAGCCAGCGCGTCCGATGCCCGACCCCGCCGACAGCCGGTCAACGGCTTCCCGGACGCGAGCCAAGGAGCTTTTCGTGAACCTGCTGCCCGGCCTTCTGGCTGGCGCCCAGCTCGCGGGCTTGCTTCTGTTCCTGAACCCTGACATACCGTTCGACTGGTTTCGCTTCTTTCGCACGTCCGCGGTTCTCGGGTTTGTGCTGGGCATCGGCGGCATGCTTGCGCTGTCGCTCTACACGTGGCGGACTCCCGGTCGCGCGCTACGCGTCTTGCCCTGGGCGACCACCGCAGTGCTCGCCCTCGCCGCCGTCGTCGATTGGTTCCAGGCTTCATTTCTCGCGTTCTACACGCCACCCGGCATCAACATCCGGCTGATCAAAGCCGCTCTGCTCTTGAGTTTTGCCGCGGTCGTACTGTTCTACACGGCGCTTCTTCACAGCTTCCCGCCAAAGCCCTACGGTAGGCGTTCCATCGCGCTCTTCCTGGTTCTGTCGGTGGCCTCGGTATACGCACTCGGCGAGCGCCGAGAAGCCTATCGGCCACGGCTCGAATCGGCGCCCCTGCCATCGCTGGTCCAGCTCGAAGAGGGCCCCAGCCTGTTCGTGGTCGGAATCGAAGGCGCTACCCTCGACGCGATCTTGCCGCTGGTTCAGAAGGGCCAGCTCCCTTTTTTCGGCCAGATCATCGAGCAGGGGGTGCACGCCCGGCTCGAACCGCTTTCGCCAACCCTGCGGACCGCCCTCTGGACATCTCTTGCCACCGGCAAGTTTCCATACAAGCATGGCGTACTCTCGGAGACCTCCCTGCGATTGGACTTTCTCGCCGACCAGCCTCACCTCACCTTGCTGCCTTGGGGCCTGCCGCTACCGGACAAATTCATGCCGGGGTTTCGCCGCATCCGCCCGGACGCCGCGGTTCGTCGCAGCCTGGCACTGTGGGAGATCTACTCTCGGCTCAACATCAAGACCGGCGTGATCTCGTGGCCGTCTCTCTATCCGGTGACCGAGACCTCGGCGTTCGCCTTCTCAGAGCGATACTTCGCCGGTAACTTCTCGGCCGCAGCGGCGCTCCCTCCAGAGCTCGCCGAGCGCGGGATACTGTTTCAGGTCGGCCAGAACGAGCTCGGCTCGGAGACTGCGGGAGAGTTCGACGATCCGCCAGCGCAGGTTCTCGGCGCACTCGCGGACGACTACTGGCGCGAATCGCTCTCCCAGTTCCTGCTCGAGCAACGGCGGGACCTGCGTCGCCTGTTCGTACTGTTGCCGGGACTCGGTGAGGTCTCCCGCAGATATCTGGGTGGCTTCTCGGCCTTCGAGCTCGAGGGGATTCGAAACGAGCGCCGTCGGCGTGCCGCGCAACTAGTGACCGCGTACTATCGGCACCTGGACAACTACCTGGCATCGCTCTGGTCCAGAGAACAGGGACCCAAGCTCCTTGCCGTGGTATCGCCCTTCGGCACTCAGAGTCCCGAAGGCTGGCGACGCGTGTGGTTCTCGACCACCGGCCGATCCGATGAGGGCACTTTCCGGCCGGCCGACGATGGTGTTCTGTTCCTTCTCGGAGACGGAATCCGGAGCGGGCACTTCCTAGAGCGCGCCGAGCTGGTCGACGTCGTGCCGACGCTGCTCTACGCGACCAAGCTCCCGATCAGTCGCGAGCTCGACGGCCAGGTCCTGGCCGACGCCTTTTCGCCCAGCTTTCTCGCCCAGACGCCGTTTTCCTTCGTGCCGTCCTACGAGACGCTGGTCGGCGAGCCTCCGGCCATGCTCGAAGAAGAACTCAGCCCTTCTTCGTCACCGGCAGCCGAGTGACCTTCTCGGCGAGGCCGGCGCTCGCCGACCCTGAAGCGGTGCCGGACATGTTGCACTGGCCCTGCAGGGTCGCGCCGTCCTCGACCACCAGGCTTGGGGTCTCGATGTCCGCAAAGACCTTGCCACCGGCCGCGATTTCGACTCGCCGTTGAGCCACGACGCTTCCTCGGACCGTTCCCGACACGAAGATCCGGCCGACCTTGAGGTCGGCTTCGACATCGCCGCGCTCGCCCACGACCAGATCGCCGTTCGACACGATCCGGCCCTTGAGTTTTCCGTCCAGCCGGAAGGTGTCTTCGAAGTGAAGAGAGCCCTCGATGAAGCTTCCCGCATCCAGAAAGCCGTTGAGATCTCCTTGTGAATCTGACCTTTTCATGCGCGACTCCTCGTAGCCATGAGCATCTCATACAAACGCATCAGTTCGTCTTCGGAGTGAAACGAGACGATGACCGAGCCACTCTTGCCACGTCTTCGGATTTCGACTTGTGTTTGTAAATGTTTGGTTAGGTTTTCTGCAGCCGCAATCGTGTCCGGGTCCTGTTTGACCGCAGGCTTCTTTCGAGCCTTTCTTCCCGACGTCGCCGCCTCCAACTGCCGGGCGTTCAGGCCCTCCCGAACGGCCCGGCGCGCCCACAGGGTGCGTTGCCTGTCATTCGGAAGGCTCAATAGCGGCCGAGCCTGCCCGGCGCTCAAACGGCCCTTCCGAATCAGGGTCTGTACCTCTTGCGGCAAGCCCAGTAGTCGCAGCCGGTTCGACACCTCGGGTCGGCTCTTGCCCACCCGTGCTGCAATGTCTTTATGGGACAAGCCGAACTCTCGATGGAGCCGGTCGAAGGCTTCGGCCTCCTCCAACGCGTTGAGATCGGAGCGCTGAAGATTCTCGACCAGAGCCGCCTCCAGGAAGTCCCGCTTCGCGGTCAGCTCGCGGACCACCACGGGGACGGTGTCGAGACCCGCTTGGCGCGCAGCCCGCCAGCGGCGCTCTCCTGCGACGATGGTGTGGCCGCCACCCGGCCTCGGAGCTACCAGAATCGGCTGGATCAGGCCCTGCGACCGAATCGACGCCGCGAGTTCGGCCAGGCCCTCAGCATCGAACTCAGCCCGGGGCTGATACTCGTTCGGCGTCAGCTCGTCCACCGCGAGCTCGGACGGCGCCGACCGCACCGGCGCCGGGGCGTCGTCGAAGAGCGCATCCAAACCCCTGCCCAAACCCCTTTTGACAGCCATCAGGACAACCTCGAGAGCATCTCGCGAGCCAGAGCCAGATAGGCCTGCGCGCCGCGGCTGCGAATGTCGTAGCTCAGGACCGAAAGACCGTGGCTGGGAGCTTCTGCGAGCCGCACGTTGCGGGGCACGATCGTGTCGAAAACCACATCGGCGAAGTGGGTTCGCACATCTCTGGCAACGTCCCGGGCCAGATTGGTTCGCTCGTCGTACATCGTGAGCAGGATCCCGGCTATGGTGAGCTGTGGGTTGAGGCCAGTTTGCACTCTCCGTATGGTGTTTAGCAACTCCTTGATTCCCTCCAGGGCGAAATACTCGCATTGCAGCGGCACCAGCACGCCGTCCGCAGCCGCCAGAGCGTTGATCGTCAAATGGCCCAAAGACGGTGGGCAGTCCAGCAATATGGTGTCATACCGATCCACCACCGGCGCCAGCGAAGCGCGCAGGCGAGACTGCCATCCCTCGAGGCCCACGAACTCCACCTCGGCTCCCACCAGCGTGCGTCCAGCCGGCACGGCCTCGAGACACTCGAGCGCCGTCGGCCGGATGGTCTCCTCGATCCCTGCGTTCCCGATCAGGACCTCGTAGAGAGTCGGCGCCCTCGCCTCGAGTCCCAGCCCCCGGCCGGCGTTCCCTTGAGCGTCGCAGTCGACCAGCAACACCGGTTTTTCGAGCGCAGCGAGCGCAGCGCCCAGATTGATCGCGGTCGTGGTCTTCCCCACGCCGCCCTTTTGATTGGCAATCGCGATGGTTCTCAACTCACCCTCCCGGCGAACCGGCCATCAACCACTCCTGGATCCGGCCGTTGCTGTGCGGCAGAGACACGGTTCGTCCGGGAGAGGCGCCGGGAACCGGCTCGATGGCCTGGGCCCCTTCCCATCGAAGCACACGCGCGCCCTCGACCAGGCCAAGTCCTTGACAGATGTCCTCGGTCCATCTCACTGCGCGAAGCGTGACCAGATCTATCGCGCCGGATGGCCGACCCTCCGAATCGAGCAGTTGGTCCAGTGGCTGGCGCCGCGAGACTCTAGCATTGACGATCCGACAGGACAATCCGGCCCTGGCCGCCGCCGACCGTAGGAAGGCGGCCTTACGCTGGCGGGCCTCGACGAGCCAGAACCGGCACTCCGGGTGGGCCGCAGCCAGCACCCAACCCGGAAAACCCGCTCCCGAGCCCAGATCCACGATATTTCGAGCCGGAGCGACCAGCTGCCGAGCGATCAGACTCTCAGCGTAGTGGCGCTCGAGGACTCTCTCGGCTTCGCCCACGCCGACCAGGGCCGTCCGGCCCGCCCAGAGCCTCAGCGCTTCGTAGTGTGTGTGCAGCGAGGCGGCCAGTCCGGGCGACACCGTCTCGCCCGTTGCCGTTGCGAGGGCAGCCCGAAAGGCGCTGCGTGGGATCGGCTTGAGTCGGACGGACACCGTGTGGATTCTACGCCGTGGCTTGATCAGGGGCAGGTTTCACGGGAAACTTCACGGTGAAACAACCTCTCTCGGGACTCGAGAGGTTTCACGGGAAACCTGACGGTGAAACAACCCTCTTCCTTCGAAACCGGCTTCCTGGTCGGTGTTTTAGTCGGAGAAGGGCACTTCGGCGGAGACGGCCGCCAGCCCCAGGTCACCCTCCGGATGCACACCGATCACGAGGCGCTCTTTCGCTGGATCGAGAGCCGCTTCCCGGGCGGCAAGCTCTATGGCCCCTATCACCACGGAGGCCGCAGCTATTTCCAGTGGATGGCGCGCGGGCGTTTTCTACGCGAGGTTCTTCTACCGCTTCTCGACGCTCGTCTCACCCCCGAGCTCGACGCCAAGAGCCACCGCCGCTTTCTCGAAATGAAGAAGCGCTATCGGTTGTAGCGATCGCCGCCGCGCTCGGATCGACGAACCGGACGGATTGCCACCCGCTTGAACAGCCCCGAGCCGTGGCTCTCGGTTTCGACCGCCGGATCGTCCGCCAGCGTCAGATGGACAATCCTGCGCTCGTCGGGCGACATCGGCTCGAGGGTCTGCATCCTTCGATCTCGCCGAACCTCCGCCGCCGCGTCCTGAGCCATCACGCGCAACTGCTCCTGGCGCACCTCGTGGAAATTGTCCGAGTCCACCCGGCACGGAGCCGACCCGCCGGTGAGTCCACGAATCATCCGCGGCAACAGGTGTTGAATCGCCATCAGCAGCCGTCCCCGATCCTCGAAGAGTTGGTCTTCGTCATCGCCCCGGAGCTCGACCTCGAGCCCTTGGTCCCCGGTCCCGATCTCGGCCTCGAGGCTCAGGTCGCCGAGCCGGAACAGGCGGCGGAGAGCCTCTTCTGCCGCCTCGGAGGCGTCCGTTGGCGTCAGGCCGTTCCAGACCACGGTCTCTCTGTCGGCCGCGGCCACAGGCTCCTTGGCGGCGGTTTCTGCCGGAGCCGCAGCCGCCTCGTCGATCGGGCCTTCCGATTCTGCGGATGGGCCGTCCCCCTCCGCGGGCGGCTCCACGGCGACTTCGTCGAGGCGAGCTTCTACCGGCGCTCCCGGCTCTCCGGGCGAGTCCGGATCCACTCCGATCACCACCCTACGCCGCACCTTGAGGAAGCCGTGGCGGCGATCTACCTGTTCATACGAGACTTCGTCGGGTTCGAGCTGAAAGTGTCGGGCGGCCTGTAGCAGAGCCTGTTCGAGCGTGTTACCGGAGAAGAATTTCTTGCTGCCCATATCGGGGTTCCCTTCCTGCCTACTTGCTTCGACGCTTGGGAGCCGCCTCGGCCTTGTCCGCATTGCGGCGCTGCTTGAAGCGCTGATAGCCGGCTTGCTGGGCAATTCCCAGGACGTTGTTGGTCAACCAGTACAAAACCATGCCGCTCGGAAAGCCCAGGAAGAGAATCGTAAAGAAAAACGGCATCAGCATGAACATGCGGCGTTGCATCGGATCGGCCGCCGTCGGCGTGAGCTTCTGCTGAAGAAACTGGCTCGCCCCCATGATGATCGGCAACGCGTAGTACGGATCCGGTGCCGAAAGATCGTGGATCCACAGCACCCAGGGCGCATGGCGCAGCTCGACCGCGGCCGACAGGAGATTGTAGAAGGCGAAAAGCACCGGAATCTGCAACAGCATCGGCAAGCAGCCCCCAGCGGGGTTGACTCCCTCTCTCTTGTAGAGAGCCATGACCTCTTCGTTCATCTTGCGTTGCATCTCGGTGTTCGGACGGCCCTGCTTGTCCTTGAGCTTGCCCCGGAACTTGTTGCGGATGCCTTGGACCTTCGGATTGACCTCCTGCATCTTCTGCATCGAGACAAAGCTCTTGTGAGTGAGGGGAAACAGGAGGATCCGGATGAACACCGTCATCAGAATGATCGCCCAGCCCCAGTTCGAGGTCACTTGGTCGTGGAGCCAGCGCAGGCCGAAGAGAATCGGCTTGGCGAGGATGGCGAAAAAGCCGAGATTGACCGCCTCGTTGAGCCGATTCGGCAGCTTGGCCAGGAGGTTGTACTGCTTGGCGCCGAAGAACGCCGACCCTTCGAGCCGGTCCGCCCCCGGCGCCACCAAGAGTTCGAATTCGCGGAGCACGTCGTCTTCTTCCGATGCTGTCCGCAGGAGCTCGAAGGCTCTCTCGTCGCCTTCTCCCAACATACGACCGGAGACCGGTCTGGCGAGCGCGAAGGCGAGAGGTGAATCGGTCACCACCCAGCTCGCGAGAAAGTAGTTGTCCTCAAGCCCGACCCACGCAAGCTGGTCGCCCGAGATGCGCTTGGTGTCCTCGGCCTTCTGGGCCGCTTCTCTCTCGACCTCTCCGGCCTTGAGATAGACCACGGCTCGCCGGGCGAAGCGGTCTTCGAGTTCCTCGGTCTCCGGGTTTCGAATTCCAGGGCCGATCAGAAGCATCCAATCGGTTCGGCCGGACACCGAAACGTCGACTCCCAGCAGGCCGTCCGGCCGCACCCAGAACTCTTTGGTCGCACTGCCCTCAGAGCCAACATACTCGAATCGCACGCTGTTCTCGGTTCGAGCCGATTCGACGACCGCGAACAGAGCGTGATTGAGCGGATCCCAGCCACCGTTTCCGTCGACGAGCGCAAACAGGTACGGATGATCGAGCCGCCGCTTGACCATGTCGACGCCGCCTCCGGACCCGTTCGCGTGCTGTTTCGAGATGAACGAGATCAGCTGCGCGCCACGGTTCGTGAAGATCGCTCTGAAAACATCCGTCTCGAGCACGATCTCTTCCGCGACCTCCGCCGCCAGCTCCTCGACAACCGTCTCCCGGGCAGCGTCCTCGCTCGACTGCCGAACGATCTCGGCCGGTGCCGGAGAGCTGTCTCCAGGCGTTCCTTCAGGCGGATCGCGGTCGAGCGCCTCGCTCTCGAAACCGGTCGGCTCAGACCGCTGCGAATCGCTCGGTGGGGGAGCCGCCGGAAAGATCGTCTGCCAGAGCAGCAGAACCCCGACGGACAGGAGGGCAGCGAGAAACAGGCGCTTGTTATCCAAGAAACTCCTTTATCGGCCGCTTGACACTCGGCTCACGGCAGGTCGACCCCGCCCGGATGAAACGGATGGCACCGCATGAGACGTCCGAGGGCGCGCCAGCTGCCGCCCCAGAAGCCGTATTTCAGAATCGCCAGACGCGCGTACTCGGAACAGCTAGGCGAGAACCGGCAGGCGCGGGGCAAGAGCGGAGACACGAATCGCTTATAGCCGGCAAGCGAGGCCAGCGCTAATCGGATCGCCGGGTTTCGCTGAACGACCGCGTCGCCCTCCGCAGCTGCTGGGTCAGATCGCTCTCGAGCTCCGAGAAGGTCGCCGGCGCCGAGGACGGCTGCGCGTGGATCACCAGATCCAACGGCGGAAGATCCTTGCGCTGCGGCCATCGCCTGTAGATCTCCCGGAACCTTCTCTTCAGTTTCACACGGGTCACAGCGCCTCCAACCTTGCGGCTGACCGTCATACCCAGGCGCGGGTGCCCGATTTGATTTTCGACAAAAAAGAGCGTTAAGTGCTTTCCGAACTTCCGCTGACCTTTTCGATAGCAGCGATGGTAGTCGTCCCGCCGACGGAGACGCTCGGGCGGGGACAGGGACTCATCCCGGCCAGGCTTCGCTGGCCCGCCCGGCATCGTGCTAGACGGACAGGCGCGATCGGCCTTTGCGACGACGCCGCGACAAGATCGCCCGCCCCTGGCGGGTCTGCATGCGCGATCGAAAGCCGTGCTTCTTCTTGCGGCGCCGATTCTTGGGCTGGTATGTGCGTTTCACGGTGCTTTCCCGACGATCCTTGAAGTGTTCCGCTCGCGACCCCTCACTGCTTTGACGGCCCCTACCGGGCCGGGTCAACGGCGGACGAACTTTAGAATTTAACGGATCGCGTGCTTCCGGGTCAATACCCGGCCGCTGGATATTTGGCGGAGAGGGAGGGATTCGAACCCTCGGACCGCTTGCACGGTCAACGGTTTTCGAGACCGCCCCGTTCGACCACTCCGGCACCTCTCCTTTGAAGAAAACTCGATCAAGGAAAACTGGCGGAGAGGGAGGGATTCGAACCCTCGGTACGGGGTTACCGCACACACGATTTCCAGTCGTGCACCTTCGGCCACTCGGTCACCTCTCCGGACCGCGGCACCCGAGTGCCGCGCTACTTCCAACTTATGAGAAAGAACCGTCTACTCCCGTCGCAGATCGGCAAAGAAGCCTTTCAGCAACGCTGAGATTTCCTGCGCTCGAACCCCACTCTCGACCTCGAGTCTGTGGTTCAAGCGCGGCTCCCGCACAAGATCACCCAGACTGCCACAAAAGCCGGCCTTGGGATCACGGGCGCCGAAGACCAATCCGGCGAACCTGCCGTTGACCAGTGCTCCCGCACACATCGCACAGGGCTCGAGCGTGACTACCATTTCACAGCCCTCGAACCGCCAACCTTCCACTCGGTTTCGGGCGTCCACGATGGCCTCCATCTCGGCGTGTGCGAGCGGATCTCCTTTGGTCTCCCGCAAGTTGCACCCGGCTCCCAACTGCTCACCACCGCGAACGATCACCGCTCCGACCGGAACCTCGCCGAGCTCTCGCGCCCTGCGAGCGTAGGCGAGCGCTTCGCCCATCCAGTGGCTGGCTTCTTCCGGCTTCACCTCATTCTCGCATCCCGTCGTGTTTCAGGTCGTTCCCGTTCGCAGCTTTGGATTGGTCGAATCCAGCGCCACGCACGGGGGCGTAGTCTAGCGAAACCGTCCCTAGCACGAAACCACACGCCTTTACTTCGTCGGGCCCTGTGCGTAGCATGAGCGGGGCAGATGGCGACGAAGGGTTCGGGCCCTGTGCAACGGCCGGTGTCGAACCTCGTCAGGCCCGGAAGGGAGCAGCGATAAGGTATCCGGCCGGGTGCCGCAGAATCACCGGAACCCTTCGTCGCCATCTGCCCGTTTTCCGCTCATGGCTTACCAGGTCCTCGCCCGCAAGTGGCGGCCGCAAGATTTCTCCGAGGTCATCGGACAGGAGGCGGTGGTCACCGCGCTCCAGAACGCGGTTTCGGCCGACAGGATCGCACATGCCTACCTGTTCTCCGGAATCCGCGGCGTCGGCAAGACCAGCGTTGCTCGCATCCTCGCCAAGGGACTCAACTGCGAGAACGGTCCGGCTGCGCAGCCGTGCAACGACTGCGGCACCTGCCGCGAGATCACCGCGGGCGCCGATTTCGACGTCATCGAGCACGATGCCGCGACCTACTCCAAGGTCGAGCAAGTGCGGGAGCTTACCGAGAGCCTCAAATACGGCCCTGCCCGCGGGCGCTTCAAGATCGTGATTCTGGACGAGATTCACCGGCTTTCCAGGCAGGCGTTCGACGCACTGCTCAAGATCGTCGAGGAGCCTCCGGAGCACCTTGTGTTCATCTTCGCGACCACCGAAGCCGAGGCTGTACCAGCCACGATTCTGTCGCGCTGTCAGGAGTTTCGCTTTCGCCGGGTCCCCCTCGACGAGCTCGCCGGTCATCTCGAGAAGGTCGCCGCCGAGGAGAAGATCGAAGTCGGAGCCTCTGCGATCCGGATCATCGCACGCGCCGGGGATGGGTCGGTACGCGACTCGATCGCGCTTCTGGATCAACTGGCGACCTTTGGAGCCGGCACGATCGACGACGGCGACGCGGCTCAGCTTCTCGGGGGACTCGATCAGGGAGTCTTCCGGAAAGTCCTCACCTCGATCGGCTCAGGAGACCGGGCGGCCGTGGCCGAGATCACCGCCCGGATCGAGAGTCAGGGCTGGGACCCCCGGTTCGTATTCGGCGAGTTTCTCGGCTACTGCCGGATGGCGCTCCATCTGAGCCTGGGCGCGGAGCTCGAGCATCTCGAAACGACGCGCGAGGAAGCCGAAGCACTGGCCGGACTCGCGAAGAAGATCGGGTACGAGCAGATTCTCAGAGCTTTGAATCTCCTGCTCCAGAGCGAGGACAGCATCCGCAGGAGCGAGAGCAGCGCGCTGGCACTTGAGGTTGCCTGGCTTCGAGCCGCTGAGCTGCCCCGGCTGGTGGCTATCGAAGAGCTGCTCGCCGGAGCACCGCCGGCTTCTGAGAAACCCGGTGCCGTCGGCCCTCCGGATGAGGATCCAGCTGCGCCTACGCCGGATCCGTCGCGTGATTCGGCGGCCGCCGGACGCTCGGCGGAAAAGGCGCTTCCGGCGCAAGCCGAGATCGAGGCTGCCCGCCGACCGCGTCGCCCGGAGATGTCCACGGACATCGGGGCTCTGTCGGTTGACCGCAAAACCGAGGGCGACGTCGCGGCCTTTCTCGCCGCCGTCGGCCGCAGCCGCCAGCCCCTGGCGGCTCATCTTGCCGGCGCCAATTCGCTCGAATTCTCGAACGGTCTGCTTCGCATCTCGGTGCAACCCGGAGACGGCTGGCTGAGCGACCGACTCGCCAAGGGCCCCAATCGCGAGACCCTAGAGCAGGCGCTCAAGGCCACCTGGGGCGAGGCCGCCGAATGGAAGATCATAGAGGAAGACACGAAGCCCGTGGCTGCTCAAGAGAGTTCCGAGACGCAGGCCACCGAGGAGGCTCTCGAAGATCCCCGGGTTCAAACCATCCTAGAGATCTTCGGCGGATCCGTGGAGTCGGTCGAGCCCCTCAACAAGAACGAAGCGGAGACGACATGAAGATCCAGAAGCTCATGAAACAGGCACAGGAGATGCAGGCACGCCTCGAACAGAATCTCGCCACCCTGGTCATCGAAGCGAGCGCCGGCGGAGGCATGGTGTCGGTCAAGATGAACGGCAAGAAGCAACTCCTCTCCGTCGTGATCGATCCCGAAGTGCTGGCTCCCGAGGAATCCGACATGGTGGCAGACCTGGTTGTGGCAGCGGTCAACGACGCCTCTCGCCAGGTCGACGAAGCAGTCCGGAGCAGCATGGGCGACCTCGGTGCGGGTCTGGGTGGCCTGTTCTAGTGAGCCGATTCCCTCGATCCTCCCGCAAGGGCATACTTCTTTGTGGTCGGCGTGCCTGACGACCCTTTCTCGCGTCTGGTCTCCGAGTTCTCGAGGCTGCCCGGCATCGGCCCCAAGACGGCCGCTCGCCTCGCCCAGCACGTCGCCAAGAGTGACCGCCAGAACGCCGAAGCGCTGGCCGCCGCGCTGGTGGACGTCAAGGACAAGCTGCGACCCTGTTCGACCTGTTTTTCACTTACCGAGATCGACCCGTGCTCCATCTGTGCGGATCTGGAGCGTGATCATTCGGTCGTCTGCGTCGTCGAGCAGCCGTTCAACATCCAGCCGCTCGAGAGAACCGGCGAGTACCGCGGCCTGTATCACGTGTTGATGGGGGTCCTTTCTCCACAGCATGGCATCGGGCCCGACCAGCTCAGAGTCGCCGATCTCATGGACAGGCTCGAAGGCGTCACCGAGGTCATACTCGCCACCAATCCGGACGTCGAAGGCGAGGCTACCGCTCTGTACCTCGGCCGCTTGCTCAAGGCCCGCGGCGTCTCGGTCTCTCGCCTGGCGTTCGGGATGCCGGTCGGAGGCGACATCGAATACACCGACGAGGTCACGCTGGCGCGCTCGCTGGTCGGGCGCCGCAATGTCTGATCGCCTCGAACCCGGCGGCAGCGCTCCTCGCGCCAGCAGGCGCGCGGCGATCGCCTCGGCACGTCGCGCCTGCCGCTCGAAGGACATACCGAGATTGGCCTGCCGGTGCGACGTACCTCGCAGCCGCCCGGTCAGGAGGATTCTCCCCGACCGCACTTTCTGGATCGACAGCATGATCTCGACCCAATCGGCGAGCTCGCCGCCCTCTCGATCCGCTCTTAACCCTAATCTCGACGCCGGCCGCATACAATCGACACAATGCGGCAACCGGCCCGTCCCTTCAAGGTGGCCTTCATCGGCACCCACGGCGTCGGCAAGACGACGCTCTGCTACGGCCTAGCCGCCCGGCTCAAGGCAAGTGACGTGTCGCTGGAAGTCGTGCACGAGGTCGCCAGGCGCTGCCCGCTACCGATCAACCGTGACACCAACATAGAAGCTCAGTCCTGGATCCTCCACACGCAAATGGCCGAGGAACTCTCGGCGGTGTCGCGCTATCCGGCCGTGATCTGTGATCGCAGCATTCTCGACAATTACGTCTACCTGCTTCTGGCGGCCGGCCCACAGACCACGCTCGAACCTCTGGTTCGAACCTGGATGGAGTCCTACGACCTTCTGGTTCACGTTCCGATCGTCGACACGCCTTCGGCCGATGGCGTGCGCGCCACCGACCCCGACTTCCAGCGAGCCGTGGACCAGCGCTTGCGAGACGAGCTTGATGTCCGGGAACTCGACCGGCTGCAGCTGCGAGCGGACACGCGGTCGGGCTGGCTTGGGCAAGTCGAGGGCGCCGTGCTCGAGAATCTGGCCGCAATCCCCTCCGACGAGACAGCCTTGCGATAGCTCGCGTTCGGTTTCGCTCGTAGCCGCTCGACAACTAGAATAGGTCCGCCTTGAAAAAACCCGAACGACTTCATGTGCTGGCCCCGTTCGCGCACTTCGGACCGCGAGAGCTGACGCTTCTCATCGAGAGCGTGTCCGAGGAGGTCTTTGCCGCCGGCTCCAAGGTCTTCTCCGAGGGCGACCCCGCCGGCGACCTGCACGTGCTCGAGCACGGCGAGGTACGAGTTCGAAAGATGACCTCCTTCGGTCAGTACGAGCTGTTTCAACCGACTCCTGGCGACCTGTTTGGTGAGGACAGCTTCTTGACCGGCGTGGCGCGGGAAGGCGACGCCGAGGTCGTGGCTGAGTCCAAGATCCTGGTTCTCGACGCCTCGTCGCTAGCCGCTTCGTCGGAAGAGGATTCGCGTTTCGAGCTCGCGCTCCACTGGTCGCTCTGGAAGGGCCTGTCGAAGCAGCTGCGGCTCGCCAACGACCGATTGACCCAGATCTTCCTGGGCGATTCGGGACTGTCCATCCTGCCCCCAAAGACCCAGCAATCCGCCGGCGATGCCGCGCATCTCGATATGGCTCACAAGGTGGGCCTGTTTCGCGAACAGCGCCTTTCCGCAATGGAGATCAACTTTCTGGCGTCGCTGTCGCGCGAAGAGGTTTTCGCGCCCGGACAGGTGGTCTTCCGAGAGGGAGAGGCCGGCGAGAAGATGTACATCGTCGCCGACGGCACGGTGATGATCAGCAAGTCGATAGCAGGCGTCGGCGAAGAAGCCCTGGCATTTCTGGAGAGGGGAGACTACTTCGGTGAGATGGCTCTCATCGATCGCACCCCCCGCTCGGCCGATGCCCGCGCGCACCCGGGGAAAGGCGCCACCGTTCTGGCGCTGCCGCGCGCAGTCGTCGAAGGACTGCTCAACATCGAGAAGATCTCATCGGTGCGGCTGCTCAAGATCTTGACATCGCTCGCCGCCAAGCGCACTCGCGCCATTCAGGAGAAGCTGGTGGGCTGGTTTCTGCTCGCCGGCGGCGATATCGAGTCGCAGCTGCCAGAGGCCTAGCTCGTTCTACCAACGGCGGCGAGAGCCAGCCGCGCGGCCTTGCGCACGAGA
>JBHHWO010000042.1:0-30037 GCA_046756565.1 Thermoanaerobaculia bacterium | reverse complement strand
TACCGTAAGACCTTGTCGCGCGACCATCTGGACTTCTGCCACGGGCTGCTAGGCCCGACCCGAGTCCGCTGGCCGCTGCAAGCCTCGTCCGACGATCCGACCGGGCCGGCCTCGTCTTTTCGTGATTACCGATTCACAGCGCCGAGCCGGCCGCGGGTGAGCTCTCCGAGCCGCGGGTCGTCGCGCACGATCGTCTCCTCGCGCCGAGGGCCGGTCGAGACGATGGCGACAGGCGCCCCCAGGTCGGCTTCGACAAAGGCGACGTAGTCGCGCGCCCGGGCCGGCAGCTCGTCGAAGCTGAGCTTGCCGATGGTGTCCTCGTTCCAGCCGGGGAGCTCTTCGTAGACCGGCTCCGCGCGGGCGAGCGCCTCGAGGTCGGCCGGAAAGCCCCGCACCTCCTCGCCATCGATGCGATAGGCGACGCAGACCTTGATGGTCTCGAAGCGGTCCAGGATATCGAGCTTGGTCAGTGCAATAGCGTCGACACCGTTGATCATCCGGGCGTAGCGGCCGATGACAAGATCGAGCCACCCGCATCGGCGCGGCCGGCCGGTGGTGGTGCCGAACTCGTTGCCTCGCTGGCGCAGGAAGTCGCCGTCACTGTCGTCCTCGGCCAGCTCTGTGGGAAACGGTCCGCTCCCCACGCGGGTGGTGTATGCCTTGAGTACGCCGATCGAGCCGTCGATGCGGGTCGGCGCCACGCCGGAGCCGGTAGTGGCGCCGCCGGCGGTCGCGTTCGAGCTGGTGACGAACGGATAGGTTCCGTGATCGACGTCGAGCAGGACCCCCTGCGCGCCCTCGAAGAGCAGGCTCGAGCCCTCGTCGATCCAGCGATTGAGCGCGCTGGCGGTGTCGGCGACATATGGCCTGAGCTTCTCGGCCCAGGAGCGGCACCGGCTCGCGATCCGCGCCGGATCGTTGCCCTGTCCGAGAGCGCGGAGCTCGGGTGTGAGCGCCCTGTGAGCCTCTTCGATCAGTGCGTCGAGCCGCTCGGAGTAGAGATCGCAGAAGCGCACTCCCCGCCGAGCAATCTTGGCTTCGTATGCCGGACCGATTCCTTTGGCGGTGGTACCGATTTTGCCCACGCCCAGCCGGGCCTCGCGTACCTCGTCAATATCCGGGTAGAGCGGTAGGAGCACCTGGGCGCGCTCCGAGATCCACAGGCGGCCCCCGGCCTCGATGCCGGCCTCGGCCAGGCTGTCGAGCTCCTCGAAGAGAGCGTCGGGAGGGATCACCATGCCGTTTCCGAGCACGCAGCGCATGCCCGGCGTGAGAATTCCGGACGGAATCAGATGCAGCGCAAAATGCCGCTTGCCGAACTTGACCGTGTGGCCGGCGTTGTTGCCACCCTGGTAGCGCACCACCGCGTCGAAGGCGGGGCACAGGAGATCGACGATCTTGCCCTTGCCCTCGTCGCCCCACTGCATTCCGGTCAGTACGGTACTGGGCATAGCGAGGCTCCCTCCGAGCCGCGGGGACACTAACAAAAGGGCCGGGTCCCGCAAAGCCCGCCGGCGCTCGCTCCGAAACAAACGGCCTCGGCAAGGCGTACTCTAGAGGGGAAAAGGAGACCCGACCATGCGCAAATCGCTGTACTTTCTGCTTCTCTGCCTGCCGCTCGCCGCCGCTCCGCTCGCCGCCGATCCGGACCGCGTCATCAAGCGCTCCTTCCCTGCCGGCGACCTCGAGGCGCTGCGCTTCGAGATCTCGGTGGCCGAGGTCGTGGTCACGGCGAACGGCAACGGAATCGAGATCGAGATCGAAGCCGAGTGCCGGCGCTCCGGCCGGGACTGCGAAGACGCCCTGGACGACCTCGAGCTTCTCGACCGCAAACGCGGCGACGTCCTCGTGCTCGAGCTCGACAGCTTCCCGAAGTGGGGCAAGGGCAAGCTCGAGATCGAGGCCACTTTGTCGCTTCCCGCTGACCTGGACTTCGACGCCGAGATGGGGGTCGGAGAGCTCGAAATCGAAGGCCTGACCGGAGAGCTCGACATCGAGCTGGGCGTGGGCGAGGTCGAGATCTCCACCACCTCGAAGCACCTGCGCTCGGTCTCGGTCGACGTCGGAGTCGGCGAGGCCGAGATTCGCGGCACCGAGAGCCGCGTCGAAGGGCGGCGCTCCTTTCTGGTGGGCAGCGAGGCCTACTGGGCAGGCGGCGGAGGCGACAAGCGCATCCGAGTCGACGTCGGCGTCGGCGAGGTCACGGTCCGGCTGGACTGACCCGAACCGAGCTGCCGGCCAGTCCCCGGCGAGCTCGAACAGGCTCTTCAGAGCCACCACAGGAACGGCCGCGCTGAGAAAGGCGATCAGGTTCGCGATGATGCTGGTGGCTTAGTCGCCCACGCAGGGCAGGTTGCCGACCGCTTTCGCTGCAGGCGCTCGTCAGTTGATCTCTAGAACGTGGTTTTCCAGGCGGTCGAGGGCCTCGTCGAGATCGGCCAGGACGCTGTCGGGCGCGACGGTTCGAAACGGGGCCTCAGCCCGCGCGGGGACGCTCGGCACGGAAACGCTGAGACCGGGCAGACCGACGCCCGCCCACAGATCCCGGTCTTCCTCGAGGACGTCGACGCGGAGGTCGATGCCTCGCTTCGCAAACAGCGGCACCAGCTCCTCGCGGCGTTCGTAGAGCTCGCGCCGGGTCGCCTGGTAGGCGTGCTCGCAGACCCAGCGCCGCGACGAGAAGCTGAAGATGTTGGTAAAGAACATCAGGTAGTCGTCCCGACGAGGCTCCAGCAGAACCACCTCGGCGCCGTTGTAGAGATCCTCGTAGCGGGACAACCCGACTTCGAGGCGGGAGTGGATCAGGGTGCGGAAGGTCTGGGAGATCACGGTCGGCAGGCCGCGGTTGATCAGCTTGCCGCGCTTCATGAGCCCGGTCTGGACGGCGCTAGCGGTATCGACCGGAACGATTGGATTGATGCAGATCAGAAGCTCAGCGCCGGCGTCGAGCGCCGCCGAGCCGTGCAAGGTCTTCTTGAGGACGCCGTCCACGTAGTGCCGTCCGTCGATCTCCACCGGTGGATAGAGGCCGGGCAGAGACGCCGAGGCCTGGACCGCACGTGAGATCGGGACATGGTCGTAGCCGGGCTCCCCGAAACGCACGGCTTCGCCGGAGTCAAGGTCGACGGCCACCACGAACAGCTGCTTGTCGAGCTTCCGGAAGTCGTCGGTGCGGCCCTTGATGCTGTAGATCTGCTCGAGATAGCGGCGGATGGGCCGGCTGTCGAAAACACCGACCGGCAGCGCCCTGCCCAGCCGGGTCAACGAGTCGAAGAGACTCTTGTCCTCGGGGTCGAGCAGGTAATCGGAGACCGCTTCCCACAGAAGTCTCGGAAGGCTCGCTCCCCTGCCGACCAGCTCGAGAACCGCGGGCCGCAGGAACTTGTTCGAGCTGAACGGATGCTCTCCGGGCTCCTGCTTGACGATCGCGCGGCACATCTGACCCGTGGTCAGGCGGTTCGCGAGATTGGCCGCCAGGAAGGACCCGGCGCTCACCCCCACGTAGGCGTGAAGGTCGTTGAAGTCCAGTCCGTCCAGAACCTCGTCGAGAGCTCGGAGGGCGCCGATCTGGTAGATCGCGCCCTCCGGGCCTCCTCCGGCCAGGGCCAGTCCGACCCGGCCGTTTCGCTCGTCCCCCGCTCTGCCCACCGGTTAGGCTTTGGTGGCAGTGCGGCGCGTGGTCTTCTTGGTCGTACGGGTCCCGGGCTTTTTGTTGAGCACGTCGACCTTCTTGGTGAGCTGCTCCACGCGGCGTGTCAGCTTCTGGATTTCCATGCGGCTGGGAACACCGAGTTTGTTGAGCGTCTCGGCGACGCGGTTGTCGAAGCCCTTGCCGAACTTGCCGAACGCCTTGTCGGCCTTGTCACGGGCGAGCTCGACCTGATCCTCGACGGTCTCCTGGACCTTCTCGAGGCGCTTCTTGCCGCGCTTCTCGAAGGTCTCACCCTTCTTGACGAGGCTGTTGAAGAGCTTGCTGCCCTCTTCTTCGGCAACCGACAGGGCGCCGAGGCCGGCGAGCCAGATCTTGTTCGCGGACTCGACGACGTCCTTCTGGACTTTCTTGGATTTCTTGGTCATATCTGAACCTCCTTATGGTTCGAAATGCACGGCGATCGGAGTCGCCGATGCCGTTGTTTCACGACTTGGTTGTCTTCTTCGCGGTGTGCTTGGTGGTCTTCTTCCGGGCCCTCTTCGGCGCCTTCTTCCGGGCGGCGGGGGCGGCCTTCACCTCCGCGTTCTCGGCTGCCATCGCCTGGTCGTCTTCGAGACTGGCCAGCGAACGCTCGAGCTCTTCGAGTCGCGACCGCAGCTGGGTCATCTCCTCTCGAGCCTGCCGGACCGGTCCGATCCGATCGATCGAGGCTTCCAGGAAGCGATCGACCCCCTGCTGGACGGTTTGCACGCCGCTCGACAGCGCGCGCTCGCCCGCCCGCACCAGATCGTGGAGGAACTCGGTCGAGATCTGACTGCGGCCGTTGCGGCCCTCGTCGAGGATGATCTGGGTCAGCATCTGGGGAGTCACGTCGGTCTGGGTCGAGTTGTCGACCACCCGAACCTGCTGGCCCGCCCTGACGAAGCCCGCGATTTCGTCCAGCGAGACATAGCGGCTTTCTTCAGTGTCGTAAAGCTTTCGGCTCTCGTAGCGCTTGATGATTCGTACCATTGGCTGGCCTTTCAGGTCGATGATTGGAAATCGATATGCCGCCGTGCGGCAGGTCTCGACCGTTTTATACCGCACCGCGGCAACTCTGTCAAGGATTTGTTGACGCGCCGCGGCAATCGGCAGAGCTACTGAAACCAAAGGGCTTCGAGCATCTGACCGAAGTCCCCGAGGCGATCCAGATCTGCCGGCGACGCCGGGAGCTGCGGCACCGAGACAACGGGGGGGCCGTCCGGCAGGAGCTCGCGGAGCTGAGCCACCCCGCTCTGGTCGCGCTCGCCGAGCCAGCGCATGAGAGCGAGGCCGGTAGCCTCCTTGCCGGTCGAGGACCTGGTGCCGGGCGTTGCGGCCGGATGTACCCGGTTGGCGACGACCGCCACCAGGTCGTGAGAGCGAGCGGTCAGATTGCGCGCGAAGAACATGGTGTCGGCGAGGTTGCGCTCGGCCGCCGCGGTGACCAGAACGAAACCGGTTCGGTCGGAGCGAAGCAGCCCGTCGACGGCGGTCGCCCGTTCCCGAAACCCGTCGAACAACGGCGCGAAGGCCTGGAAAAACTCGGCCATGTCCCGCAAGAGGTCGATCCCCACCATCCGGTCGAGTAGCGCTTCGAGCGGCCGCCCCACCGCCGGAAGCATCTTGGGGCGCAGATGCCCGCTCTCGTCGAACCAGGGCTTGAGCGCGACCTGAAGTGCACCGCTGTCCAAGAACGAGACGATCCGCCGCGGGGCATCCAGAAACTCGAGTGCCTCGCGGGTTGGCGGCGTGTCCAGGATGATCCGATCGAAGCGTTTGGACCGGACCGCCTCGTACAGCCGCTCGACCGCCATGTACTCGAGAATCCCCGCGAGCTGGCCGGCGAGATGCCGGTAGAAGCGGTTCGCGAAGATCCGATCGCGCGTGGCCGCATCCGAGGAGTACCGCACGATCAACCGGTCGAAGGTCCGCCGGGCGTCGAGGAGGTGGGCGAAGAGCTCGCCGCCGGCGGTGTCCGGCAGGGCCACCGGTACGATTTCGTCGCGGGCCCTGGAGCCGGCTGTCGATCCCGCCTCGGAATCGCCAATCCCGAGCGCGTCCTTGAGCCGCAGCGAGGGGTCGAAGGTCATGACCAGTGTGCGCTCCCCCGCCGCCGCGCACCGGAGCGCGAGCGCAGCGGCGAGCGTCGTCTTGCCGACCCCACCGCCGCCGACAAAGACCAGGCGCTCTGGGAGCGAAGCGAGCTCAGAAGCGCCGATCATGACTCCTCCCCGGCGCGAGCGCCGTCCAGCTCGTTCTCGAGCCGCTCAGCCAGGGCCTCGACGAGCGCGCGCCCCTCGCTGATCGGCAGAAGCGGCAGCCGCGCCACCCCCCGGCCCAGGCGCTTTTCAAGCCGCGCCAGCTCGCGCTCGTTGACCGCCCGGCGGCGTTCCCAGAGCTCACCCAGCTCGCCGGCAGGGCGACAACCCGACGGCACCTCCGGATACAGGCCGTTCGCAACCCACGCCTCCGCGGGCTTGCCGAGGACCTCGCCGAGGGCATGGGCGGCCTCGAGGGACTCGGTCACCGGCAGCTCCTCCGCAAGGGTCACCAGCGCGAAGCCCGTGGTCTCGGCGGTGAGCCAGGCGGCGACCTCGCGAGCGAGCGCGGCGATCGGTCCGGTCGCGATCGCCTCGGCCACCAGCGCCGGCGCCGACAGCAAAGACATCGCATGGCCGGTAGCCGGCGAGTCGAGAACCACGCAGTCCGTCGCCCGGCTCTCTTTCGTCCCCCGCACGAGATCGTGTGTGTAGCGCAGGAGGGCGAGCTCCTTCAACCCTGGCGCACCGTCGACGAAGTGCTCGTAGATCGGGCTCGCCTTGAGCCGGCGCACCAGCGGTCCCACCTTGAGCTTCGAGCTCACGATCGAATCGACGACCTGGCGGGAGCGGGTGTGAAGAAGCTCCAGTCCCGGACCGACCGCGACCGGCGCTCCACCCGACGGCGGAACGTCGAAGAGCCGGTGCGCGTTCTCGCGCGGATCGACCTCCAGCAGTCTCACTCGCTGTCGCCGGGCGAGCACCGAGGCCAACGCCGCCGCGATCGTCGTCTTGCCCACCCCACCCTTGCCGGTCACGACGACCAGCTCGAGCGAATTCCAGCGCAGAGTCAATTTTCCCTTTTCACGCCGAACCCGGTCGACCGGTATTGAGTATCCTGTCCCAGCCGGCTTCCAGCCGGCTCCCCGCGCCCATGACCTACATCATCACAGAGCCCTGTCGTGGCACCAAGGACAAATCCTGCGTCGAGGCCTGTCCGGTCGACTGCATCTACGAGCGCGAGGACTGGGACACGCTCCGGATCCATCCTGCCGAGTGCATCGACTGCGCTCTGTGCGTCGACGTCTGTCCGGTCCAGGCGATCTACGCCGAGGCCGACGTACCCGAGTGGCTCGCGGAATGGGTCGACAAGAACTACGCCGCCTTCGGCGCCTCCCGCAGCCGGCCGTGATCCGCCCCGGAGCGTTTTCCCGGTTCGGTCTCAGCGTTATCCAGTCCACAGCCGGACCGGAGGGAGGCGCTCTAGACTCGCCAAGGACCCGCGAAAGGCAGAGGTTGAGCAAAGAACGGCCAGAACAACTGATCCTCGTCGGCAATCGGACAGTGGCCCTTCCCGACGAGATCACGATCACGGAGTGGGCTCTGGAGCGCGACAACCTCCAGAATCAGAGGATCAAAGCCGTCCTCGGCTCGATCCAGATGCTGGAAGAGGTTCTCGACAGCAACTACGCGATCCTCCATTGCTCGCCCGACCGACTCCAGGAGATCTGGCGCAGGGTCCGGGAAGTCGCCGACAGCGTCCGCAACCGCCTCGGCCCGCTGCTATCGACGCCTTCGGTCGTGCCCCACCTGGAGGAGGCGCTTCAGAGCGGAAGAGCGACTCTGGAAGTCCTGTCGCGAACCACGCTTCAAGACCTCGGCCAGTACTCGGACCCGCTACCGCCTGACGAGCTGCTGGCCATGCGCAAGCTCCTCTGCGTTTCGATCGGAAAGCTGCACTCGTTTCTCCAGGACACCTTCGGACGCCTCATGGAGGCCGATCCACGCAGCAAGTTCGACCGCGACTATTTTCTCTCGAGACGCTTCCCACGTGACGTCGAGGAGGCCGAGTGGCTGTACAAGGGAGTCTCCAATCTGGCCGACTTCGTGCGCGAGGTTCTGCGCGATTCGAACGACACCGTCCTGCCGCTGGTCAACAGCCTGCGCGAAGAGGAGGTCCTGCCGGCCGAAAGTTCCTGGGAGACGGTCGAGCAGTTCGTCGACGTGCTGCGCGACGTCACTGTCAAGCTCCACGAAGTGCTGGCGCTGCGGGGCATCCGCTTCGATGAGATGGAAGTCCTCGATCACTACGCTCGCGCACTACCCGAGAAGTACCATCAGCTGACCGCTCTCTACGAGATCGGTCATCGCATCGCCGAAAGAATCAAGGCGACGGCGCCCGGGTCCTGGCCCCAGCGGGAGCAGTCCCTTACCGACCTGCTCCACACCCACGCGGTTACCGGCGACCGGGTGGCCACCCTCGCGCAGGCGATCCATTCGATGATCCTGGACCTCGATGCGTTTCTGCCGATCTGGTACCGCAGCATCGGCGAGCGGCGAGCGCTGCTTCTCTACGGAACCCACCTGGAGAGCTCCGACGCCCTGTCCCGTCTGAGAGACGCCGCGCCGACGCCGATCCGCGCCGCGTACGGTCTCTAGCCCGGAACAGCAGACCGGCCGGGCATGTCTGCCGGCGATCGGCGCTAGGCCGACAAGTACTCCTCGGGTCGAGCACTGAACTTGTCGCGGCAACCGACGCAACAAAAATAGTAGGTGTCTCCCGCGTGCCCGTGAGTGATCTCCGCGCTCGCGGCAGACACACTCATTCCACACACGGGGTCGGTAGCCACATCGCTTGGAGCCGAGCCGCCCGCCCCTGCGACGTCCGCGACTGACTGCCAATCGATCTCGGGCAGATTTCGTCGGACCTGGACAATCTCGGCCAGAATGCTCAGGGCGATCTCCTCGGGCGAGTGCGCCTGGATGTCCAGCCCGGCCGGTGCTCGCAGCCGGGCGAGTTGTCCCTCGCCAATGCCTCTCTTCACGAGATACTCCCGAATCGAACCGGCGCGCTTGCCACTGGCGACCAGTCCGACGTAGGGCGCCGGGCTCCGGAGAGCCTCCTCCAGGGAGATCTCGTCGTGATCTCCGTGTGTGGCGACGACGACGAACGTCAGCGGATGGATGCGCTCCGCGTTCCAGCCGCTTGCCACGCGATAGCCCAGCACGTCACCCAGCTCGGCCAGGGTGCGCGCGACCGGTTGGTCGCCGAAGATCGCTAGCTCGGGTTCGGGTTGATGGGGCTCGATGAAGATTTCCATGGTTCCACCACTGAAGCAGGTCATTGACAGATCGGTGAGACCCTCGCGACCTGCCTCCTCGGAGGGTCTGGTCGAGAGGCGGACAAGACGGCTTCTGTCTTTACGCAATGCCTTGGCCGCCTCCTCGATCACAGTCGGCCGGGCGCAGCTGCCTCCCACCCAACCGTAGAGCTCGCCCTCGAGCGTCACAATCGCCCTGTTCCCGGGCCGCCCCGAGGTCGGTTTATCGACCCGTACCACAGTGGCGGTCACAAAGGGCCTGCCCGCCCTCTCGAGCGCGCGCGCGCGGGCGAAGAAGTCGTCCATCAGGCTCCTGGCACTCGAACGCCTAGTCGGTCACGCCGTGCTCACGCAGCTGGGACCAGATCCGCTGCGGCGTCATCGGTATCTCGACGTGGCGCACACCGAGATGCCACATGGCGTCCACAACCGCGTTGACGATGGCGGGCGGGGCGCCTACCGTCGGCGATTCGCCCACGCCTTTCGCTCCCAGCGGATGATGAGGCGACGGCGTGATTGTACGCCCGGTCTCCCACTTCGGCGACTCCACTGCTGTCGGCACCAGATAGTCGGCCAGCGTGCCCGAGAGATTCTGACCGTTCTCGTCGTACACGATCTCCTCGAAGAGGGCCGGCGCGAGCCCCTGGGTCAGCCCGCCATGAATCTGGCCTTCCACGATCAGCGGGTTGATGATGTTTCCGCAGTCGTCGACCGCCACGAAGCGGCGTACGTGCACTTCGCCCGTGCCCGAATCGATATCGACCACGCAGATGTAACTGCCGAACGGGAAGGTGAGGTTGGGCGGATCGTAGTAGTCGGTGGCCTCGAGGCCCGCTTCCATGCCCTGAGGATGATTCGTGTAGGCGGCGAAGGCGATCTCCTGAATGGTCTTGGCCTGGTCCGGAGATCCCTTGACCTGGAACTTGTCGACGTTCCACTCGAGATCGTCCTCGCCCACCTCGAGCAGGTGAGCCGCGATCTTCTTGGCCTTGGCCTTGATCTTGCGCGCGGCCATCGCACCGGCGGCTCCCGCCGTCGGTGTCGAGCGACTGGCGTAGGTGCCGAGCCCGTAGGGAGCGGTGTCGGTGTCGCCCTCCTCGACCTGGACGTCGGAGGCCGGCAAGCCCAACTCTTCGGCGACGATCTGAGCATAGGTGGTCTCGTGCCCCTGACCCTGCGACTTGGTGCCGAAGCGAGCCATCGCTTTACCCGTGGGGTGGATCCGGATCTCGGCCGAATCGAACATCTTGATCCCCAGGATGTCGAAGTCGCGGGACGGACCCGCGCCGACGACCTCGGTGAAGCTCGAGATGCCAATGCCCATGAGCTCGCCGCACTCACGCTTCTCGGCCTGCTCCTTGCGAAGCGCCCGGTAGTCGATGATCTCCATGGCCTTCTCGAGGGCCGCGGTGTAGTTGCCGCTGTCGTACTGCCAACCGGTCGGTGATTCGTAGGGAAACTGATCGGGCCGAATGAAGTTCTTGAGGCGGAAATCAGCCGAGTCCTCGCCCAGCTCGTGTGCCATGATGTCCGCCATTCGCTCGATCATGTGCACCGCCTCGGTGACCCGAAACGAGCAGCGGTAGGCGACACCACCGGGCGGCTTGTTGGTGTAGACCCCGTCGACGGCGATGTGAGCTGCCTTCATGTCGTAGGAACCCGTGCAGATCGAGTAGAGACCCGCCGGAAACTTGGACGGATTGGCCGCCGCGTCGGCGGCGCCGCAGTCGGAGAGCGTTTTTACCCTGAGGCCGGTGATCTTGCCGTCGGAATCAGCGGCCATCTCCGCGGCGATGTGGTAGTCGCGAGCGAAGCTGTCGGCCTGGAGGTTTTCGCTTCGGTCCTCGATCCACTTGACCGGCTTGCCGGTCACGAGACTCGCGACCGCACAGCAGACGTAGCCCGGGTAGACCGGCACCTTCCCTCCGAACCCGCCGCCGATGTCGGGCGAAATGATCTGGATCTTCTGCTCGGGCAGACCACTGACCAGGGCGAACACGGTGCGGTGGGCGTGCGGCGCCTGCGAGGTCATGTAGATCTGCATGTGCTCGGTTGCCTTGTTGTAGTTGGCGACCATGCCGCAGGTCTCGATCGAGGACACGTGGATGCGCGGAATGTGCATGGTCTGCTCGACCACACGCGCGGCCTCGGCGAACACCTTGTCCGTCGCCTCCTTGTCGCCGGCCTCCCAGTGCCAGATGTGGTTGGTCTTCTTGTCCTTGTCGTCGCGAACGATGACCTTGTCCTCCAGGGCCAGATGAGGATCGACCACCGCTTCGAGCGGCTCGTAGTCGACCACCACCTTCTCCACCGCGTCGGCTGCGATGTAACGGTCGGTGGCGATGACGGCACAGATCTCCTGGGCGTAGTAGGCGACCTTCTCGATCGGCAGCACCATCTGGGTGTCCGACATCAAGGTAGGCATCCAGTGGAGGTCGCCGGCCGCCTTGAGATCCTCACCGGTAATGACGGCGAGAACCCCGTCCGTCGCCAGCGCCTCGCTGGTGTCGATCGATTTGATCTTGGCGTGGGCGTAGGGGCTGCGGACGAGGTCCATGTAGAGCATGCCGGGCAGCTTGACGTCGTCGACGTAGCGGCCCTTGCCCTGGATGAAACGCGGGTCTTCCTTGCGCTTCATGGCATGGCCCATGCCGCAGACCTTTTCCGGTGTCGTTACTTTGAGCTCGTCGGTGGTTTCGACGCGGGCCGAAACGCCGTCGGCAAGCGGGCTATGGGGCTCGAACCTGTCGTCCAGATGGGTCACGCGCTCACCTCCTCGCCGGACTCACTCTGCTTCTTCGCTCCGTACTGAATAGCCTCGACGATCTTGTTGTAACCCGTACAGCGGCAGAGATTCCCGGATATGCCCCGGCGGATCTCTTCCTCGGTCGGATTCGGGTTCCTGGCAAGAAGCTCCTTGGCGCTCATGATCATGCCGGGCGTGCAGTAGCCGCATTGCAGGCCGTGCTTCTCCCAGAAGCCCTCCTGTAGCGGATGGAGATTGCCGTCGGCGGCCAGGGCTTCGATGGTCTCGACCGAGCCGCCGTCGGCCTGAGCGGCGAACACCGTGCAGCTCTTGACGGCCCGGCCGTTCAGGAGCAAGGTGCAGGCGCCGCAGCTCGTCGTGTCGCACCCGATGTGGGTCCCGGTGAGATCCAGCACCTCGCGCACGAAGTGGACCAGCAACATTCTGCTCTCGACTTCCGAGGTGACCGACTCACCGTTCACCGAAACCGTGATGCTGTGTCGGCTCACGAGTTGCCTCCTTTCGCCCGCTCGACGGCCTTGCCAATCGCCCGCTTGACCAGGACACGGGTCAGATCACGCTTGTACTCGACACTGCCGCGAAGGTCGCCGGACGGGTCGCACTCGGCGGCCGCAGCCTGCCCAGCCGCTTCCAGGACCTCGTCGGAAGCCGGCTTGCCGACGACCTCGGCTTCGGCGTTCTTCGCTCGCATCGGCACCGGATTGACGTTGGTCAGGCCGATCCGAGCGGATGCAACGGTATCGCCGTCGAGGGTCAGCTGGACGGCCGCCGCCGAGACCGCGTAGTCGCCCACCTTCCTCTCCATCTTGACGTAGGCGCCCCCCGATCCCGCCGCCGGAGCCGGGATGCGGACCTCGGTCAGGATTTCGTTGCTCGCGAGAGCGCTCTGGAACAGATCGACGAAGAAATCGTCGATCGCGATGGTGCGTGCGCCGTCCGCGCCGCGAGCAATTACCGACGCGCCGTAGGCCAGCATCGTCGCGGGATGATCGTTGGCGGGATCGGCATGGGCAAGGTTGCCTCCAACGGTTGCGAGGTTTCGCACCAGGGGATCGGCGATCACGCGAGCGGTATCGGCCAGAAGCGGGTACTTGTCACTCACCAGCCCCGATTCCTCGAGAGCGAACTCCCGTGTCAGGCCGCCGATCCGAAGGGAGCCATTCTCTTCGCGAACGTACTCGAGATCCGGAATGCGGTTGATGTCGATCAGTACATCGGGCACCGCGAGCCGAAAGCGCATGGCCGGGATCAGACTGTGTCCTCCCGCCAGGAGCTTGGCGTCGCTTCCGTGCTCGGCCAGGAGCGCCAGGGCATCGTCCAACGACGTCGGAGCATGATAGTCGAACGGGCCGGGAATCAATGGAACACCTCCTTGCCGGATTCGTTCAGCGCAGAATCAGATAGAGAACCAGAACAATCAAAAGAACCAGAAGCCCGATCCAGACGGGCTTGGGCACCAGGTCCTTGGCGACCTCTTGGGCGACCTTGGCCGCAAACTCGGACTGTGACGGAGCGCTCCCGGCGCTCGTCCCTTCCGCCGGAGAAGCACTCAAGACCCCGTTCAGGCCTTCCAAGCTCTGCCTGATGATCGCCTTGGCCGAGCTGTCGAGCAGGCGCTGGCCTACGCTCGCGATCCTGCCGCCGACCTGGGCGTCTCCCTCGTAGGCCATTCGGGTCTTGCCTTCGGCCGGGCTGATCGCGACATGCGCGGTCGCCTTGACGAACCCCTGGGCACCCTGGCCGTCGACCTTCATGTCGTAGCTCGAAGGAGCGTCGATGTTCTCGAGCTCGATACGGCCCTGGAACCTGCCCTGCACCGGTCCCACCTTGATGTTCAGCTCTCCCTCGTACTGGTTGTCACCCACCAGTTCGAGCTTTTCGCAGCCCGGCATCGTGGCCGCAAGAACCTCGGGGTCCATCAGGCCGTCCCACACGTCCTGGGGAGAGGCGTCGAACGTGTGCTCGCCGGATACCTTCACAGCCGGGAATCCTCCTTACTTGGGTGGCTGTCCCTCACGGCAATCGAGTGCGCTCATCGAGGGGCACGGGTTGGAAAACTACCACACGTGCAGCTCGTAGCCGACGGCTCAGCGCGCTCGCTGGAGCCTGGGCAGCGTCTTGCGCGACGGCACCGAGGCCAGAGCCTCGGCCAGCGCGCGCAGAGAATTCAGGTTGTGGATCGGCAAGAAATCGTCGATGAACGGCAAGGCATTGACCATGCCTTCCACCAGCGGCCGGTAGCCCGGCTGGCCGACGTGCGGATTGAGCCAGATCACGCGGTGGCAACGGTGATGCAGGTAGCGCATCTCCCGGCGCATCCCGGATACGTCCCCTCGCTCCCAGCCATCGCTTACAATGACGACGACCGCTCCGCGCCGAAGCATCCGACGGGCCCAGTGACGGTTGAAGGTCCCCAGACTCTCACCAATCCGGGTGCCGCCCGACCAGTCCAGAATCTCGCTGGCGGCGTCCTCGAGCGCCCGATCGACATTGCGGATGCGCATCGCCGGAGTGATCCGGGTCAGTCGGGTGCCGAAAACGAAGCACTCGACGTCACCCGCGCCCAGACCATGAAGAGCGCCCCAGAAGAACTGGAGGATGATGCGCGAGTACTTCTCCATAGAGCCGCTGATGTCCGCCAGCAGCACAATCGGGCGCCGCTTGGACTTCGGATGCCGCCGCGCGAGCCGAAGCGGCACGCCGTCGTGCTTGGCCGCGTCCCGTAGCATCCGCCTCAGATGAACACGCGGGCCTTTCGGATCCTGAGCCCAGCGCCGAGTGCGACGCAGGCTCGCCCGCCAGCGCATCTCGAGGATCAGCCGCCGGAGTGCGTCCAGCTCCTCGGCTGACATGCGAGCGAAGTCCTTGTGCTGGAGTACTTCCTCGTCGCTGTAGGTCCGCGAGCGGTCGCGAAGCTCGATCTCCAGATCCGTCGGTCTCGCGCGCGCGGCCAGGTAGCTCACGCTACGCAAGCGCTCGGGAATCTCGGGATCGTGCCTCGGAGCAGCAGGGCTCGGTTGAGCCTCGCCAGCCTCTCCGGTCGCGTGCCTGCTCCAGAAGCGATCAAAAAGCAGCTCGAACAGCTCCATCTCCTCGCGCCGACTGACCAGGAACGAGCTGGCGGCGTGAAACACCTGTGTCCGATCGCCGATGTCGACCAGTTCCAGAGCCCGGGCGAAATCGAGCGTCTGACCCGGCGACACGGGCAGGCCGGCAAGACGCAACGTGCGGCCGAACAGGAGGAGGTTTTCGAGAAACGGGCCGGGCCTCATGAGTCGCTGCTACCCGCGGATTGTCGAACGCGACTCAGCCGAGGGCCTCTTTGAGAATACTCGGCGCCTCGACTTTCAGCTTATCGACGTCGTCCTGGTACTTGAGCAACAGACCCAAAGTAGCCACTACGACGTCGGGATCCAAGTGCACGGTGTTCAGGTGCTCGAGGGCCGCCGCCCAGTCGAGGGTCTCGGCGACTCCTGGCAGCTTGTAGAGATCCTGTTGTCGCAGCGCCTGGACGAAGGCCACGATGTCCCGGCTCAAGCGGTCTTCCAGCCCGGCGACCTTGCGCCGGACGATCTCGATCTCCTTGTCCAGCGACGGATAGTCGATCCAGTGGTAGACGCACCGGCGCTTGAGAGCATCGTGGATCTCCCGGGTCCGGTTGGAGGTGATGATGACGATCGGACGGTGCTCGGCGTGGAGCGTGCCGATCTCCGGAATCGTCACCTGGAAGTCCGACAGGAGCTCGAGCAGAAAGCTCTCGAACTCCTCGTCGGCTCGATCCAATTCGTCGATCAGGAGCACCGGAGCGCTGTCGTGACTCCGGTCGATCGCTTGCAGAAGCGGGCGCTTGAGCAGGAAGTCCTCGGTGAAGATGTCGCGGGTCGCGGCCTCGGCGTCGCCGGAAGCCGCACCTCTTGCCTGGATCTCGAGCAACTGACGTGGGTAGTTCCACTCGTAGACGGCGTGATTGATGTCGAGCCCCTCATAGCACTGCAGGCGAATGAGCGGCGTGTCGAATGCCCGGCTCAGGACCTTGGCCACCTCGGTTTTGCCGACGCCGGGCTCGCCCTCGAGAAACAGGGCCTTGCCCATCTCCAGCGCCAGAAACAGGCTGGTCGCAAGCCCCTCATCGGCGATGTAGTCGAAGCTCGCGAGTCTTTCGCCCGCCGCCTGCACCGAATCCAAGCTGGGAACCTTGTCGGCCATGGCAAAAGGCTACCAAACGTTCCTCTTGGCAAAGTATCCTCCGACGGTGGCATCGGTGAGAAAGGCAGTGATCCCGGCCGCCGGCAAGGGAACTCGCATGGAGCCGGTTTCGAGAGTGGTGCCCAAGGAACTGTTACCCGTGGGGCGCAAGCCCGCCATCCAATGGGTGATCGAGGAAGCCGCCGGTGCCGGCCTCACCGAGATCGCAATCGTCCTGAGCCCGGCCAAAGGCCTCATCTTCGAGTACCTTGCCGATGGCGACCTCGAAGCCGAGCTCGGCGTCCGCTTCGAATACGTAACCCAAGAGCGTCAGCGCGGGCTGGCCGACGCCATGTGGGAATGCCGTGACTTCTGCTCGGGCGAACCATTCGCTCTGCTTCTTCCCGACAACATATTTCTTTCGTCCGAGCATGATTTCGGTCGCATGATCGAGCTCCATAACGAAAGCGGTCGCGACGTCATCGGCGCCCTCGAGCTCGACCATTCTCACGACCGGCAGTTCGGCAACTGCGGCCGCATCGACCACCGCGAGTCCGCGCCCGGCGTGCTCGAGATCCGGCGCCTCGAGGACAAGCGCCCCGGCCGGCTTTCGATTCCCGAAGGCGAAACGGTGGTGCGAAGCTGCGGCCGCTACGTCTGCCGCTCCCACGTTTTCGAATACATGGAGCCGTTCCGCGCTGAGCTCGGGGGCAACGGCGCCGACGTCGAGCTGGACGAAGTGCCCGTCTACCAGAACATCATCCAGGACCACGGTGCGCTGGGATGCGTCCTCTCCTTGCCGATCTTCGACGTGGGGCACCCATCGGGATTCGCCGCCGCCAACGGCTACTGGGCTCGGCGAATGGGGCCCGATCCGCGCGACTGAGCTTCGCGACCGGCCGTCGACGCCAGCGGGCCTCGCAAGCAAAGCCGTGGTTCTCAGCGAGCCGGGCGAGCCGCTACGCGAGCTTGCTGGACCAGGCGCAGGCCGAACCACAAGAAAGCCGCAAACAAGAACGCCAGCGAGCCGGCGACCGAGGTGTTCAGCGACTCGCCGATGCCCTTGACCACGAGCCGCGGGTCGGCCACTCCGTAGTCGTACAGAACGTTGGCCGCTCGGTAGAGCCCGACCCATTGCCCGAGAAAACCGAAGATCGCCGTCAAACCGCCCCAAAACAGGATGGCGTCGATACTGCGGTCGAGCCCCTCCGCAGCCTTTCCGCTCCGAAAGGCCAGTCGAGCCACGTTGATCAGGGTAAGGACCAAAACCACGTTCATCAGTGCCACCTGAAGGAAGATGAAGGGGCCCGCTTCGCTCGTGAATCGGATCAGATTCCTCATGAATTCAATGAGTGTTTCTAGGGCTTCAAGCATGGTCGTCTCCTCGGTAGAACTCTTGAGCCTGCGGGTCAGGCGGCGAGCAAGGCCTTGGCCTCGCGCCTCTCGAAACGGGCCACCAGGTTTGCCAGCATGAACCACAGAAACGCGGTGAGAGTCGCAGTCAAGAGCCCGAGGATCATCATCGATGACGTCGCCAGCGTCCACGTGGCGAACATTCTGAAGACCGTCTCGGGCGCGCCATCAAAGGAGTGATACGCGTACCAGCGCAGGCTGTAAAGCAGACCGGACGCCGAGACCCCGAGAATCGCGGCGTCCAGGAACAGCAGCACGCTCAGACCGGCTCGGACTCGCCGCACATCGGGAGGTTTTCTCACGAACAGTTCGTACAGCTTCCACCCGCTGAAAACCAGGGCGCTCACCGCCAGAAGCCCGATTGGCCAGAGAAAGGGGCTGACAGCGAAGAAGAACCGCTCTTCGGTCGCGACCCTGCCGACGAAAAAGATCACTGCCAACACCCAGATCACCAGCAGGGCCTTTTCCCAGATCGTACCGACCTGCCGGGTCACACGGTCGGTAAACCGCGTACTCGTCTTGTGGATTCGAGCCAAGTGCTTGAGTGCTTCGTCCGAGGCCACGAACGCTTCCCTGGTCGAAGCCCTGGTCCAGGTAGTGCTGGTGAAGGTCCTCCAGGTCACCCGCCATCTCGAGAAGGATGCGGGATTTCGTCGGCTGCGGCAGATCCAGCTCGGCGCTGACCTGCCGAAGCACTTCGGCAAATCGAGTCATGGTCTTGCCTCCTTGACAACGGAGAAGAAGCGGCTGAAGAAATCACGCCAAGCGTCGATCTGGTGAGCCAGGCGTTCTCGGCCCGCTTGGGTCAAGGCATAGCTCTTGCGCTTGCGCTTGGTCTCCTCGTCCAGCCAGTCGCCTTGAATGAGGCCTTCGAGCTCCAGCCTGTGAAGGATGGGATAGAGGGTCCCGTGCTTGAAGCGAAACCCGCCGCCGCTCCGCTCCTCGAGCTCCAGAGCCAGTTGATAGCCGTGATGAGGCCCGGATGCGAGGATGCCCAGAATCAGAACCTGGTGACAGTCGCGAGACAGGTTCTGAATCTCGACCGGAGTTGGCTGCTTCGACGGGGGTACGGGTGACATTTCGAATCTCTATATATCGTTTCACGATATATAGTACACCGATATGTTGTAGACGTCAACCAACCCGCTGCCGATCCGGGAGTGGAGGCGCCGGCGAGCTCCAGCGACGGGTCCGCTATTTCACTTCTTGGAGGGAGGCGCCGTCGCCGAAGGAGGAGACAAACGTGTCGCAGGGGCGGCCGAATGCGCGCTCGAAGTCGCGCCGCAGTCGCCGCTCCACCTCGCCGGCCGTCTCGACTTCGACGAGAGCCGTGACACAACCGCCGAAACCGGCGCCGGAGAGCCGCGCCCCGAAACAGCCATTCGACGACCACGCCGCGAAGGCCAACGCATCGAGCTCGGGAATCGACACCTCGTAGAGATCGCGTGAGCTCTCGTGAGACTCGCGCATGAGCTCCCCGAAGCGCACAGGATTGCCTTCACGCAGCGCGCGCGCGCCCTCCCGCACCCGCCGGCACTCGCCGACCACGTGCTGGGCGCGCTTGCGCAAGATTCGGGTCAAGAGGTGCCCGTGATCTTCGAGCCTCTCTTCGTCCACGTCGCGGAGCGTCCTGATCGCGGGTAGCTCCTCGCGGAGTCTCTCGACAGCCTGGCGGCACTCCTCCGGCCGGCTGTTGTAATCGGATTCGGCCAGCGCCCGGCGCACGCCCGAGTCAGCGACGACAATCGCGGCACCATCGGGAAGCGGAACGAATTCGAAGGTCAGGTCGCGGCAGTCCAGAAACACCAGCTGACCGGCCCGGCCGTGAATCGAAGCGAATTGATCCATGATTCCCGAGCCGATCCCCAGGTACTGGTTCTCGACTCGGCGGCCGAGCCGCGCTCGTTCGAGACCGTGGAGGCCGTAGCCGCCGGCAGCCTCCCAAGCCATCAGGAAGGCAACCTCGACAGCCGCCGAGGAGCTGACTCCGGCTCCGATCGGAAGATCTCCTCCAAATACCGCTTCGATCGGTCGCACGGCGTGTCCCGCCCGGGCGAGCGCCCAGGCCACCCCCCGCGGGATGTCGCGCCAGCCGCCGTTACGGCTCGACGCGCCGCCACTGCGCTCGGGCACCGGCAGCGGCAGCCACTCGGTGTCGAGCTCGGCGACGTTCGAAGTCTCGGTCCCGGTGTCGACGATGTCGGCCGCCTCGATCACACTCACGGCGGACTCGCCGCCCGCCGGGCGGAGCGCGAGCCAGACCGCGCGATCGAGCGCGCCCGGAAGCACCCAGCCTTCGCTGTAGTCGACGTGAGCTCCGAGGAGGTTCGCCCGGCCCGGCGCGCGGATCAGCCACTTCGGATCGCCTCCGAACCGCCGCCGGAACGCGGCCAGCACCCGCTCCCTGGCATTGCCCATGGAGCAATAGAATACTCTGCGACTCGACCATGCAGAGCCGCAGCTCCAGCGGAGTCTCCAGCAGCATTGGCCGCGTACTCGAAGCGGCGTGCGCGCTCCTGCTGGGAGTTCTGGCCCTGAACGGAGTGATCGAGCTCTTCGCCTGGACACTCTGGCAAAGGTCGTTCGCGGCGCTGGAAGAGATCCAGGGGATTCTCGTGGTCTGGTTCGGTCTGCTGGCCGCCGCGTATTGCCTCGCCGAGGGCCTCCACCTCGCGGTCGACGTGGTCGCACGGCGCTTCCCCGCGCGGTGGCAGCCGGTCCTGGGCCGCCTCCCGGGCGTTGCCTGCGCCGGGTTCGGCATCCTGCTCGCGGTTTTCGGGGTCAGACTCGTGCTGGCGATCGACAACACGCTACCCGGAACCGGCTGGAGCGCTTCCCTGCTCTACCAGCCCGCCGTCGCCGCCGGGGCTCTGATCGGGTGGCTCGGGGGGCAACAGGCTTTTTCGGGATCAAAGATCTCGTGACTCAGTCGCTCCTCGGCTTGCTGGTTTTCGGCTGCTTCGTTCTGCTTGTCGTCCTGCGAGTGCCAGTCGCCTTCAGCCTCGGGCTGTCGGCCTTCGCGTTCTTCTTCGCCTCCGGTCTCCCCGCGATGTCGGTGGTTCAGAAGATCTCTTCACAGATCGCCGAGCCCACCCTGCTCGCGATTCCCTTCTTCATCTTGTGCGGCGAGATCATGAGCGCCGGCGGCATGGCCGCTCGTCTAATCGACCTGGCCAATGCCTTGGTCGGCTTCGTCCGTGGCGGGCTGGCCATGGTCAACGTCACCGCATCGATGTTCTTCGGCGGAATGTCGGGCTCGAGCGTCGCGGACACGGCGGCGATCGGTCCGGTTTTGATTCCAACCATGACCGAGAACGGCTACGACCGGAATTTCTCGGTCGCGGTCACCGTGGCCTCGTCGACCCAGGGCATCATCCTGCCACCCTCGCACAACGCCATTCTCTACTCGCTCGCGGCCGGCGGAACCGTGTCGATCCAGGGTCTGTTTCTGGCCGGCTACGCGCCTGGCCTCTTGGTCGGAATCGCGCTGATGGCGCTGTCGGCCTGGATCGCCCGGCGACGGAAATACCCGAAGGGCCAGCCGCTGGCGCCGGCGCGGGTGCTCAAGACCGGCTTCGAGGCCCTGCCCGCCCTCGCCACTCCGCTCATCATCATCGTCCCGCTCGCCCTGGGCTGGGCGCCGGCGCACCAGTCGGCGGTCATCGCCGTGGTCTGGTCGGTGGTGGTGTCTTCGTTCGTCTATCGATCACTCGGGCTGCGCGACTACGCCGGCGTCCTTCGCCGCGCGGTTCGCACCTCGGGCCTGGTGCTGATTCTGATCGGATCGGCGGCCGCCTTCGGCGAAGCGCTCACCTATCTGCACGTGCCTCGGCTGCTGACCGAATGGCTGACCGCTCTTCCCGCCGGCCGCGTGGTCCTGCTGCTGGTCCTCAACGTCCTGATTCTGGCGCTCGGGGCGATCATGGACATGGCCGCGCTGATCGTCATCCTCACGCCGATCCTGCTGCCGGTCGCCGAGGGCCTCGGACTCGACCCCGTGCAGTTCGGGATCATCCTGCTCTTGAACCTCGGGATCGGACTGTGCACCCCGCCGGTGGGAAGTACACTCTTCGTGGGATGTGCCATCGGAGGAACCTCGATCGAGGAGGCATCCCGCGCCTTGCTTCCCTTCTACATGGTGATGATCGCAGTGCTGCTGGTGGTCACCTTCATTCCCGAAATCTCCCTGTGGCTTCCGAGATGGATCGGCGCCGCGGCGTGAGCGCAGCGTGAAACGACCGATGGTCTGGCCGGCTCTCCTGGCCGTCCTGGCCGTGGGGGGCGCGTGCGCCAGCCGGGTTTCGGACGCGCCCGAGCGCTGGGTGCTCTCGAACGTCCACATCGAGACGTACCCGACCGCTCGCGGGCTTGTGGATCTGGCCGAGCGCGTCGCCGCCGACTCGACGCTGGCGCCGAGGCTCACGATCGACCTGCAGCTGGGTGGCGTCCTCGGCAACGAGAAGGAAGCTCTCGAGAAGCTCCGCTTCGGAGCCGTCCAAATGGCCTGTGTGTCGGCGGCGCCGCTCCAGGAGTTCGCGCCGGTGGCCGGCGTGCTGGCGCTGCCGTTCCTGTTCGAGACCACCGACGATCTCTGGGCGACCCTCGACGGTGACATCGGCGACGAGATCCGCGCCGGCATCATGGAGGCCGGTTTCGTTCCACTGGCCTGGTATGACGCGGGAGCGCGCTCCTTCTACAACCGGAAGCGTCCGATTCGACGCCCCGAGGACCTGCAGGGCTTGAAGATCCGCGTGCAGCGCTCCGAGATGATGCGCGACATGGTCGAGGCGCTGGGCGGTTCTCCGGTGGCCATTGGCTTCAAGCAGGTCTACACGAGCCTTCACACCGGAGCCATCGACGGGGCCGAGAACAACCTGCCCTCGTACCGTTCGGAACGGCACTTCGAAGCCGCCGGCTTCTACTCCCTCGACCGCCACGCCATCGTGCCCGACGTCGTCCTGGTGTCTCTCGACCGCTGGCGCACCCTCGAGCCCGTGCAACGGGCGGCGCTCGAGGCCGCCGCCGAGGCCTCAGCCGAGTCTCAACGCGCGTTCTGGGCCGAGTACCGCGCCGAGGCGATCGGCGCGGTGATCGACGCTGGCTCCGAGATCAACGAGGTCGACGACCCGGCGAGCTTCAGCCGCGCGGTCGAGCCCGTTTACGCCAAGCACGCCGCGCGCTATGGCGACCTGGTCGAGCGAATCCGAAGAAAGCGCTGACACCCCTCTAGCAGACTAGGCGATCTTGATGTGCCAGGGCTCGTGGCGCACGCCGAAGGGATTCGTCTCGGTGTACCGGATCGCGACGTAGCCGAGATCGATCAGCCTGCGATACTCGTCGGTCTCGCAAAAGGACTCGTCGAAGTTGCCCAGCCCGAAACCGGCCTTGCCGAGGTCGAAGTCCCCGCGGGCGTGGAACGAATATCCGGGCGGCGCCAGGGAACGGGACGCCTGGGACAGATTGCCCCCGGTCTCCACCGCCTTGGTGAGAAACAGCTGGTACTGCTTGGCGACGCTCCGGACGCCGGAGGTCAGCACGACGGTACTTCCGACGTCGCGTTTGATCTTCATGAACTTCTTGAGCGGCTCGCCCTTGAGCAGGAAGTGGCCGCTGCCCGGAATCTTGATCACCGTTCTCCTGTCGATCACGGCCGTCTGCTCTTCGACGACCTTCTCGCCGAAAAAGCCGTAGCGCCTGGCGTCCGTGTGGAAGATCTCGTCGAGGAAGGCGAGCTCGGCGGCGGTGAACTCGCCGATCTCGGGGTAGTTGCTGGCGAAGCTCAGAAGCTGATCGAACGACAGCAGGTTGAAGTTGCCGTGGCCTACCAGTCGTTGCGTTCGCTCGACGCGGGCGGCAGTGGACCGCAGTACCTGAAAACCCGACTCGTCGAGAAGGTGGTCGTCGTCGTAGGTGCGGTCGAAATCCCGGATCTTGTCCAACCTCGAGGCGGCCGACATCGCGCCTTCGTCGCGAACCGGGTCGAGCCGATCCGAGTGGGGGACGCTGCGCAACCGACGGTCCAGCCAGTAGCGAAACACGCCGTAAGCTTGCTCTGAAGACCCGCGCAGCCGGAGACCCACGGCAGTCGCGAGACTGACGGGAATGGCTTTGAGAAGGGTCCTCCGATTCACGGACAAACTCCGATGAGGATTGGTGAGTTCGGCACCGGGTCAGAAACGCCCCTATTAATAACACAAGCCCGGGGGGTCCGGTGTGGAGCAGACCGCAACTCGGGTCAGTGCCCAAAGCCGCCGCCGCCCGATCGCTCTGTTTGTGAGGTAGATTCGGCCTTTGTCTGCCTGGCTGAGGATGGAAGACCCTACACTCCGGACCGACCCTACGATCGGGAGACCGGTCGCTTGCCGGGCGATCGTTCTGCTCGGATTTCTATTCGGCGGACCGGTTGCCGGCGTCGCCGAGGAGAGGGGCCCGGACCCGGTCACCGCGACCTGCGAAAGGATCGGTGCCAAGCTCACCAGCGTGTCCGCTTCCGAGTGTCTCGAGCGACCGCTCGCAGCGTCCGGCGGCCTATCGGTCGAGGGTCTGCCGATCTTGATGGCCGAGTATCCTCCCCTGCCACCCAGGGAGCCGCTCGCCAGAGTCCTGCTCATGGGAGGCATCCACGGAGATGAGTATGCCTCGGTGAGCGTTGTCTTCAAGTGGCTCCGGAAGCTGGATCGGAACCATTCCGGGCTGTTCCACTGGCGGGTGGTACCGCTCCTCAACCCCGACGGACTTCTGCGCCGCAAGTCCCAGCGCACCAACGCGCGCGGCGTCGATCTCAACCGCAACTTCCCGAGCCTGGACTGGAAGGCGCAGACCGAGGACTACTGGGTTCGCCGGACCGGCAGAAGCCCGCGCCGCTACCCGGGACCAGCGCCCCTGAGCGAGCCCGAATCTCAGTGGCTCTACGACCAGATCGGCGAGTTCCGGCCGACTGTGATCGTCGCGGTGCACGCACCGAGCCACGTCGTCGACTATGACGGCCCGAAAGATCCGCCCCCGAAGCTCGGCCCGCTGCACCTGAACCTCATGGGCACCTACCCGGGCTCACTGGGACGGTTTGCCGGAGTCATGATGGGTCTGCCGGTGGTGACCATCGAGCTGCCCAGTGCCGGAATCATGCCCACGCGGGCCGAACAGGACCGGATCTGGAACGACCTGATCCGCTACCTGAGGCTCACCGTGCCCGATCTGCCTAGCATCTGGGGCAACCTGGCCGGTCGCCATTCGCCGGACTGACGGGGCGGGCTCGGTCCGCTGAATTCCGGGAATGAATGCAGGTCCACAGGCGTTATGAAATGTGAGGGCTACAGACTAAGATCTGGCCTGAACGACTGAAACAACCGGCTAGCGGGCCGTGGGGCTACCGGCCTCGCTGGCTTGTGCGGGAGAGCTTTGTGTGAACTACCACGATTACTACAAGATCCTCGGCGTCTCGAAGCAGGCCAGCCAGGACGACATTCAGAAGGCCTACCGGAAGCTCGCGCGCAAATACCACCCCGACATCAACAAGGATCCGGAGACCGAATCCAGGTTCAAGGAGATGAACGAGGCCTACGAGGTTCTGAAGGACCCTGACAAGCGGAGCAAGTACGACCAGTTCGGATCGGCCTGGAAGCACGCGCAACGGACCGGTGCTCCACCGCCCGGATTCGAAGATCTGTTTTCGCAGTTCGGCTTCGGGGGCGGCGGCTTTGGTGGACCGGGCGGCCAGGGGCGGAGCGTCCGGTTCGACTTCAGTGATCTGGGAGGAGGCACCGGCGCGGGCGGCGGCGACTTCAGCTCCTTCTTCGAGACCCTTTTCGGTTCGGGCGCCGGGCACGGCGCCGCACCGGGCGGTGCCTGGGCGAACACCCAGCCGAGGACCGCCGCCCAGAGCCGCGATCACGAGGCCAAGATCTCGCTCACCATCGAAGAAGCGGGACGAGGCGGCAAGCGCCAGATCTCGGTGAGCGACCCCGCCACCGGCAGAGCTCGCACCTTGCGCGTATCGATCCCGAAAGGCATCCGGCCGGGCCAGAAGATCCGGCTCGCCGGCCAGGGCGCCGCGGCGCAGCCGGGCGGCGCCCGAGGCGACCTCTATCTGACCGTCGAGATCCTCCCGCACCCGAATTTTCGCCTTGACGGCGCCGATCTGCTCACGGTGATTCCGGTCACCCCTTGGGAAGCCGCGCTCGGAGGCCAGGCAACCGTGCGAACGCTCGACGGCGATGTCACCGTCAAGATCCCGGCGGGCTCGTCCTCGGGCCGGAAAGTCCGCCTCCGGGGCAAGGGCTTTCCCGCCAAGAACGGTGCCAACGGAGATCTTCTGGGAGAGATTCGCATCATGGTGCCGTCGACCCTCGGCCGGAGAGATCGCGAGCTCTTCGAACAGCTCGCCGAGAGCTCTGAGTTCGACCCCCGCGACCGGGCCGGAGGTTCCTGAATCATGGATATGAACAAGCTGACGCTGAAAACCCAGGAAGCCATCCAGGGCGGCCACGAGACCGCGACCCGGCTGGGTCACCAGCAGGTCGACGGCGAGCATGTGCTCCTGGCCCTGCTGCGCCAGGAATCCGGCCTCGTACCCAGGCTCCTCACGAAGATGGACGTGGCCGCCGATCAGCTCACCGGTGAGCTCGAAGGCGAGCTGTCCCGCCAGCCGAGCGTGGCGGCCGGCGGCGCGGAGGCCGGAAAAGTCTACGTGACGGCTCGCTTGCAGCAGCTCCTGGTGGCGGCGGGCGACGAGGCGAAGCGGCTGAAGGACGAGTACGTCTCGGTCGAGCATCTGATCCTGGCCCTGATCAAGGAGGGCAAGTCCAGCATCGCCGGCACGCTCCTGGCGCGACACGGAGTCGACGGCGACCGGTTTCTCACCACGTTGCGCGAGATCCGCGGCAACCAGCGAGTCACCAGCGCCACACCGGAGCAGGCCTACGAGGCCCTGGACAAGTACGGCGTCGACCTGGTCGCTCAGGCACGTCAGGGAAAGCTGGATCCGGTAATCGGCCGGGACTCCGAGATCCGCAGGGCGGTCCGCATCCTGTCCCGCAAGACCAAGAACAACCCGGTCCTGATCGGCGAGCCAGGGGTTGGCAAGACCGCCATCGTCGAGGGTCTGGCACAGCGAATCGTCCGCGGTGACGTTCCGGAGTGGTTGAAGGACCGCGCGATCTTCTCTCTCGACATGGGCTCACTGCTGGCGGGAGCCAAGTACCGTGGCGAGTTCGAAGAACGGCTCAAGGCGGTTCTGAACGAGATCAAGGAAGGCGAGGGCAGGATTCTGCTCTTCATCGATGAGATCCACAACATCGTGGGAGCCGGGCGCACCGAGGGCTCGACCGATGCCGGCAATCTGCTCAAGCCCATGCTCGCTCGAGGGGAGCTTCACTGCCTCGGCGCCACGACCCTCGACGAATACCGCAAGTACATCGAGAAAGACGCGGCGCTCGAGCGCCGATTTCAACCGGTGATGGTGGATCCGCCTTCGGTCGAAGACACGATCTCGATTCTGCGCGGCCTGAGGGAGCGCTTCGAAGTGCACCACGGCGTCAAGATTCAGGACAATGCGCTGGTCGGCGCGGCGACTCTCTCCCACCGCTACATCACTGACCGATTCCTGCCGGACAAGGCGATCGACCTGATCGATGAGGCCTCCGCCATGATCCGAACAGAGATCGACTCGCTGCCGGCGGACCTCGACGAGGCAACCCGCCGCGTGATGCAGCTCGAGATCGAAGAGGCCGCTCTGAAGAAGGAGAAGGACAAGGCGAGCAAGGAGCGCCTAAAGACACTGCGCGAGGAGCTCGCCAACCTGCGCGAGCAGACCGACGCCATGACAGCGCAATGGCAGGCCGAGAAAGACGCGATCGAGGCAGTGCGGGGCCTGCGCGAAGAAATCGAGCAGGTGCGCCACGAGATCGAAGAGGCCGAGCGCGACTATGATCTGAATCGGGCGGCCGAGCTCAAGCACGGCCGGCTCCCCCAGCTCGAAGAAGAGCTGCTCGCCAAGGAGCAAGGCCAGGCCGACGCCCACGCCGGCCGGCTCCTACGCGAAGAGGTCACCGAGGACGAGGTCGCCGAAATTGTCTCCCGCTGGACCGGAATCCCAGTGACCCGACTGGTCGAAGGCGAGCGCGAGAAGCTCTTGCGCCTCGACGAGATCCTGCACCGGCGGGTGATTGGCCAGGACGAAGCAGTCCAGCTGGTCGCCGACGCCGTGATCCGCGCCCGATCGGGCATCAAGGATCCGCGCCGCCCGATCGGCTCCTTCATCTTCCTCGGCCCAACGGGAGTCGGCAAGACCGAGCTCGCCAAGACTCTCGCCGAGGCTCTGTTCGACAGCGAAGACAACCTGATCCGGATCGACATGTCGGAGTACATGGAAAAACACAACGTGTCGCGCCTGATCGGCGCGCCGCCCGGCTACGTCGGCTACGAGGAGGGCGGCCAGTTGACGGAAGCCGTGCGGCGGAAGCCGTATTCGGTAATCCTCTTTGACGAGATCGAGAAGGCCCATCACGACGTCTTCCACGTCCTGCTTCAGATCCTGGACGACGGTCGCGTGACGGACGCTCAGGGGCATACCGTCGACTTCAAGAACACCGTCGTCATCATGACCTCGAACATCGGATCCCAGCATCTGCTCGAGGGCATGGATGAGAGGGGCCAGATTCGGGACACCGCGCGTGACGGGGTGCTTTCCGAAATGCGCTCTCACTTCCGGCCCGAGTTCTTGAACCGGATCGACGACATCGTGCTGTTCAAGTCACTACAGCTCGACGAGATCAAGCAGATCGTGGGTCTTCAGGTTGCCGAGCTCAGCCACCGGCTCGAGGACCACGGCGCCCAACTCGAGATCACCGACGCCGCTCGCGAGCTCATTGCGCGCGCCGGTTATGATCCGGTCTACGGCGCCCGGCCCTTGAAGCGATACCTCCAGCACGAGCTCGAAACCAAGATCGGCCGCGCGATCGTCGCCGGCGAAATGGTCGACGGAACCCTGGTTCAGGTCGACGTCCGGGACGGCCAGCTGGCTGTCGACCTGCGCGCGAGCGAGTTGAGCGCCAGCGCGTAGCGGATAGACCGCACGTCGGCGGCGATCGGCGGGCTGTGACCTCGGAATGGCGTCCCTCGATCGGTCGCCTCGCTCCGCACTTGGCCGCGTGTCCTCGATAGACCGCGCGCCGGCGGCGATCGGCAGGCGAATCCTTCAGGGGACGGCTCGGGCTCGAAGGCCTGCAGTGGCACGGGCCCTCGCCTGCGCTCCGCTGCGCGCAAACCGAAGGAGGCCTCCGACACAGCGTGCCGAGCGCTTGCGGAGAGCCCCCTGTGCGGATTGCCTGCCGCCTCGCCTTGGCCTGACGCGCTTCTTGCCCCTCCGAACATCCGTGGGGCAACGTGCAGCGCCTTTGGTCGCTGAATCGTGATCGGCAGGAGAACGAGCCGAAACCTCGAGCCACAACCCGCGCCGCGGGTCACATAGACGCTCGAGGTGAGGCCTCGCGGGACCGCACCTTTCCGTCGGGTGCAGGCACAACTTGCTCCGCTCGCGGCTCTTTGAATTCCACCCACCCATTCGATGACGGTGCTACCCGGCCAACTCCGATTCCAGCGCCCCGAGGTCGGCGACGAGTAGAGCGATTCGAGGTCGGAGGCGAGGATCCGGCGGCCGAACGAGGAGCGGCCGAGGTGCCTTCTACGGCGAGCACCCACCCGCAGGGTCGAGCCGAAGGCGAGTTCGGTGTCGCCGTCCGAGGCCGCGACGAATGAGGCCCTGGCGGATCGACTCCGCCGAGTGCGGAGCGAGACGATCGACCCAGGGGCGCGATATGAATATGAGTTCTGACGACTAAGATTATGGAGGCTCACTGGAATAATCCTCAAAATCTCAGTGTTAGACACTAAGGAACGGCCCAAATCGGGCCAGATTTCGAGGCAATTCAACCCAAAGGAGGTTCTTAGAATGACCAAATCGTATTTGACCCGCCGACCCACCCACTTCTTCGCCGATCCGTTCTTCCGGAGCCTGGATCAGTTCTTCGGCGACGAGTCCTTCGGCGGCAGCCTGGCCACCCGCAGCGGCCGAGACGGCTGGGTGCCGGCGGTCGACGTGCGCGAGAGCGATGACGCGTTCGTGTTCACGGCCGAGCTTCCAGGCCTCGCCAAGGAAGACGTGGCGATCACCCTGGAGGAGAACGTTCTGACCCTCACCGGCGAGCGCAAGTTCGAGAACGAGGAGACCAAGAACGAATTCCGCCGGATCGAGCGCTCCTACGGCCGCTTCACCCGGAGCTTCACGCTGCCTCACGAGGTCGACAGCGAGAAGGTCGAGGCGAAGTACGGCGAGGGCATCCTCACCGTGACGATCCCGAAGGCCGAGAAGACCAAGCCGCGCAAGATCGAGATCAGCTGACGTCGAGGACACCTTTCAAGGTGTCCCCTCCCAATTGGCTCTCCGGGCCCACCGGAGAGCTGCACAAGCCCGCCCCCTCGGGGCGGGCTTCTTCTTTAGGCAAGGGCCGCGCCGCCGGGATCCTTCGCTGGCGCTCAGAATGACACACCCGGAGTCCTCGCCCGGCCCTGATGCGGCGCTGGTCCACAGCTAGCAGCCCGTGGCAGAAGTCGAGACGGTCGCGTTGCGAGCGCCATGGGGCCA
>JBHHWO010000041.1:0-30469 GCA_046756565.1 Thermoanaerobaculia bacterium | reverse complement strand
GCGACGAATGAGGCCCAGGCGGATCGACTCCGCCGAGTGCGGAGCGAGACGAACGGCCGAGGGACCTGGCAACTCTGCCGACCCCCTCCCAACCTACTCTGGAATCGGCAGATCCAACATCAACGCGCGCACGAACTGCACAGGCGGCGACCCGAACGAGAGCACGCGATCGTGGTGCTTGAGGAGATCGAAAGCCTCGCCCTGCCGCTCCTCCATTTCGCGCCGCAGATCGAGGTGCTCGAGGTAACCGACGAAGTAGGTGGAGAGCTGGCTCGAGGTCAACTGTGCTCGTACCCACTTGCCGGCGGCCTCGCGCTCTTCCTGGAAGGCCTTGCCCACCATGTTCTCCATCGCCTGTTCCCGGGTCATGCCCTCGGCGTGTATTCCCTGGTCGATGATCGAGTTGGTGATCGACCGGAGATAGAGCTTGAGCACGACCATGTGCAGCTTCGGATCGTCGCCCAGGTAGCCTTCCTGAACCATCATCTCCTCGATGTACTCCGCCCAGCCCTCGATGAACATGCCGGACGAGAGGATGGCGCGCAGCGCCGACGGATAGCGATTGCTGTGCGCTATCTGCAAGAAGTGGCCCGGCACGGCCTCGTGCATAGTCAGGACCTGCACCCCCATGTCGTTGTACTCCCTCAAGAAGGAGCGATCCTGCTCGGGCGTCCAGTCCGCGGGCAGAGGTGACACGGCGTAGAAGGTCTTCTGTCCGACGTCGAGCGGCCCCGGCGAGTCGCAATAGGCCAGCGAGACTCCACGCCGGAACTCGGGCATGACGATGATCTCGACCGGATCGTCGGGTACCGTGACGATTCCGGCAGCGCGTACGAAGTCGGTCGTCTGCTTCAGAAACTCCTTCGCCGTCGGCACGATCTCACCGCGCTGGGGCCGCTCCCGGTAGACCACCTCGAGTGCCTCCCGGATGACCTCGAGCTTGTCCGCATCCACGGGTGGGCCCTTCCGCCGGCCGGTGCCGTTGGTCGCGTCGTCTGCCAGGATCCGGAGTCCGATCTTGTACATCCGATCGTGGACCTCGAGAAGCATCGCCTCCGCCCGGCGCCGGATCTCCGGTCGCGTGATCGGAGTGTGAAGAGTAAAGGCCAGCTTCTGATCGAACTTCTCCGCTCCGATCCGAAAATCTCCGGACGCGTTCGGAAGCAGCTCTTCCTCGAGCCAGGCCTGGTGCTGTTCGACGACACCACGCGCGAGCTCCATGGCAGCCAGGAGCCGCTCCTTCTCCTCCGAGCCGTCCGCCAGAGCGCCCAATTCCGGTTCGACCAGGTTGGTCAACACCGAGAGCACGCCCCGATTCTGAGACACGGCGGTTTCGGCGTGCACCTGGGGGACGCGGTCTGGATCGAGGGTCGCGCGGATCTGCTCGAACAGCCTCGGGAACTGCTCGAGGCGATCGGCCACGCGGTCCAGTCGCTCGGCTACCGGAGCGTAGTCTCGCGCCATCAGACTGTACACGGCACCCCCGGCCAGGCCGGTGTAGCGGGTCGGGTTCCAGGCCCACTCCTGGTTGACGTCGAGCCCCCACAAGGTCCCCTCCATCTGATTGCGAAGCAGGGCGGCGTCGACCTGATTGGCTCGAGAGAGCTCGCCTCGGTCGATGGTGTCGAGCTCTGCGAGGATCGAGCGGGCGAAGCTGGCCGACTCTTCACGGGCCTCGGGGCTCACCTGGTCGAGATCGCCGTCGAAGCGGTGGTCTCCGGTGAAGGTCGCGCCCACCGGCGCGAGGGCCAAGGACTCGTCGACATAGCGATCGGCCAGCGCCTCGAAGAGCTGGTCGGCCGTGGGCGCCGGTACCGTGCAGGCGACGCCCATCGCTGGCAAAAGAAGGAGAAAAGGTCGTTTCATGGGGCCGTTGTATACCATGCGCGGAGCCGGCAGCACCGGCCCAGCGGCCTCACCGTGCCGGCGTCGATGCCGGAAGCCGCGGAGCGCTCGGTGGGTTAGGCTTCGCGCCATGATCGAGTCGCCACGATCCTCACGCAGCGGAACCTGGAGAGCCATCCTCGGCTGCCTCCTGGTCCTGGCACAGCCGGCTGCGGCCCAGCCACTGGCGCCTCCCGCCTCCGACGAGCTTCTGCGCGAGGGCATGGACCTGGCCCGGGAGGGCCGTCTCCAAGAAGCCGTCGGCCGCTTCCGCGAGCACGTAGCAGCGTCGCCGAACGACCCAGAAGGACACTTTCTCTTGGGTCGCGCGCTCTTCGAGATCGCCAAACGCTCGCAACGACCGTCGCCGGAAGCGCTGGTCGAGCTCGAGCGCGCGCTCGAACTGGACGGCTCACGAGACAACATCCGAATGCTGCTGGCAAGTGCCTACGGTAGCCGGGCGCCGGGAATCTACAGGCCCAAGCGAGCCCTCGCGCTTTACAACGAGCTTCTCGGCCGCCTTCCCGGTAATCCCGAGATACGGCTGCGCTTCGCGCGCTGGATTCTGTACAGCGAGGTCCGCCTCGAGCGAACCGGCCTGGCCGACAGGGTCTTTCAGGACTCGGCCTGGGGAATGGACCTGGCGCGCTCGCAGCTCGAGCTGGTCCTCGAACAGGTAGCGGCCGGATCCGAGGAGTCTCGAAGAGCTCGCGTGCTGCTCGGAGACGTCCAGTTCCGATCGGGCGAATGGGAGGCCGCACTGGCGACCTACGGCTCCCTGGTGTCCGAGCTGGCTTCCGGCACAGCCAACCTCGGACCGATTCACAACATGATCGGGCACGTCCAGTGGCGCAAAGGGGACTTCGATGCCGCGGCCGAGTCCTTCCGCAAGGCCCACGATCTTTCCCCCGCCTTGACGACCCTCTTCGACATCTACCAGGCCTACGAGGCGCTGGGCGGTTTTCCGGACGACCTGCCCGAGAAATACCGCTTCGACTGGCGAGCCGAGAATCCGGGCTCGCCGGCGCCCGCTCTGGAATTCGAGGACATCGCCCCACGCCTCGAGATCAACAAGTACGCGGGCGCGGGCCCCTGCGGCTGGGCCGACTACAACGGTGATGGCCGCTGGGATCTCCTCACCTGTGGCTGCGACACGTTTTGCACGCTCTACCGCGCGGAGGGTGACGGCTTCGTCGACGCAACCGCGGAAGCCGAGCTCGCCGGGCTCGAGCCCGGTTTCGGAGCCGCATGGGCCGACTACGACAACGACGGCGACCCCGATCTCTACCTGTCGCGCAACGGCTGGAACGGCACGGCGGCAAACAGCCTGTTGCGCAACGACGGCGACGGCACCTTCACGGAGGTGGCGCAAGCCGCGGGAGTCGCCGACGGCGGAAGCGGCTTCCACTCGACATGGTTGGACTACGACCGCGACGGCTGGCTCGATCTGGTGGTCAGTAACGGCGTTTATCTCGACGGATCCACCAACCAGCTGTATCGCAACCAGGGCGACGGCACCTTCCGCAACGTCACCGCCGCAGCGGGCCTGGCCGAGCCCGCTCCCTTCGGCACCATCGGCGTCGCCGTCGGCGACTACGACGACGACGGTTGGCCGGACATCTTCTACCACGGTCGGATGCAGCCCAACCGGCTGTATCGAAACGGCCGGGACGGTACCTTCACCGACGTCGCAACACAGGCCGGGGTTGCCGGCTCGGGCCGACAGAACGGGTACATCGCGCTGATGGCCGATCTCGACAGCGACGGGGATCTCGACATCTTCACGGGCAGCCTGGCCGACTGGGACGAAGTCGTCGCCGGCTACCGAAACGGAGCCGCTGCAGCCGATTCCAAGGACATCCCCCGGCTGTATCGCAACAACGGCGACGGGACCTTCCGCGACGATTCGGTCGCCTCCGGTCTCGGCTATCCGCTGGGCATCATGGCTGGGGCGGTCGCCGACCTCGACAACGACGGCTATCTCGACATCTACCTCGGCACAGGCAACCCCGATCTGCGACGGCTCGAACCCAACATCTTCTACCACAACCGCCACGGCCGGACTTTCGAGGATCTGACCCGATTCACCGGCCTTGGAGCCCTTGGCAAAGGGCACGGAATCACCTTCGTCGACTGGGACGAAGACGGCGATCTCGAGATGTTTGCCGAGCTGGGAGGGTTCTACCGGGGCGATCTCTCCCACAGCGCCTTCTTCCTCAACCGGGCCGGCAACCGGAACTCCTGGCTCTCGATCCGGCTGATACAGCGAGAACGCAATCGCGACGCCATCGGCGCTCGTGTGACTCTGATAGCCGGTGACTGGCGGCAGACCCAGGAGGTCACCGCCGGCCGGGGTTTCTCGTCCACCGATCCTCCGGTTCTCCACTTCGGCCTAGGTGATCGCACGAGGATCGAACGGATGGAGATCCGCTGGCCGGATGGCACGACCGAGTCACGCCTTGGCGTCGACGCGAATCAGAGAATCGAGATCGCTCGCGGCAGCTCCGAGCCGGACACCCGATGAGAATCACGCCCAGGCCGAGCTCTGGGTGATCAACGGAACGGCCGAAGGCACTCGTCTCGTCCGCGATATCAATACCTTCGTCGACGGAGCCCCCCGATGTCCTAGTCGGCGACACTGACGTCGGAATCCGGTACGCCGAGATAGTCCGCCAGAGCGGCGGCCTCGCGCTTGACTCCGGCGAGATGGCTCTTGCGCCAGCCGCTCAAGGCCCGGACCGAGATGGAGACCTTCTTCTTGCCGGCCTTGTGTGTCCAGGTGCCGACCACTCGGCCCCGCGCCAGCACGGTGGCAGAGATGTCCGCCGCCTTGCGCCAGACCAGGGGCCGCTCGTCTTCGTTCGGCATGAGCCAGCTCTTGTCGGCGTGTCTCATCAGATGGGTGTCCCATTTCGGGAGCAGCCGGACCGGCCACTGCGACAGACTCCGCGGCGGCGATTCCTCGAGCTCCTCGAGATCCATGCGCAGCGCCAAGAGCTCCTTCCGCGGCCCGCAGGCGACCGGCGCGAGCTCGGGCTCCAGGCGTTCGAGCCAGGTGCGAGCCGAGCTGACGTTGGCGCCGAAGAAATGCGCGAGATCCACGGGCGTCGCCGGGCCGTGCACACCGAGGTAGCGGCGCGCAAGCTCCGTCGCAACGGCGGCCGGCTCACCGGCGTCGTCCCAGACCAGATCCGGGAACCACAGTCTTCGATGGGCGTAGCTCTGCTCGGCCCCGTGCTTCTCGGCGAAGCAGATATCGCCTGCGAGTGCCAAGCGCCAGATCATGCGAGTGGCAGCAAAACGAACCGCGGAGCCACCGGTCGCCGCGACTCCCGGATGTGCCGCCACCTCGTCTACGAAGCGTTTCGGAATGCGATCAAAGAGGTCCCTTCTCAGCAATGCGCCGGAGGCCTGTTCGAACAGCTTGCGCGTCAGCTCGACGTCGGGTTCGCTCGGCATCGCCCCGCGCCTCCCGCTCTGCGGCCACTCGGCGCGAGCCGCGACCACGCGCGGCCAGTCTTCGGGGTCGAATATGTGGAGCGTGTCCCGCTGTCCCCAGGTGCGAACCAGACATCGAAACTCCGGCTCGACCAGAGACGCCTTGAGGGTCTCGAGGTCGGGACGCCCGCGGGTCCGCAGACTCAGCGCGAAGAGACCCGGCCACTCCTGCTGGGCCTGGGCGCCCAGAATCGCTCGGGCCGCTGCCGTGGCGTCCTCAGCTCCCGGCCCGGCGAGATGACCGCGACGATCACGAAAGAACATGACCTGCGCCTCCGACAGGCTCACACGATCGTCACTCGGCGACATCGAGCCGACTCTATCCGGAGTCGAGAAGAGCCCCGCCGCGAGGCACGGCGGCGGGGCTCGAGGCAAAAGGGAGCTCGTCCGTCCCTTTTACCCTTCCGGACTTCCAACCCCGACCTTTCGAGTGCTGAAAGCGGACACTGCTCTGCTCATTTGGATGCGGAAAGGAGCCGCATCCTTCGAGGATCAGAAACTGCAGTCGACGCGGACCTCGCTGCTATGCTTTTCGAGATGTTGCGCGCCGCGTTGACGTTGTGTGCCGTACTCCTCGCAGCCGCTTTCCTGGCCTCTTCGCCGGCGGCCCACGGCTCGCAGACTCGGTCCGCTTCGGAACCGATCGCGCAGTCGGCGCTCGGGGGGCGGCCACTGGCCGACGCACTTCAGCTGCTTCGCGCCCGCGGGCTCAACATCGTGTTCACCACCAATGTGGTGCGACCCGACATGACGGTCGAGAACGAGCCGAGCGGCGATCCTGCCGACCTGGTGGCGCTGCTCGCAGAGATCCTCGAGGAGCACGACCTCGAGGCGAGAGCGGCGCCGAATCAAACGCTGGTGATCGTGCCCCGGGGCACGCCTCGCGTCGAGGCGGCGGCGGCATCGGACGGCTCCATCGTAGGTTTCGTGCGCTCGAGACGAGACTCCTCTCCGATCGAAGGCGTGATCGTGCGCGTGCTTTGGACCGACATCGAAGTACGAAGCGGCCCCAATGGAAGCTTCGCGATTGCCGGCCTGGAGGACGGAAGCGTGCCTCTCGAGGTACGACGGCGGGGTTTCGTAGTTGAGCGAATCGAGGGCGTTCCGGTCGCGGCCGGCGAGGTGACCGAACTGCCGATTCTGCTGAATCCCGCGCCGGTCACCGAGGAGGAGTTGATCGTCACGCCCAGCCGCGTGTCATTGCTCCGGCAGGAGCCCGCCGCGCCGTTGTCACTGAGCCGCAAAGACATTCTCGCCCTGCCCCAGCTGGGCGACGACTTCTTTCGCGCGCTGAGTCTGCTGCCCGGCATCTCGGCCAACGACGTTTCCGCTCAGTTTCACGTCCGCGGCGGACGCCGCGACGAGACCCGGATCGTCCTCGACGGTCAGGAGCTATACGACACTTTTCACCTCAAGGAGTTCGACAGCGCTCTGTCGATTATTGCTCCGACGACGCTGGAGAGTGTCGATCTGTCGACCGGCAGCTTCTCGGCCGAGCACGGCGACCGGATGAGCGGAGTCCTCGACATGACCACTCTGACCCCGACCGGGCCGCCGCGGGGGAGGGTCGGGCTCGGCGTGCTCGGTGGGGAGCTGGGTGGTGCCGGATCCTTCAATGACCAGAAGGGTAGCTGGATCGGTCAGGCGCGCCGTGGCGCCAACGATTTCGCCGGTAAGCTGATCGGGCCCGAGCGTCCGGTGTACTGGGACGCCTTCGGGAAGCTCGATTACCAGATCCGCCCCGGCAACAGCGTCCGGGCAAACGTGCTGCACTCGGATGATGAGTTCAACTTCACCGAGATCACCGTCGACGGCGAAAAGCGCATCAACACCGACTACCGGAGCTCGTATTTGTGGGTTACCGACCAGGCCATTCTGGAGCCGAACCTGTATCTCGAGACAGCCCTGTCGCGCAGCCGGATCGATCGAGACCGTAACGGCCTCGAGCTCGATGAGGAGGTTCAGTGGACCGTTTTCGACCGGCGGGATCTCGAAGTCCTATCCCTGCGCCAGAACTGGAACTTCCAGGCCGGAAACAATCACTACATGAAGTGGGGATTCGAGCTACGCGATTTCGACGTTCAGTTCGACTACCGAAGCGAGTACGACTTCGAGAGCCCGATCGCGCTCCTGCGGTCGAACGGACCCGAAGGCTCGATTCTGTTCCAGAAGCGGTTCGAGGAATCCCACGACAGCCTCTACTTCTCGGATCGCATCGACCTCGGCAAGGCCGCCACGCTCGAGCTCGGCCTCCGGTTCGACTCCCATTCTCAAACCGACGAGAGCCACCTGACGCCCAGATTGAACCTGGCGCACTCCTTCGGCCGGGGCTCCATCGTTCGCGCCGCCTGGGGCCGCTTCTACCAGAGCCAGAGGCCATACGAGCTCCAGGTCGAAGACGGCGACACGCTCTTTCGACCGGTCGAACGCTCAGAGCATCGCCTGCTGGGCCTCGAGCACCTCTTCGAAAGCACTCCCAGAGCCAATCTGGTGCTCCGAGTCGAGCTCTATCAACGAGAGATCCAGAATCCGCAGCCTCGATGGGAGAACATCTACGAGCCGCTGAACGAGTTTCAAGAGGCCGAGCCCGACCGCCGGCGAATCACTCCGGATCGCAGCTTCTCCAAAGGCATCGAGCTCTTTCTCCGGGGTCGGGCCGGGCGCAAGACGGACTGGTTCGTGAACTACACGCTGGCCTCGACCGAGGACGAGGTCGAGGGCGCCCGGCAGCGCCGGCGCTTCGACCAGACCCACGGCCTCAACCTCGATTTCGACGTCCAGCTCACCGAGGACTGGACGTTCAACCTGGCTTGGCGCTATCACACCGGCTGGCCCACTACGCCCCTCAGCGTAGTCGAAGTCCCGTCAGTCGACCCGGAGCCCGGAGAGGATCCGGGAGAGGACGACTCCGAGACCATGTTCGTGCCGGTTCTGGGTGAACCGTTTGGCAGCCGGCTCTCCGACTACCATCGGCTGGATCTCAGAGTCAGTCGGCGTTGGAACCTGCGCTCCGGCCGATTGACGCTGTTCGCCGATATCCAGAACGTCTACAACCGCAAGAACGCGGCGGGCTTCGACTATGAGATCGACGAAGACGACGGAACCCTGATTCCCAACCCTGAGACCTGGCAGGGCTTCTTCCCTTCCCTGGGGCTCCGCTGGGAGTTCTGAGCACTCGCGACGACCTGCAGGGGCGCGGCATGCTCCCGCCCACGGGCCAGGACATCGCCACCGGACCCTCGTCTCGGAAACAGCCGGAACACGACGCACATCGAGCCGGGACGGGAGCAAGCCCGCCCCTGCAGGCGAAAAAGGAACGGACAGGCCCCCCTCCAGATCGGAGAGAGCGGCCTCGAGGTTCAGGTCGAAGCCGGCCGCACTCGCTTTGGCGCTGACCGGCACTACCGAAGCCAGAAACAGCGCCGCCAGGGCCAGGGTGAAGAGTTTCTTACTACTTGATGCGTCCATGGATGTCCTCCTTGAGATGGTTGGACGTCGCGGACCCGCCGAACTCCGCAGTAGGTTTGGACTAGTGTCCCGTGCGGCAAGTTCCTTTACATTCGAGCGGTGCTGCATTCCGCTGGGCGGCGTTGCTCCTCTGTCGAATATGCCCGATATTCTCAGTCGTCGCGCCTTGCCCAGCGCACGCTTCGCCGCTCTCGGTGTGGCAACGAACTTACCGCACGGGACACTAGCTTGACGCAACCGGGGTGCCGGACGACGAAAGGACCGGGGTCAGGCCTTCGTACCGCGAGAGACGGCGGCCTTCGCAAGTACCGGACGACCCCGTGCCGTCCAAGGCCTGACCCCGAAGAATTGGCTCCGAGTCGTTTGGCAGGCCGTTGGAGCGTGTCCTGTCGATGACTGCTTCATGTCGACCCGCTTTCATTGAGTGAGACGCCGGAGAGCCGCGAATCCTTCGGACCGAAGGGTGACCGCGGGTCGAGGTCGATCGGAAGAGCAATGTTCTTCCTACGACACGCCGCGCGTCGGCGGCGATCGGCAGGCGAATCCTCCAGGGGACGGCTCGGGCTCGAAGACCTGCAACGGCACGGGCCCTCGCCTGTGCTCCGCTGCGCGCAAACCGATCGCTGCCTCCGAAGGGCCTTGGCGGGCGCTTGCGGAGAACCCCCTGCGCGGATTGCCTGCCGCCTCGCCCTGGCCAACGCGCTCCTCGGCTCCGACGCAGGCCTACCGCGGCCGGCCGCATCTCAAACTGAAGCGGAATCGCTGAAGAACGAGACCGAACCTCGAGCCACCTCCCTCGCTGCCGGTCAGAATCAAGTGCTCGAGGTGACATCTCGCGGTTCGGCGGCGTGGGGTCTCCCCTGTCGGGCCTCACCTCGGGCGTCAATGGGGCCTGCGGCGCGGGAGGTGGCCCGAGGTTCGACCCTTCCGCTGTCTCGGGAACACACAAGAGCAAGACTGGATCCGCGACCCGCTCGCTGGAGGTGCAGCCGGGCGACCAGCGTCTCGAGGTCGTCGCCGAGCGGAGCGATTCGAGGTCGGAGACGAGGCATCCGCCGGGCCGAATGAGAAACGGCCGAGGTGCCTCTCTGGGCAATCAGCCACCCGAAGGGTCGAGCCGAAGGCGAGTTCGCTGTTGCCCTCCGAGGACGTGACGAATGTGGCCCAGGCGGATCGACTCCGCCGAGTGCGGAGCGAGACGACCGGCCGAGGGACGCCGTATGAGTCTTTGAGCCCGCCGAATCGAACCGACGGTACGGCACCAAGGGGCGCCGTCCGGCGCAGGCCCGCTCAATACAACAAGCCTGAACTACGGCTTCGCGATCAACAGCGACCCATTCTCGACCTGGTACCCCAGGCCGCTTCCGGGCAGCACGACGCTCAGCGACTCTTCGGGCGTCATCCCTTCGATCGAGCCGTGTACGAGGATGGTCGCCGACGACTCGGCGAGTGTCTGATCCGCGAAGTGAAGCTCGCGACCGGTCTCGCGGGAGACCCACTCGAGGTAGGAGGTCAGGGACGCACCTTCGATGTCCATCGCCGGAGTCACCGAGAGGACCCAGTCCCAGGCACCGGCGCTGGGCTCGACGGTCGTTCGGCCGAGGTCTTCGCCCTGGAGATTCAGCTCCTCACCAGCATGTGCCGAGTGAGTCTCCCCTTGCCTCTCGAGCGAGACCTCGCCCTCACGCACACGCACCGTGAGGTTCGAAGCACCGGTCTCGCCGACACGCACCTCGAACTGAGTGCCGATGTCTCGGACCATGCCGTAAGGCGTCGAAATCCGGACTCCGGCTCCGCTCGACGACCCCGCAGTGTCCACGTAGACGGCTCCGCGCTCCAGAGTCATCTCCGACCGGGCGTCGAATCGAACTCGGCTGTCGCTGTCTATGCGAACCGACTGCCCGTCGGGAAGACGAACCGCCACACGGCCGGCATTGCCGGCCTGGGCACTCGTCTCGACCCACGCACCGGCCTCGAGCTGGCCTCCTCGAATCAGCGCCAGACCATCGGAAGCGGCCGCGCCTCGAATCAACGTCACGCTGGCTACGATCTCGGGCACGGTCTGGGGTCCACCCGGCTTTATCCACCAGCCGATGGCGACAGCCAGAACCACACTCGCAGCGAGAGCAAACACGTTCCGGGTCCGCCGGAATCGCGCCCGCTGTTGCTCCATCGAGACCATCGCTCGCCACGTCTCCTTGGCGGCGCCTCGGATCTCAGCCAGCTCGCCGGCGTGAACTGCGTTTCTCGGGCCGGCGCTCGAGAGGAGATCCCGGATCTCGCCGTCGCCGGTGCTCGAGAATCGGGAGATTGATCTGGTTCGAAGTTCGCTCATGATGCCGTTTCCATTCTCTGGCCCGCCGCCTGGACGCCGTCCAGCGCGGGGCCTATGTTCTCGACCAGATGGGCGTATCCCTTTCGGAAGGCCACCCTGGCCCGGGTGAGGAGCGATTCCGCCGCTTTGGGACCTACATCCAATCGCTGGGCAATCTCGTTGACCGAGATGTTGTCGATGTACTTCCACTCTAGGGCCTTGCCATAGTGAGGCGGCAGAGCGTCGAGGGCGTCGTGCACCAGATCGCGGACCTCCAGGCGGAGCACCGCACTCTCGGGACCGTCAAAACCGCCGTCGCCGAGACCGGCCGCGGCACCGAAGAAATCCTCTTGCTCCTGGAACTCGACCTCCGAACCGTGTCTCTTGCCCCGGCGAAAGTGGCCCGCAATCTCGTTGCGGCAGACCGCGCACAGCCAGGTCATCAAGGCCGCCTCTCCGCGAAAGGAGGGCAGCTTCTCGATGGCCTTGCAGAGCGTGGACTGGACGATGTCGCGGGCCAGCTCGCGGTCTCCCTGGAGCCGGCGAGTCGCGAACCGGTAAACAGCGGGAATGTACTCGTCGGAGAACTTCTCGAATGCCGCCTCGTGGCCGGCGATCATCTGCCGGACCATGGCTCTTTCTTGTTCGCTTGATTTCATTCTCTATTTCGATCGTCTGTTTTTTCAGGGCGGTTCGACGGCTCCAGACTCCGGCTCTCCTTATTAGATACCAGGCCGGCCGGAATCCTTCGGTCCCCCTGCGCGGCATTCATCGCCGGCTGTCGATGGACGTGCACGGAATGTGTGATATAAGGCGGCCAACCATTTCATCAGGCAAACCCGGCGGCATAGCAAGCCGCCCTTTTTTGGAGGACTCGTATGCGAAGAATCTCACTTGCCCTTGCGCTCCTTGCGCTGGCTGTCGCGGCGGTTCCGGCGACGGCATCGACCTTTCTGGCGATGTCGGACGTCGAGCTCGTGACCGGCGCCGACGCCATCGTGCAGGGCAGAATCATCAGCCAGAGAAGTCTCTGGGACGAGACCGGCAGGGTCATCGTGACCGAATCGGTCGTGCGGGTGCAGAGCGTCCTGGCCGGCCAGGCGCCCAGGTTCGTCACCGTCCGGACCGCGGGCGGCGAGGTCGGTGATTTCGCTGTCGACGCGGTCGGCTTTCCGAAGTTCAACGACCGTGAGAGAGTCGTCCTGTTCCTCGAGGACAACCGCGACGGCACCAGCCGGGTGCTCGGCTACCAGCAAGGGCACTTCGAGGTCGTCAAAAGGCAGGACGGCGTACGCATGGCGGTGCCGCGCACCGAGGACGGCGCCGAGTTCGTGAATCGAGCCGGCCAGCTCAAGGGCGAGCGGCCCAGCATGCTGCTCAGCGACTTCAAACGCGGCGTCCGCCGCATTGCACGCGAACGGCGCGGCCAGATCAGCCGCTAGGCGAAAGAGGAGCTAATCGAACATGAAAAAGATAATGACTTCTCGCATCGTCCTGGCCGCGACGGCCTTGGCCCTGATCGCAGGCAGCATCTCGGCCTACCAGCTGCTAAACCCGCGTCGGACCTGGCAGAACACGCCCACCTACATCGTCGACAACGGCTCTCTCGCCGGTGTCACCAACCCGACCAACAAAGTGATCAACGCCATCACCTCCAACGACGCCTGGAATGGCGCCGGCTCCGGCACGGTGATCAACGCTACCTCAGGCTCGATGGCCAACTTCACGCTCGGCGACAACATCCCGATGCTCAACTTTGAAGACCCCACCGGCCAATGTTCGGGCAACTGCCTGGCGGCCACCTTCACCGGGTTTTTCACTCGTCGGGGCAGAAGGGCGATCATCAACGACGCTGACATCGTCACCAACACGGCCCATCCATGGACTTCGGTCGGAGATGGCTGCTCGAACGAGTTCTTCATCGAAGGCGTTCAAGTGCACGAGGCCGGCCATGGCCTCGGTCTCGGTCACAGCAGCGTCTCAGGAGCAACGATGTTTCCATCGGTCGGAGCCTGTGACAACGGCCCCGCGACCACTGCACAAGATGACGAAGACGGCATCTGCGATCTCTACGGCGGCTGCGGTGGCGGCGGCTGCACGCTCGGACAGAAGGGCGACGCCTGCACAGCCAACAACCAGTGCTGCTCGGGTAAGTGCCGTGGCCCATCCGGCCGCATGACCTGCAAGTAAAACGAGCTCAGGCTCGCTCGAACGCGGTTCTTTCAAGGCCCCTCCCGACCGGGAGGGGCCTTTTTTCGCGCCCGCGAAGGATTACCGCCCGAATCGCGTCTGAATGATCCGGAGACGGCCGAGGGAGTCAACTCCCGATACCCACGGAGGATTTGTGATGCGAAAACGAAACACACTGATTCGCGGTCTCGCGGCTCTGGCTCTGGTCAGCGGCCTGATCGCGGCACCCGCCTCGGCCAAGAAGCTCGACGAGGCCGAGCTCCGGATCGAGATCAACTCGACCGACGGAGACGCCGGCATCCACGTCATTCTCGACGGCGAGGGCTGGGACACCATGCAGATGAGGGGCCCGAACGGAGTCGAGTTCAGCGTCGCGGCGGAAAACAGCGTCGGCTTTCAGGGAATCACCGAGTTCTTCTTCGAGAGCGCGGAGCCTTCGTTCGAGGTCCAGTCTCTGGAAGAGCTGCTGGAGCTTTTCCCTGAAGGCATCTACAAGTTCAAGGGCACGACGACCGAGGGCAGGAAGCTGAAAGGCAAGGCCAGACTGACCCACGCCCTACCCGAGGGGCCGGTGCTGCTCTCCCCGGTCGACGGCGAGGGCATTGATCCCGACAACGCCGTCTTCAGCTGGCAGGAAGTTGCCGATCCGCCCGGAAGCGAGATCGTGGGCTACGAGATCGTGGTCGGTTGCGAGGAGCCGGCCTTCGTCGACTTCGTCGCCCAGGTCGGGCCTGACGTAACCAGCTTGACGGTCTCACCCGAGATTCTGGGCCAGGACGGTGCGGCCGACTGCAAATGGGAGGTGCTGGCGATCGAAGAGAGCGCCAACCAGACCATCTCTGAGACCGAGTTCACCGTCGAATAGGCCTCGTACCGCCAAGACAAATGCACAACGACGGGGCGGCCACCGGAAACGGGTGGTCGCCTCCCTTTGTGTCCGGTATCCGGCTTCGAAGGCCTCCGGATGGAGGCGTTGGTCAGTTGCGCGGGATTTCTCGAGAATGTGCGAAGGATTCTCGATTCGGCCACATCTAAGTTCTCCAGGCAATAACGCGGGGTTGCCCCCATTTCTATCCCCGCATCGCATCGAATGGAGGAACGCGAATGAGACACAGCAAGACGTGGCTTTGCGGGCTTGTGATTCTCGTCCTGGCGGCCGGAATCGCAGCGCCCGAAGCCGAGGCCAAGAGACTCGACGAAGCGGAGTTTTTCATCGAGATCAATGCCACCGACGGTGACGCAGGAATCCAGGTATTTCTGGACGGCGTGGGTTGGAAGCGAATGAAGATCTTCGACCCCGACGGAAACAAGATCGTCGACACCAAAAACAGAAACAGCGTGAAGCAACAGGGCATTACGGAGTTCTTCTTCGAGAGTGCCGAGCCGTCTTTCGACGTTCAGACTCTCGAGGAGCTGATGGCTCTTTTCCCCGAGGGCAGATACAGGTTCGAGGGCGTCACCACCGAGGGTGAGCCACTGACCGGCAAGACCAAGCTCACTCATGACTTCCCCATGCAGCCGATGCAGGTCTCGCCCGTCGACGGTGAGAGTGTCGACCCGGAGAACGCCGTCTTCACATGGGTGCAGGTCGCCGATCCCCCAGGGAGTGAGATCGTGACCTACGAGGTGGTCCTCGAGTGTGAGGAGCCGGAGTTCACCAAGGCCACCTTCCTGGTCGGCCCGGACGTCGACAGCATCACCGTCGGGCCCGAGTTCCTCGAGCAGGAGGATCTCGACGAGTGCAAGTGGGAAGTGCTGGCCAAGGAAGACAGCGGCAACCAGACGATCTCGGAGACCGAGTTCTCGATCGACTGACCCGATCTCCGGTCAAAGAAGTAAAGACCAGGGCCGCCCGATCACTCGGGCGCCCTGGTCTTTTTGCGGCCGGATTCGCGTCAGAGACGTTCTTCAGGCGCCGAAGCGTCCAGCCCACCACCGGCCCGGGCTCGAATCGCGATAGGTATGGTCCTCCATCTCGGCGAAGCGGAGGCCCGAGACGCTCTGGTGCCCCCGTTCGTTAGGTCTCTCGAGAGAGATCCGGGACCTTCGCTCGTCTCCAGGTGTCGCCGAGGCCCTGGTTACCAAGAACTCCAGCCGAGAAGTGGAATCTCGTCCCGCTGGATCAGAACCACAACGGCACACACTAGAATCGCCACGAAGACGAGCCATGAGCGAGAAGGTCGAAGGCACACCTCGGGCAGCCACGACGGCGGCGTCCGGCTATACGTCGCGAATTCGGGAAGCAGTATCGCGAATCGTCGACAGCCTGCCGTCGGACGAGCCGCTCGAGGCCGCGCGCAGCGCGCGCCGGCAGCTCAAGAGGAAAGAGAGCAAGCGCGTCGTCCAAAGTGCGCTCGAGAGGCACTTCGCCAAGGCAGAGCTGATTCCCTACCAGGCCGAGCTCATCAAGCTTCTGAAGCACCTCGAGGTCACCGGCAAGAAGATCATCATTCTGTTTGACGGCAGAGACGCCTCCGGCAAGGGCGGCATCATACGACGGGTCGTTCGCTACCTCAATGAGAAGCACTACCGCGTCGTGGCGCTCGGCAAGCCCACGGACGAGCAGCGCACCGAGCTCCACATGAAGCGCTACATCGAACACTTCCCGCACGCGGCAGAGTTGGTCCTGTTCGATCGCAGCTGGTACAACCGGGCGATGGTCGAGCCCGTGATGGGCTTCTGCACGCCTAAACAGTACCGGGAGTTCATGCGGCGCGTGGTCGGATACGAGGAGCGCATCCTGGCCGATGGAACGACCAGCCTATTGAAGCTCTACTTTTCGGTTTCGAAAGAGGAGCAACAGCGGCGCTTCGAGCGCCGGCGAAACGATCCTCTGCGCCAATGGAAGTTGAGCGAGGTGGACCTTCAGGCGCAGGCGCTCTGGGACGAGTTCACCGAGAAGAAATACACCCTCCTCCAGAAGACCCACACCGAGATATCGCCCTGGTGGATCATCCGCTCCGACGACAAGCACCTCGCCCGGCGCGAGACCCTCAAGCTGATCCTGAAACTCAACTCCTATCGGGGTCGCAGCCGCACGCTCGATGTCGAGCCGGATCCGTCGATCGTGATTGCCGGTGACCACGAGCTGAAGATCATGAAGGCTCAGCGCCGGAAGCACGGCCGCTTTCTCGGCTAGGCAAACCGGGCTCCTACATGTCCATGTACGGCATCGCCGGCGTGTGGCCACGGTGGCGCGAGTAGACGGTCAGGACGCCTCGGTGGTGCGCCGTGTGGTCCTGGATGCTGCCGTAGATCGAGAAACGCGGCATGCCGCCCATGACGATGCCGTCCGGTAGCGCCTCCGCCAGCTCCTCGCCGCTCTTCGATGCCGTGGTCTCGATCGCCGAGGCGAAGGCACGGTCCAGCCACTCGCGCGCGGCAGCCAACGACGTCACCGCCAGGTACTCCTTCGCCTGGCCTTCGAAGTCGAGGTCGAATCCTTCCGGCCGGAACCCGCCTTCCATGAACCAATCGATCGTGTGGGCGACGTGCGCCACCTGCTGGGCCACCGTCATCGCACCCTCGGTCGGCGCGAAGGTCGAGTCGTCCTCTTCGAGACATCGCGTCGAGCGGTCGAAATAGGCCTTCGTGGCCTTGAGTTGTCCAACACAAGCCCGTGCGTTCATCGGCTCTCCTCAAGTAATCAGGGGTAGACGTAGCTCGCCTGCAAGCCCAGCGGCAGGCCGAGCATCCAGTAGATGATCAGGAAGATCGTCCAGGTGACCAGCAACGAAACCGAGTAGGGCAACATCAGAGAAGTCACCGTTCCGATGCCGGTTTTCTTGACCCAGCGCTGACAAAACGCGACAACCAATGGGAAGTAGGGCATCAACGGCGTGATGATGTTGGTGGTCGAGTCACCTACGCGGTAGGCCGCCTGCGTCAGCTCGGGCGATAGGCCGACCTGCATCAGAATCGGAACGAAGATCGGCGCCAAGAGAGCCCACTTGCCCGACGCCGACCCCACCAGTAGGTTGACGACGGTGCTCAACAGGATGATGCCGATGATCGTGATGGTGCCCGGAAGGCCGAGCGCCTTCAAGAAATCGGCGCCTTTGACCGCCAGCAGCGCACCCAGATTCGACCGCCCAAAGGCGGCGGTGAACTGCGCGCAGAAGAAGATCATCACCAGGTAGTACCCCATGGTGGCCATGGTGTTGCTCATTCCCTTGATCAGGTCGCGATGGTCCTTGACCGAGCCCGAGACATAGCCGTAGACCGCGCCCGGGATCAGGAACAACAGAAAGATGAGTGGCACGATCGACTGCATGATCGGCGCGCTGAACGAAGTGATCGAGCCGTCCGCCGCCGAGCGCAGCGGCGAATCCGCCGGCCACACCCAGACCACCAGCAACACGAGGCCCACGGCCATAGCCGCCAGCCCGGCCCACAGCCCCTTCCTCTCGTTCCTGTCGAGGTCGTGCATCTGCGTCATCTCGACTTCGTCGCCGTCGATCTGGGTACCCTTGAGACGAGGCTCGATGATCTTGTCGGTGATGTACCAGCCGATGAGGATTACCAGGAGGCTCGACGCGCTGGTAAAGGCCCAGTTGCACAGAGGATTCACCTCTCGAGCGGGATCCAGGATCTGGGCGGCCGACTGGGTGAAGCCCTGGAGCAAAGGATCGATTCCCGACGGGATGAAGTTGGCGCTGAAGCCGCCCGAGACGCCCGCAAAGGCGCAGGCGATGCCCGCCAGCGGATGCCTGCCCGCGGCGTAGAATATGACGCCGCCGAGCGGTATCACGAGCACGTAGCCGGCGTCGGCGGCAGTGTGACTGACGATCGCGACCAACAGCAGCATGGGAGACAGGAGTGACTTCGGCGTGAACCCGATCAGGCCCTTGAGGCCCGCGTTGATGAAGCCGGAGTGCTCGGCCACGCCGACCCCCAAAAGCGCCACCAGGACCACGCCGAGAGGAGCGAAGCCTGTAAAGGTCGACACCATCTGAGAGAGGAAAGACGCCATCGAGCCACCGGTCAGCTGGTTCTGGACCGCCAGGGTGCGCGCCGCGTCCTTTCCGGGAACCGTGAACTGATAGTCGGCCAGCAGCCACGATGCCAACCAGACAGCGGCCAGAGCGATGACGAACAGCATCGCCGGGTCCGGCAACTTGTTGCCGACGCGCTCTACCCAGGCCAGAGCCCGGTAGACCCAGCCTCTGCTTTCGGTGCCCGCCGAAGGCTCCGAGCCCTCGCCTGCCGGCTTCTCTTCCGGTTTGTTGTTCTCGGAATCGGTCGAGTCACTCATGCCGGTCCCCGCGTTTGGTTGTTTCGTGTGTCAGCGTCCTGGCCAGAGCGCTTCAAGAGAGCGCTATCAACGCGAAGATCGTGTGCACTCGTCCGCCCATCGGCCCCTTCTCGGCTGAACTGGCCCGGGAGTCTAGCAGAGCCTCACCCACCCGACTCGACGCTGTCCGGCGCCGACATCGCGGCGAGAATCGTACGCAGGGTCTTGACCCGAGCCCAGCGCTTGTCGTTGCCTTCGACGATCGTCCACGGCGCCTGCTGGGTGCTGGTCTTGAGCAGCATGTCATCGACCGATTTCTCGTAGTCGTCCCATCTCCGGCGATTACGCCAGTCCTCCTCGGTCAGCTTCCAGCTTTTGTGAGGAGTCGCGTCACGCGCATCGAAACGGGCTTTCTGCTCCTCCGCGCTGATGTGAAACCAGAGTTTGACGACTCCGGCACCTGAATCGACGAGCTGCCGTTCGAAGTCGTTGATCTCCCGATAGGCCCGGCGCCACTCTCCCGGCTTAGCGAAGCCCTCGACGCGCTCCACCAGAACGCGCCCGTACCAGCTTCGATCGAAGACCAGGATCTGCTTCTCCCGCGGCGGGACCATCCGCTTCCAGAATCTCCACAGATACTGGTGCGCCAGTTCCTCCTCGGTCGGCGCTGAGATCGAGAAGACCTGATAGCTGCGAGGGTCCAGAGCATGGGTGAGGCGTCGGATCGCGCCGCCCTTGCCGGCGGCGTCCCAACCCTCGAGCACCACCACCAGCGTGCGGTGCGAGGCGTACAGGTCGCGGGAGCGACGCAGAAGCGCGAGTTGATGCTCGCGCAGCTGCTCGTGGTAGGCCTCCTTGGCGAGCGCGACATTGAGGTCGACCTGACTCAGCATGCCTCGTCCTCGGCGCCGGCCGAGCCTCCCGCCTCGCGCCGCTCTCTGGTCGACTCTCCGCGCTCTTCGAGGGCGGCCTCGAGCCTCGAGACCACAGTGTCCAACACCTGAAAGCGGGCCCAGCGAGAATCGGTAGCCGGGACGATGGTCCACGGGCTCCACGGCACTTCGGTGTTCTGCAGAAGCTCCTCGGCGGCCGCGAGATGTCGCGAATAGTGCGTCGGCTTCTGCCAGACGCCCTCGAGGGCTTTCCAGCTCAAGCCGGGATCCTCCTCCCGCTGCTGGTAGCGACCGAGCTGCTCCTCGGGACTGATATGGAGAAAGAACTTGATCAATACGTAGCCGTCGTCGGAGAGCCAGCGCTCGTAGTCACCGATGTCTCGCAGGGCGCGGCGCCAGCGCATCTCGTCTTTGGGGTTGGCGACCCGGTCGACCAGTGCGCGGTGGTTCCAGCTGCGGTCGAATATCGCGATCTTCCCCCTGCGGGGCGTCGTAACCCAGAACGGCCACATCCACGGTAGATCCAATTCGTGAGTTCGCGGCTCACCGGTCACATGATGGACCTCGAATCCGCGGGGCTCGAGCCTGCCGGTGAGCTTCGCCACGCATCGGCCCTTGCCTGCCGCGTCCCAACCCTCGAACACGATCACCACCGGGATCGAGGCTCTCCAGCAGAGCCGCTGAAGCTCCCACAACCTCTCCTGAAGTGGATTGATCTTCTTGCGGTAGGCGCTCTTGTCCAGGCTTCGCGATAAATCGACGACTTCGAGCATTGCGCGGGCCCATCATAGATGGTCGAAGAAGAGTTGTGACGACCCAAAAAGGTGGCGCCAGTCCAAGCCACTCCTCGGGCTGATAACTTCAGCCCGACTTGAGCGGCAAGCAGATCGGCAGAGCCTACCTGCGAGGATGCCGGCAGAGCCTCGCGATTGCGGTCGTCGGCGGGATCCTGGGTGTAGCGCTGGTGGCCTTCGCCCTCTACATGGCGCAGTACGCGACGCCCGAGAACGAGTTCGTGATCATGGCGATCGTCGGAGTCGTGCAGATGGCGCTGATGGGCATCATGGTCCTGTTCGCGCTCTGGTGGATTCGGCGACGAGGCAAGCGATTGGACCGCGGCTTCGGCACCGCTCCCGGCACCCAGGTCATGGGGAACGTCAGGCAGTGGAAGGGTGAGGTCCGGGGCCGGCGGTTCAACGCCTGGGTCGCCCGCGGGCCCCGACTCGAGCTCTACCTCGAAAGCGACGTCCGGACCCGGGCCGCCATCCGGCGCGTCGGACCGGCAATTCAGGCCTTCGGCCGGCTTCTGGACTCGACGATCGTGCCGATCGAATCGCCCGGCGAGCTCGCCGACTGTGAAGTCCTGGCCCGAGACGCCGATTGGATGCGCCGTCTGGTCCGCCGGCCAGGAATCGCGCGGACCGCCGCCGAGTTGATGACGCCCTCCGAACGCGTCGTCCCCGGAATTCGCTTCGGACCGGCGTCGATCGGCTACGTCCGGCAGTTTCTTCCGCTCTCCGAGGTCACCGAGGTCAACATCGACGCCTGGCTCGATCAGCTATCCACCCTGGCCGACGGCGTCGACGCGATGGGACCCTCGAGAGACGGGCTCCAGCCGTCCAAACTCGAGACCTGGTCGCGGACATCGCGCCGTCTTCCCGTCAACCCGATCTGGATCGGTTTGGGGTGTGGGATGGTCGCTGTCGCGGTCATCATCGTGGTCGTGCTCGTGATCGTGGCGATCCTCGAGAGCTGATCGCACGACCCTGGCCAGTGGCGCGGGCACCGCGCGTCGACGGCGGACGAGGACTGGCGCGTCCCTCTGTCGCTGGTCTCGCTCCGCAGTCGGCGGAGTCGATCCCATCGGGGACACCTTTCCCAAGTGTCTCCTTCCGACTGGTTTTCAATCGGGTCTCTGTGGTGACTCGGTGCGATTGATGGCCGCCAGTGCCGTCTTCTCGCTCGCCCCTCGAAGACTCGGGTAACGCTTGCTTCCTTCGAGGGACTCAGGACAAGCTGCAAGAGGCACGCGGCCGGCCTTTCAGGCACAGCACCGTGCGGTCGAGCGCGCTTCAAACCGACTCCGGCGGGCGACTGCAGGGGCAAGTCCGGAGCCGAGGAGCGTGTCGGCCAAGTCGAGGCGGCAGGCAATGCGCGCAGGGGGCTCTCCGGGCAGCGTCGGGCCGGAGCCTGCCCTCGAGCACGGCGAAGGGTGCCCGACGCTCCAATCGAGCGAGCAAGGCAAGCTACCTCCCGCGCCGCCGGTCAGACCTGAATGGTCGAGGTGAGGTCTCGCCCAGACCGACCTCTCCACGAGCCCGCCGGATCGCACCGACGAAACGGTGGAGCGAGGCGACGAACGAGGCCACAGAACGGCGCGCTCCGACCGCGAGACGCGCAGATTCCAGCGAGCCGAGGTCGATCCGCTATTCTCTCAGCCATGGCCGAGCTCAGCGAGAGCGGTCGACAGACCGTGAGCGCCGAGAGACTCCTGGCAATCGTTCTGGCGGTGGTGGAAGAGCTCCACCCCGGCAGGTCGCCCAAACGAGTCACGCTCGACTGCTCGCTCGAGAGGGATCTGGCCATCGATAGTCTCGGCCGCGTTGAGCTTATCGGGCAGCTGGAAATGGAGTTCGACGTCGCTCTCTCGGAGCGTGTGATGACCACCTCCGAGACCCCGCGGGATCTCCTGCGGGCGGTGCTCGCGGCCTCCGAGATCGGCCGCTCCGCGATTCCGTCGACAGTTGCCGTCGATACGATCACCGCGTCGTTGGGCGAGGCCGAGCCCGCTCCCGAACGAGCGAACACCCTGGTCGACGTGCTCGAGTGGCACGCTGACCGTCACCCTGAGCGCACGCACGTGACCTTCCTCGGGGAGGAGGACCTGCCCGAGGAACTCACCTATGGCGCTCTGCACGAACGAGCTCGGGGTACGGCGACAGGTCTTCGAGAGCTTGGACTGGAGAGTGGGCAGGCAGTCGGTTTGATGTTGCCCTCGGGGCTCGACTACTTCGTCTCCTTCTACGGCATCCTCATGGCCGGCGGAGTCCCGGTGCCGCTCTACCCGCCTGCTCGACTGAGTCAGGTCGAAGACCATCTGCGCCGGCAAGCCGGTATCCTGAACACCTCGCAGGCACGGTTCCTGATCACTGTTAGCGAGGTCCTGCCTCTGGCTCGTCTGGTGAAGGCCCACGTCGGCACTCTGGATCGGGTGATAACGCCGGTCGAGTTGGCCGCTCATGCCCCGTCGTCGAGCCTACCGGTCGTGCGCGAACGGGATATCGCATTTCTCCAGTTCACTTCCGGGTCCACCGCCGACCCGAAGGGTGTGATCCTCACCCACGCGAATCTGCTCGCCAATCTCCGGGCCATTGGGCTCGGCGCCGAGCTCAGCTCGGAAGACCGGGTGGTGAGCTGGCTCCCCCTCTACCACGACATGGGATTGATCGGCGCCTGGATGGGCAGCGCCTACTTCGCGGTACCGCTTACGTTGATGTCGCCGCTGGCATTCCTGGCGCGGCCTTCGCGCTGGCTATGGGCCGTCCACCGCTACCGGGGAACAGTCACTGCGGCCCCCAACTTCGCCTACGAGCTTTGCCTGAACAAGATCGGAGACAAAGAAATCGAGGGTCTCGATCTTTCCTCGTGGCGGGCCTCGCTCAACGGCGCCGAACCGGTCAGCGCGCAGACCATCCGCGCCTTCACCGAGCGTTTCGAGCCCTACGGGTACCAGTCGAGAACGATGATGCCGGTCTACGGCCTCGCCGAATGCTCGTTGGCGCTCGCGTTCCCGCCGGCGGGACGCGGTCCGGTGGTCGACGCGGTCGACCGAGCCGTCCTGGCCTCCGACAGCCGAGCCGAACCGGCCGATGAGTCGGCCGACGACTCGGAGGTTCTGCGGTTCGTGGGCGCGGGGTACCCACTGACCGGCCACGAGATCCGCATCGTCGACGGAACCGGCGCCGAGGTGGGCGAGCGGCAGGCAGGCCGGATCCAGTTCCGCGGCCCCTCGGCGACCAGCGGCTACTTCCGCGACCCGGAAGCCACGCGCGCGCTCTTCGACGGCGACTGGCTGGACTCCGGCGACCTCGGGTACGTCGCCAACGGCGAGATCTTCGTGACCGGCAGGGCCAAGGATCTGATCATCCGCGCCGGGCGCAACATCTACCCCCAGGAGCTGGAGGAGGCGATCGGCGACCTTTCCGGCGTGCGCAAGGGCTGCGTGGCAGTCTTCGGCTCCAACGACCCCACCTCGGGCACCGAGCGGCTGGTGGTTCTAGCCGAGAGCCGCGAGAGCGACGTCGAGGCGCATGAGGAGCTGCGCACTCGGATTCAGCAGACCGCAGTGGACCTGATTGGAACTCCCGCGGACGACGTCGCCCTGGTCGCGCCCCGAGCTGTGCCCAAGACCTCCAGCGGCAAGCTTCGTCGAGCCGCTGCTCGCGAGCTCTATGAGGGCGGGCAGCTCGAGCGCCGCGGTCCCGCCTGGCTCCAGGTTGCCCGTCTGGCGGCGTCCGGCGCGCGACCCCAGCTCGCGCGCACGGGGCGTGCGGCCAGGGATCTGGCCCACGCCGGCCGCTTCTGGGCGGTGGTCGGCCTGGCGGCGATTCCGGTGGCCGCCTCCCTCATCCTGCTGCCGAGACTGGCCCGACGCAGACGCCTGGCCGGAGGAGCGGCGCGGGGAATCGCTCGACTCACCTCGACTCCGATCGACATCACCGGCGTCGAGCACCTGGAGAGCGGCGGACCCTGGATCGTTGCGTCGAATCACGCCAGCTATCTGGATGGTTTTGCCCTGACCGCGACCCTGCCGACCCAGGGCTCCTTCCTGGCCAAGAGTGAGCTCAAGGACAGCTTCCTCGCCAAGCTCCTGCTCGAGCGCCTGGGCACGCTCTTCGTCGAGCGGTTCGATCCCAGCAGGGGAGTCCAGGACATCCGCAAGGCGGCCGAAGCGCTCGAGCGCGGCCAGTCGCTGCTTTTGTTTCCCGAGGGGACCTTCGATCGCGCCCCCGGCCTGCGACCGTTCCGGCTGGGAGCCTTCATGTTGGCGGCCGAGACCGGCATGCCTGTCATACCGGTGGCGATCCGGGGCACCCGCTCCGTGCTGCGTGGCGACCGGTGGTTTCCCCGCAAGGGCAAGATCTCGGTGACGGTTCGACCTCCGATGCAGGCCGAGGGCTCCGACATGGCCGCCGCCGCCAAGCTCCGAGACTCGGTCCGGGCCGAGATCCTCGAGTACTGCGGCGAGCCGGATCTTTCCGAGGCAAGCGGCCGCGTGGGACGCGGCCGCTAGTCGACTCACGGGCCTCAGCCGACCGGTCTTCTCGGGCGGATCGAAACCTCCGCACTAGGCGGAGCGAGCTTCGGCCACCATGTGAATGGACACCTGAAGGGGACCGGCCAGGCTTCTGAGTAGAGGCGCCAGCCCGGCGGGCAACCGATACTCGTCGAGTTTCGAGCGCAGATCGCCATCGCTCAGGGCCGGACGCATCAATCGGGGGGCGAAGCCGGCCTCGCGCGCGGCTCGGACCCAGGTCGACCGTGGGTGAAGCGTCTCGTTGATGCCGAGCCGGCGCTGCTCGCGGCCGAACCCTCGACCCAGCCCGAACAGGAGATACCGCGGCAAAGCCGGCATGGGCTCGTTGACGAGCACGAATCGACCGCCTGGCGACAGAACCCGATGCGCTTCCCGAAAGGTGGTCTCGAGACTCCAAGAGTGGTGTACGCAGGCGGTCGCCCAAACGAGATTTGCGGCTCCGTCGGCGATCGGCAACCGGTTCATGTCGGCCCGGACGCGACACAGGGCCTGGCTCTCCGCGCGCGGAGCCAGGCTCAGGTGATCGGTGATGTCGACCGCGACGACGTGGCAGCCCGCATCGAGCAGAGCGCCGCTGTGAAGACAGTGATCCGCACCCAGCTCGATCACGATCGAACCGCCGGCGGGCTCGCACGCGGCGAGCATCTCCCGCACCCGGCAATGAGCCCCGAAGTACTCGCCGAAGCTTGGGAACTCGTCGAGTCGGGGATCCTCCGGGCTACAAGCGCCACCGTCGAGATCGCCGACGAGCTCGAGGATTCGCGATCGTGTCTCCGGATTCCGGCTGTCCAACGATGCCACGGCTTCGATCTCGCGCGCCACCGTCGGGTGTGGCCGGTCCAGGAAGTTGGCGACATCCTCGTCGACCGGAAAAATCGCTTCGCACTCGGAGCAGCGGCAGGATTCCGAATCGCACTCGAGACCACCAGCGCCGCATCGAACACACCGGAGCAGTGGCAATGCCCAGGTTCTCATCCCGGCAGAATAGCGAACTCGAAGCCCCGTTTGTGAAGGCAGCTTATGAGCCTACCTGAGCGTTCAGCTACGGCGGCAAGACCGCCGACTATCGATCCGTCGTGCCGTGATGGGCGCCCGCTCGTCGTTCTCCGGCCCGCAGAGACCATCTCGGCATCCAAGCTGAATCGGGCGCCGGACTCTTCTCAGGGGCCCGCCCCGAGGTAAGCCATCGGCCCTGTTCTATGTAGGTCTTCGTCCTACAAGCGGCCAGGACCGGGCCCTATACCGGCGAATTCGCCGTTCTTCGAGGATTGACGACGCCTTGTTGGGCTTCAAGGACACAGGTCATGTCACAGGCTGGCAGCAAGATATCGGGATCGGTGTATTTCTCAAGAAAAGTGTCAGGTTCTGGCCCTCAGCGGAAAGTTCTCTGTAGGTGGATTTCACTCGCGCCGCGCCCGCCAACGCTCACGAAACCTGAAGGGGATGTCACGACGTGAGGCGCTACATAGACCGACTGCTATATCTTCCCGCGAAGATTGACCGCAAGTTGGAGCATGCCCTCGACCTCCAGGTCCTGAGAGCGCTGAGTCCGGTGTCCACCGGCCTCGCCGTCGCGTTCTCGCTCTTCGGCGTGCTCCACGGCCTGGACGATCTCGAGTTCGGAGCGAAGGTCACCATCGTCGCCGCGGACGTCATCGTGGTGGCTTGTCTGGCTCTGCTTACACGGGCCCTTTGGCGCGGCCTGATTGCCGCCCACCATGCCAACCTCATCGGCCTGGCCGTGGTCGGCTTGTGCCTGGCCGACGTTCTCATCGTCTTCTCGCTCGCTCGCGACCCTTTCTATCTCAGCTACCTGGCGATCGTCGTCATCACCTGCGGGTGCGTCCTGCTCTCGGTGCGCTGGCTCCTGGCCGCCCTCGCCCTGACGCTCGTTTCCTCTACTCCGGTCGCGCTGGTCTACCTCGGAAGCGGCAGCTTCTATCACTTCGTGCTCACGCTGGCTGCGGCCTCGGCGCTCGCGACCATCATTCTCATAGCCAGGCGCGGCTATGTGCTGAGGACTCAGATGGCCTTGGCCGCAGCCCGAGCCGAGGCCTCCCGGCGTCACACCGTAGAGGCGTCTCTGCATGAGAGCGAGCGACGGATGGAGCTCGCGATTGCCGGCTCGCAGGGAGGCTGGTGGGACATCGAGATGGATCCGCTCAGACCGGACGACATCCCCGACGCGATCAGCCTCGACCCGTCCATCAAGGCCTTCATCGGATTTCAGGACAGCGAGTTCCCGAACTCGCTTCAGGCGTGGCGCGACCGGATCCTCGAGGAGGACCTGCCAGAGTATTCGGCCGCCGCGCGCAACCACCTGAAAGGACTGACGCCGCTCTATCAGATCGAGTATCGCGTCCGCCACCAGGACGGCAGCGTCCGCTGGATCTTCACCCGGGGTCGCATCTCGCGCGACAAGCGCGGGAAGCCCGTCCGCTGGTCGGGTATCGATTGGGACATCACCGACTCCAAGCAGACCGGCGACCGCCTGAACCTACTGCAGCGGGCCGTCGAGCAGAGCTCGAGCCTGGTGATCATCACCGACACGGAGGCCCGGATCGAGTACGTCAACCCCAAGTTCACCCGAGTCACTGGCTATTCTCCCGACGAAATCATCGGAAGTAAGCCCAGCGTCCTGAAATCCGACCAGACACCGCGCGAGGTCCACCGGGAGCTCTGGCGAGCGCTCAGTGCGGGCCACGAATGGCAGGGCGAATTCCGAAACCGAAAGAAGGACGGCAGCGCGTACTGGGTGATCTCGTCGATCTCGCCGATCAAAGACGCCGACGGAGTTACCCGCCATTATCTCTCGGTCCAGGAAGACATCACCGAGCGGAAAAGGATCGAAGCCCGGCTAGCCCAATCTCAGAGGCTCGAGAGCGTCGGGCAGCTGGTCAGCGGAGTCGCTCACGACTTCAACAATCTGCTCACCGCTGTCATCGGGTTTGCCGAGCTTGGAATCAGACAGCTGAGCGCGGGCGAGCCGCTGCGAAGGGAGCTCCTGGAGATCAAGAAGGCGGGCCAAAGCGCCGACGACCTGACCCGCCAGCTCCTGGCATTCAGTAGCAGGCAGATGCTCGAGCTCCAAGCGCTCGACCTGAACCGCATCGTCACCGACATCGAGGAGCTACTGCGCCGCACGATCAGTGAGGACATCGAGCTGGATTTCGAGCTGAGCTCGGAGCTTGGAGCCACCCGGGCCGATCCCGCTCAGATGAGGCAGATCCTCGTCAATCTGGCGGTGAATGCGCGAGACGCCATGCCCGGCGGCGGACGGCTCACCATTCGGACCGACGACGTCGAGCTCGACGACCAATTCGACTTCGGTACGGAAACACCGGTTGCGGGACCCTATGTGCTGCTGGCAGTGACCGATACCGGCCACGGCATCGACGAAAGGAACCAGGCTCGTGTCTTCGAGCCCTTCTATACCTCCAAACCACGAGGCCAGGGGACCGGCCTCGGGCTGTCCACGGTCTACGGCGTCGTCAAGCAGTGTGAGGGCTACATCTCTCTTGACAGCGAGCCCGGCGTCGGTACCTGCTTCAAGATCTATCTACCCCGCGTCCGCGAGACGATCGAGCCCCAGACGGCAGCACTGGTCGCGCCGTCCGACGGCGGAGACGAAACGATACTGGTAGTCGAAGACAATGCCGGCGTCCGCAAGGTCGCTGCTCAGACGCTCAAGACCCGCGGCTATCGCGTGTTCAGTTGCAGTTCTCCGGAGAACGCGATCCAGGTGTTCGCCGAACACGAGATCGATCTCCTTCTCACCGACATGGTGATGCCCGGCACCAACGGCGCCGGCCTCGCTCGAGAGCTCCTCTCCAGAAAGCCATCTCTACGGGTGCTCCTCATGTCGGGCTACACCGAGCGATCGCTGATGGATCTCCAGGGGCTCGGTCCCGGCACACCGTTTCTCCACAAACCATTCCGCTTGGATGACCTTTTGACCAAAGTCAGAGAGAGTCTGGAAGGCGGCCATTGACCGCGGGGATCCTGCCCGTACGAAAGGTACTGATCCTCGACGACGAGGAACGAGTACTTCGGACACTGGTGCGTTACCTGAGAGCGCCGCACCTTCACATCGTCACGTGCTCCGAGATCGAAGCTGCCGAATGCCTGCTGGATCGGTACCACTTCGACGTGCTGGTCACTGACCTCGAGGTGTCGCACCTGGGTGGCCTGGAGGGTATTCGGCTGATCCGGCACGCATCGGTGCACTTTCCGGATCTCGACGTCATCGTGTTCAGTGGCAAGCTGAACCGCCAGGTCCGCGAGATCGGAACCGCCTTGGGAGTGAAGGGATTGCTCGAAAAACCGACTGGACTGAGCGACCTTCGCGAGCTGATCGACCGAGGCTCTCCGGTTCCCGTCTTGCGATCCGCCGACGGCAGCAGCGGCGAGGTGAGTCGGGTAGCCAAGCTGGACGATGTCCTCACGGAGCGCAGTATCTCGGCGGTGCTTCAACCGATCGTCGGGCTCAACGGCTCGAGTCAGATCTCGTCGGACTTCGGTGTCGAGGGCCTGGCGCGCGGACCGGCCGATTCGGTTCTCAGGAATCCCGAGCTGCTTCTCGGCTATGCCTCCAAGAAGGAGAGGCTCTTCGAGACCGAACTTCTCTGCATCGAAGCCGTTCTCACCGAGGCCCGGCATCTCTCGGGAGTCGGCAAGCTGTTCATCAACGTACGACCCGATTCGGTCTCCAATCCAAGGTTCGCCACCGCCCTGGGTGACCTGGTGCACCGCAAGGGCTTCCAGCGCACCGAAATCGTCTTGGAGCTCACCGAACAGCAGTCGATCCTGAATCTGGAGGCCTTTGATTCCTCCCTGGAGACGCTTCACGACCTCGGCTTCGGCTTGGCTCTCGACGACTTCGGCAGTGGCTTCGCCAACCTTCACCTCCTACAGCAGCTGCCCTTGGACTATCTCAAGGTGGACGGTTTCTTCTGCCGGAACATCGAGCACGACGGCCGCAAACAGTCGATCCTGTACTCCACCTTCCAAATGGCACGCGATCTCGGCATCGCTACGATCACCGAGCGCGTCGAAACGGCGAGTGAGCTCGAGATGATCAAGAGCCTGGGAGCTTCGTACGCTCAGGGCTACTACTTCTCGCGGCCGATTCCGGGGCGCGAGCTGGCGAGATCGTTCGCCCCGCAGGCACCCGGCGAGCTGAGAGAGGATCCGGCCCGCTTCAGGCCGGCCGGCTCGGCGCCGCAAGGAGGCAAGCGCGACTACCTCAAGCACGAGATCTCCAACCTGCTGACCGCGATTGCGCTCTATGCCGCTCAGAGCCTCAAGAGGGTCGACGAAGACGACCCGCTGCACGACGATTTGAAGCAGATCCAGGCGGCGAGCGAGCAGGCGATCTCTCTTGCCGAGAACTGAGCCGGGCCGGATCTGCCGTCGCAGCTCGCCGCCGGCGACAATGCCGACGACTCCGGCGATCGCGTAGGGGGGTGAAGCCAACCGGCCGCTTCGCCGGCGAGCAGGTAACGCCAACGAGTCCAGCGCAGAGCCTCTCGGGACACTTCTGGACGCTCGCACCCGACCGGCTGACCGTTCGCCGGGTGAAGCGCGGCGGCCATCTGGGGTTCCCGAAGAACCTCGATCTAGCAGCCCGTGGTAGAAATCCAGATGGTCGCGCGACAAGGTCTTACGGTACG
>JBHHWO010000040.1:0-30772 GCA_046756565.1 Thermoanaerobaculia bacterium | reverse complement strand
TAGCTTAGGCCGAACAGCTCGGCCAGGGCCGCTCGGGCCGTGCTCGCGCTTGAGTAGGTGAAGCGCAGGGTCTCGACCCGTTCCAAAAGCGCGATCATGCGGTCGAACTGGACCTCGGTATCGACATTGGGCGGGAAGGCGTAGCCGAGGACCTCGGTCAGGGCAGAATCGGGCGACAGCGGGTCCAGGTTCGTCGGCACACCGGCTCGGAATCGTGGAAGAAGCACGCGCTCGATCGGCTCCGATCGGTCGCCGACGTCCGGCAGCTGGTCTGGCCGGTATCGAACGATTCCGGGGAGCAGGCGGTGAAGCTGCCCGCGCGGCTCGAGGTCGGCCGTGAACTCCGACAGCAGGGAGTCGCTGAGAGTCAGAGTCTGCGGGTAGGGCACTACCTGCCAGGTCTCCGGTTCGCAAAGACTGATCTCCTCGCACAGGAACCCGGCGCCGAGCTCGAGAAGCTGGAAGGTGGTCGACGACTTTCCGCTGTCCGAGTCGCCTAGGAGCAGGCACGCTCCCACAGGCGTCGCGACCGCGCCGCCGTGGAGAGCCAGAAGCCGTTTGGCGTCGGCGATTACCTTGCGCTCGATCGCCTCTTCGAGAACCAGCATTGCCAGCTCCGGACTCGGGAGCTTCCGCTGCTTGGCGGCCGCGGAGTCCGGGTCCGTCCACTCGACTCGATACCGTGCATTCTCCTCTGTGATCGACAGGCGATGCCGCCCTTCCGCGGATGAGGGATCCGCAGGGCGAGAGCTCGGTTGGAATGCGGGCAGTATCGCCGCGCAGGACTCGGGGAGCTCGAGGCTGAGACGCGACTCGCCGAGATCGAGCTCGAAGACACTCAAGGGGTGCGCTCGATCAGCCGGTGTTCGATAAACGAGACCAACACCTCGTCGAGGTCGGATCGAATGTCCTCCTCGCGGCCGTCGGTCGCTTCTGCGAGCATCAATATCAGTTCCTCACGACTCGCGGGCTCGTCCAGGTACTCGAGGATCAGACGAGCGGTCGGGTTGAGGACATGAAGCGCCTTCTGCTCGCGCACAAAGGCGGCCACCGAGCGGCCGACGGGCTTGATTTGCACACCGGCGCTGCGCCGGTAGAGCTCCTGCTCGCTCAACGCAGAAGAATCGAGTCCGAGTTGACCGAGATCCAGCTGTACCAGAACGTGTCGAACCCGTCCAACGGCGTGCCGGTGAAGCCGTCCGCCTTGGAGGCGGCGAGGAGCGAAGCGATGTCGCCCGCCGCGGCCGCGACGACCCAGGCTCGGGTGGAAGCGAACATTGGGGAACCGGCCTCGCGATAGAGCAGGATCTTGCGATCCGGATCGCCGGGCAGCTCGAATAGGCGACCGCCCGGGAACGCCTCATGGGGAGCCGCATAGGTCTTGCCGTCGAGCCAGAAGCTGAAAATGGGCTCCTTGGGCCCGAGCCGAAGATCCGAGATCTCCATGTTGCCAAAGGTCTCGTCGGAGGCGAAGTAACTGTCGTATGCGTTGTTCTCCCGATGCTCGGTGCCGCCGACCGAGAGAACCAGTGATTGGGGATATCGGTCCACCCAGTCTCCCCAGGTCGTCTTTTCGCCGACCGGAAGCTCGTCCAGCTGCGCGCCGTCGAGCACCCCGCCGATCGCCGTCGAGGTCATGATCGACCACCAACTGTCGGTCTCACGATCGCGCATGATCAGCGAAGCGTTCATGAGCGCTCCGGAGGCTTCGAAGTTGAGGATCCTGGAATCGATGTCGCGGTCGTAGACTACGGCCGTATTCGCCAACGGTCACCAGACGGCGGCGAATGACTTTTCGCCGATCCGGTCGTTCACTACTTCGTGCGAATTCAGCAGGTTGAGACTGTAGGCTCTCGCCTCGCCGTCGATCGCGACACCCAGGATCCAGGCGTCGCGGGGAATCTCGGCGCTTGCCGCGGACACGAACTCGGGCTCGAAGACCGCCGCGATCCTGCCCCGAGGTATCACCTGCTCCACGCCCGGCGGCGGTGTGTCCGCTGAGGCCGCGGCAATAGCCGTTACTGAGCCGAGGGCAAGGGCGGCGGCGCCGAGCCCGAGAGCAAGCGTCCTCATGCCCGTAGTCTACGACGCGTCGGCGTCGGCGGATTCAGCGATTCGTTTCTTGTACTTCTTGGGCCTCGGCTCGAAAGGCATGACCACCGAGAGACCCGCGTCCCCCTGCCGATCCCGGATCACCACCGACAGGGTCTGCTTGCGCCTGCGGACGTTGACCTCGAGCTCGACGAACTCGAAGTCGGCCGGGCCCGGAACTGCTACCCGTCGGATCTCGAACGTTTCCGTCTCGACCGCACTGGCGTTGTCGCGCGCGTCCTGAGTGGCGATCTGGATCTCGTAGCGGGCGGCGAAACCGTCTTCCGTAGGCAGCCATTCGAGCTCGGCAAGCGGCACTGCGATGGTCACCGGAACTGCGGCGCGGCCGGAGCGCAGCCGTCCCGGCGGACCGACGGTGACCGGAAAGCCGCCGAGACTCTTGTTGCGGAAGAGGAGAGCATTGAGCACTTCCAGCTGTTCGTCGTGTTGCCGGCTGAGGTCGACGAAGCTGCCCTGGGTGTACGCGGTCAGACCCTCGACGTCGACCAGCACTCGAACTCCGAGCCGGAGGTCCGCGAGGTCGGCGGGCGGATAGACGGCGATCGAGTAGTAGCTCAAGCCTGCCTGGGCGGCGCGGGCCAGCATCCGCCTGCGCTCGCCGTTGAGCAGGACCTCGCCGCCGGTCTCCTGCGCCAGGTAGGTGAGAACCTCCTGGAGCCGTTTCTCCCGCTGCCAGTCGAGGTCGACGTCCCTTCCTTCCACGTCGACCGCGACGATCGAATAGTCGAGGAAGTTCGCGGTGTCCGTCAGCACACGCAGCACGCGGAGACCTCCGCAGTCTCCCGAGACGCACCAGGAGGCGAACGTATCCGCCCGAGAGAGCTCGATCGGGTCCCAGCTTCCCGCCACCAGAATCAGGACCTTGCGCCCGGGCGGCGTGGGAAGAGAGCGCATCGCGGCGGCCGCGGCCAGCACCGATCGGCGCGAGGCGTTGCCTTCCCAGTTGGCGATGAAACCGGGCATTCGCCTGCGGGCCAGGTGGCGAATGCCGTTGGCGGGCAGGGTCATGGCCCGGCCGAAGGTGCGGTCGAGCGCCTCGACCGAGTCGGACCACTCACTCAGTACCTCGAGCTGCTTGCCGTCGAACGCGACCACCGAGGCGCGGTCTCCGGGCTCGAGTCGATCCAGCTCGGTGCGCAGGAACTTGAGGACGAAGTTTCGCCGCGCTTTGAGGGTGACTTCGTTGTCCAGAAAGAAGAGGTAGTTCGAGCCTTCGAGCTCCCGGGTCAGGGGGTCGATGACCGGCGCCAACTCCACGGCCATCGGCTCTCGTGGATCCCCGCGCTTGACCTCGTCGAAGTGCGCGATCGGCACCACGTCCGGTCCGACTTGCACTCGAAATGCGCTCGGCGGCAGCCCGGTGACGAATCGGCCCTGCGAGTCGCGCACCTGAACCTCCAGATTCAGGATTCGAACGTCGATGGTCTCGCCGAACCGCTCGGGCGGCCCGGACGCTGCGGGCGAAGGCGGCGCCGGAGCCGGATCTTGGGCCAATACCGGGCCGCCGGCCAGCGTCAGGAGGGCGGTGAGCACCCGCAGGCCCAGCCGAACACCGGCGGCGCGGCCGTCGGGAGCCGGGCGCGGGTCGCAGCCACCCCCGCCCCGGAAGTCGTTAGAATCACGCCGTGACATTCGAGCCGCCCAACACTATCGCGCCGGAGGCTCGCAGCAGCGCCACACCCGTCGACAAGCTGCGCAGGCCACTTCGCGACTTGCGGATCTCGGTGACCGACCGCTGCAACTTCCGCTGTACCTACTGCATGCCCAGGGACGTCTTCGGGCCCGACTATCCGTTCCTGCCCAGGGAGGAGATCCTCACGTTCGAGGAGATCCTGCGGCTGGCCCGGATCTTCGACCAGCTCGGCGCGCGCAAGTTTCGGATCACCGGAGGCGAGCCCTTGCTGCGAACCAATCTCGAGCAGCTCGTCTCGATGCTCGCGGCTCTCGAAGGCGCGGATCTCGCTCTGACCACCAACGGCGTCCTGCTCGCGGAGCAGGCCTCGACTCTGGCCGAGGCGGGCCTCGACCGCGTCACGGTCAGCCTGGATTCCCTGGACGACGCTGTTCATCGGGAGATGGGTGACACCGGGGCGCCGGTCGAGCGCGTGCTCGCTGGCATCGCGGCGGCGGAGCGCGCCGGTCTCACGCCCTTGAAGATCAACACCGTGATCCGCCGGGGCTCGAATGAGGATGCGATCCTCGATCTCGTGCGCCACTTCCGTGGCAGCGGCCATATTGTCCGTTTCATCGAGTTCATGGACGTGGGCACGACCAATCGCTGGCGCGTCGAGGAGGTGGTGCCGGCGGAGGAGATTCTTGCTCGGATCGGCGACGTTCACCCGTTGGAGCCGGTGGCCGCGGACTATCCGGGCGAGGTGGCGCGCAGGTACCGCTTGGTCGACGGGTCGGCCGAGATCGGCATCGTCGCGTCGGTAACGCAGCCTTTTTGCGCCGACTGCTCGAGGGCCCGGCTATCGACCGACGGCCAGCTGTTCACCTGTTTGTTCGCATCCAAGGGGCTGGACCTGCGCGGTCCGTTGCGCGCGAGCGCAACCGACGCCGAGCTTCTGAGGTTGGTTGCCGGCCGGTGGAGGGCCCGGAACGATCGCTACTCGGAGATCCGGTCGGCGGCGAGCGATCCCGTCGATCGAATCGAGATGTCCTACATCGGTGGCTAGCGTTCTGGCGCATCCGCGTTGATAATCTGAGCCCATGTCGAGCCGGCGCCGAAACCCGATTCTGGCCGCACTGCTGCTGTTGGCATTCGGAGCCACGGCTGCCCGAACGCAGGAGCCGGTTTCAGGCGGCATCGAGTTCAAGGCCGGTGGCACTCCGGGCCTCGAGACGATCTACCTACGTGGTACCGGCAGCACGGACCCCGAGGGCCTTCTGCGAATCGAAATCTGGGTCAACGAGGTCACCGATCTCTACGGCCTCGGCTTCGCATTGCAGTTTTCCCAGAAGCTGCTCAAGTTCCCTAAATCGCGCTCGACGGTGTTCGTCGAAGGTCCCTTTCTGAGCGGTGAGACCGGGCAGGAGACGATCCTGTTGGTCCGCCAGACCGGCAAAGAAGTGATCGTCGGGCTGAGCCGCAAGGGCGAGGTCGAGGGCGTGAGCGGTTCGGGGCATCTTCTGACCCTCGAGTTTCGCGGTCTGGGGGTCGCCGGCAAGAAGCTTTTCCGCCTGAAGCGTAGAAATGCCTTTGATTCCAGCGGAGCTGCAATGGAGACCGTCTCCTGGCAGGCCGGCAAGGTCGCCGTGACCTTGCCCGAGTAGCCGGCTCAGCCGTCGGCCGAAGAGCCCATCCCGGAATGGGCGCCGAGCTGAGGGCGGACTGCTAGAATTGTATTCGTTACCCGAGTTCGGTATGGCTATGGCTAGCGATATCAAGGCCCGGGTTCGGCGCGGCGCCGAATCCACCGGCGAAGTCGCCCGGCTGCGAGCGCTGAGGCGCCCCATCCGGCTGATCGCCGCGAGCAATCTGGCGATCATGATGGTGGGCCTCCTGTTCCTGATTCAGTACTGGCGCCTCGGGGCCACGCTGATCTTCTGGTCACTGCTGGCGGCGCTCGGCCTGGTCGGCCTGAATCTGGTCTTTCTCTATCGGACCGGGCGGATCAAGATCGCGGGCTATGTCTCGGCATCGGTCCTACTCGCTCTGCTGCTGGTTGCGATCTTCCATTCCGGTGGCTTCTACGACCCGAGCTTCGGTTGGCTATTCGTGGTGCCGCTGGCGGCCGCGTTTCTGGTGGATCTGACGGCACTCCTGGTGTTTCTGGCCCTGGTTCTGGTCGCGACGATCGGCTTCTGGTTGATTCCGCCCGAGATGACCCAGTCGCTCATCCCAGCAGACACGCAAGCGCTGCAAAGCCTGTTCAATCGGCTGGGAGCCCTGTCCTCGCTGGGATTCATGACCGCCTTCTTCGTTCGAGCCCAATACGTCGCCCAGAAGCTGCTCCGGACTTCCAACAAGGCCTTGGAGGCCGAGGCGGAGGCGCATAGCCGCACCGCCGAAGCGCTTGGCGAGAGCGAAGCGCGATATCGCGATCTGGTGGAGAATAGCGCCGACCTGATCTGGACTCACGATCTCCGCGGCAGGGTGTTGTCCGTCAATGATGCCTTTGTCGGCTCGCTGGGCTTCACCGAGGAGGACCTCGTGGGCGGCGAGTTCGATAGCCTTCTTACCGCGGAATCGGCTGAAGGCTGGCAGGCCTACCTCGATACGATTCGCGACAGCGGCTCGTTTCGCGGCCCCATGGATCTGATCGACGATCGGGGCAGAGTCAAGACCCTCGAGTTCCACAATACACTCAAGGACGACGACGACGGCCCGGTCGTGGTACGCGGTCTCGCCCGGGACGTCACCCTGCAAGTGGCTGCCCAGCGGGCTCTGGAGAGACGGGTCGATCAGGAACAACTCATGGTCGCGATCTCCACCCGTTTCATCGACACCGGCTCGGAACAGGTCCTTCCGACGATCGAAGGCGCGATGAGTGAGATGGCCGGTTTTCTGGACTGCGGGCGGCTCAGCTTCTTTCTGCTACAGGAGGACGGACAGAACTTCGAGCGGGTCAGCAGCTGGTCGCGGCTCGAGTCCGGATCGGACGAGCGGCCGGCTGCCGCCGCCCCTCGACTGCGCTCACGGCTCGAGCAGTTCGAGACCGTGACGGTCTCGAACCTCACCGATCTAGCGGATCCGGTGTGCGAAGAGCTGGTCGAGCTCCTCGGTAGCGAGAGTGGCTCGGTTGCCGCGGTTCCCGTCTTCGGCCGGCGTGGGCTGCTGGGACTGCTGACGGTCGAGTCGGTCGAAGCCGAGCGGGACTGGCGCCGAGAGGACCAGGCGGTGGCCCACATCGGCGCGAGCGTCTTCGGCAATGCGATCACCCGCGCTCGCGACGAGGAACGTGCACTGAGACTCCAGAACGAGATTCAACAGGCGCGCAAGATGGAGAGTCTGGGCCTCATCGCCGGGGGCATCGCGCACGACTTCAACAATCTCCTGATGATCGTTCTCGGCAACTCGTCATTGGCCATGTCGCAGATCGGCGACGAGAGCGGTGCCTACGAAGCGCTACAGGCTATCGACTCCTCGGCGAGGCGGGCCGCAAAGCTGACTGCGCAGATGCTCGCTTACGCGGGCGGCGGTGCGCTCGACCGGCGCTCGGTCGATCTGAGCGCGATCGTTCAGGCGGAGCTCAGCCAGATGCGCGCCGGAGTCGAGGATCAGATCGAGGTCCGCACGACCTTCGAATCCGGGCCGACCGAGATCTTTGCTGACGACGCGCTGGTCCGGCAAATGCTCCGCGCGGTGTTCGACAATGCCTTCGAGGCGATCGGTGACGACGTCGGGGTGGTTCAGCTCGAGACTCGCACCGTCGAATTGGACGAGGCTTCCGAGACACGCGGCTACCGTCCCATTCGCAAGTCCGTTCCTCGCGGCCGCTACGGCCTGCTGGAGGTCAGGGACTCGGGTTCCGGCATCGACGCAACGGCGCTACAGAGGATCTTCGATCCCTTCTTCTCGACCAAGTTCGCGGGCCGGGGCCTGGGACTGGCCGCGGTCCTGGGCGTCGTGCGCGGGCATAATGGTGTCATCGAGGTCGATTCGGATTCCTCGGGCACGGCGATTCGGATCCTGCTGCCGGCCGCCGAGAGCGAGATGAGAGTGCGGTCCATCGCTCCTGCCATGGGGGCGCTGGCCGCGACCGGTTCCGACGGAGCCGATCCGGCGGTGATCGTGCTGGATCCGGATCCGGCAATCCTGGCGGTCCTCGACGGCGTGCTGTCGAGTCGCGGCTTCGACTTGATCGGGACGCGCAGCGCTGGCGAGGCGGCGGAGCTGTTGAGCCGCGAGGCCGCTCGCGTGTGCGCGGTGGTGGCCGATCTGGCCGCGCTCGAGCAGAGCGACAAATTGCGAAGCGCGCGGGTGCGGCGGACCGAGATCCCTTGGATCATGAGCAGCGAAGAACCACGTGCTGAGGTGGCCGATCGGCTGGCGTCCGCCGGCGCCTCGGCGTTTCTCGCCAAGCCCTTCGATGGGCGCCGACTGCTTTCCCTCCTTGAGGGCCTTCTGCGAGAATACGGCCACGAGAGTGCGGCGGAGGCGCAGCGGCGTTAGCCAAGCCGACTCGGACACGACAACTCCACCTTCGAGGAGATTTCTCAAATGGGCATGCTCGACGCGAATCAGTGTCGCTCCGGCACCAAGCTCTTGCTGGACGGTGATCTATATACCGTCATCGAGAGGCGTCATCACAAGCCGGGGAAAGGGGGCGCCTTCGTTCGCTTCAAGCTCAAGGGCATCGTCAGCGGCAAGGTCATCGACCACACAGTGCGAGCGGGATCGAAGATGGAGACCGCCGACGTGCAGGTCCAGAAGATGCAGTACCTCTACAAGCAGAGCGAAGACTTCGTGTTCATGGACTCCAGCACCTACGACCAGGTCACCGTCGAGTCAGACCTGCTGGGCTATGCCGCGAACTTCCTTGTCGAGAACGCCGAGGTCGAGGTAACCACCTACGAGAGCAACCCGATCGGCGTGCAGCTGCCGCAGAAGATGGTGTTCGAGGTAGTCGAGACCATCGACAACCCGAACATGGGAAACACGGCCACCAATGTCACCAAGGACGCGACCCTGGAGACCGGATTGATCATCCAGGTGCCACCGTTTATCAAGCGCGGCGAGAAGATCCAGGTCTCCACCGAAGACGGCAGCTACGTCCAGCGGGCGTCATAGAGGCGCCGCTCGGCGCAGGCGCCTTCCGGTGACCGCCATCAGCCGCGAACCGCGGCCAGCACGATTCCGGGCAGCTTCGCCGGGCTCGGGTGGGCCTCGAACTCCACCAACCGGCGGCCGACCGCCGCCGCGTTCCTGTGCGACACGAACCAGGGCGGCTTCGGGAACACACGAAAGGGGCCCTCGACCACGCTCTTTTCGGGCCGGTTGAACAGAAAGGTGTTGTGGACGCTGCCGATGCCGCTCTGAATGTCGGCGAGCGTGTGCCCCGGGAAAGCGCCCCATGGGGTCGAGCCGAATGCGTAGGCCATCGCGGGCCACTGGTTGATTCCGACCGCTCCGTATCGCAGGTCCGCGATCGCCCGGTCGATCTCGCCTCGAAGTTCACGGCGGGTCCGGGGATCCGCGATCAGGCCTGCGTTGAGCGTGCCGTAGAGGCGGTCGTTGGCGAACTCCACTGCGGCTCTCAAGTACTCCGCCGGGCTCGAGCCGGGGATCGCCGTTTCGCAGGTCACGGCGCAAAACGACTCCTCCCGGAAGGCCAAAGCCTGGCTCTCGGGGTCGAGCCCCGGAATCAAGACTGCCGGCAGCGACTCGGCGGCCCGAGTACCCAGAGACTCCGAGCGGTCGTGGGCTTCGAGGAACCGCGCGTGCCGCTCGGCGGCGCCCGGGTAATAGGCCGGGCGCGGCGGCAGGGCGCTCAGCACCGTGCGCAGCTCGTCGAGCAGTGCCTCCCGCTGGTCCCAGCCCTCCTGGGTCACGATGACCTTGGTGGCGTTGCAATTGAAGCCGCAGTTCTGGGTCATCTGCGTCGCCAGGTTCTCCGCCTGAAACCTGATCTCGGTGTCGCTCCAGCGGCCGGGCATGACGATGACCGGGCTGACGTTGCCGAGCTCGCTGGTAATCGGCTTGTCGAGCAGCGGGCGGCCGGCGGCGCGGCGCTCGTCCGCGTCGCCTCCGCGCCCCCACACGATCAGATCGTGCGTCCGTGCGCTGCCGGTGATGTGGATCTCGTCGATGCCGTCGTGTTGACACAGGTAGGCGCCGACGGCGCCGCCGCCGGTGACGATTCGCACGAAACCGTCCCGAATGAGCTCGGCGAAGGCGTCCTCGAAAAATGGCGCCAGGTAGTCGTTGACCGGGTTCAGCTTGAGCAGCGCGACCCGACCTTCGAAGAAAAGCTTGTGCACCACGTCGAGAGGGGCGATGCTGGCGACGTTGCCGGCACCGAGCACCAGAGCGACGCCGGAGCGGGAATCGCTCGCCGTGTAGACGCCGCCGATGTGATCGGCGAGGTTGGCCGGCGTAACGTCCGGCCGCATCCACACCTCGGCCTTGAAGCCGGTGTAAAGGAGCTTGTCGTAGGTCGACAACGGGAAGACGTCGACCACCGCCCGACCCCGATCTCCGGCTCGCACGCGAGAGCCATCGATTCGAACCGAGCCGTGCTTCCCGACATCCTCGAGGCTGTCGATCAGCAGCCTCAGGAGCCGAGTGACGATGTAGGGACCGCCGATCCAGTCTTCGCCCGCTACCGGAGAATCTGCGGCGACTCCCTTGGCCTCGCAGGCCGCTTCGACCTGGCCGGCGGCGGTGCGCACCGTGCCCTCGAGCAGGCCATGGGCGTACTCGATCTTGCGAGCCACGGGGAGCTCGAGCCAGCGTTGCTTCGCGGCATTCAGGTCGGAGACGGCCTCGTCCAATCGGGTTTGTCCAGAAGCGGCGCTCTGGCTCTGTGGTTCCAGCATCCGATGGCCTCCTGCCGGGATTGTACCGACTTGAGACATGCGGACGAGGCGGGGGCTGGCCGCCTTGCGGGGCCAGCGGGGAGGAGGAGGGTCGTGGCTGGGAAAGGGCTGGGCGTGTAAACCCGGGGATCCGGGCTTGGCTTGCGATTGGTAGATCGGGATCCTGTCGTCCAGAATGTGGTCGGTGGTTTCTCGCGATCTCCTCTCGCCCCCTTTTTGGAGCAAGCCCTGTGCCACGAGAGCCGGCCTGCGCGCCTGAGCTCGGGCGCAAACGCGAAAACCGCAAGCCGGGGCTGGAGTTTCGGGCGGCGAGCTCGAATCGAAGCGGATCGGTGGACCGACGCCCGGCGGCGACTCAGGCGTCCAAATAATTGGCCCGTCAGCCATGTGGATTCCAAAAAAGCGTCGGTGCGCCAGGCCTGGACGGTTGCTAGAATTACGGGCCCATGCAGAACCACAGCCTTGATTTACGCGTAGTAGCCGGAAGCGGGAATCGACCGGATTCGCGCTCATCGACATTCGAATAGGAGGCGACCTTGGATAGAAGAGACTTTCTTCGCCTGAGCGGCATCGGAATCGGGTCCCTGGTGATCCCGGTGATGGGCCATCCGCGCGGGCTGTACGGCGCGACGACCCCGATTCCGGGCGCGGATCGCAAGACCCTGGCCGATGCGGCGCTCAACGCAGCGACCGCCAAAGGCGCGAGCTACGCCGACGTGCGAATCGGGCGGTACCTGAACCAGTTCGTGATCACCCGAGAGGACAAGGTCCAGAACATCGTAAACACCGAGTCCTACGGCACCGGAGTTCGAGTGATAGCCGACGGCACCTGGGGCTTCACTGCCAGCTCCGACGTGTCCAAGGACTCGATCGCGCAGGCCGCGGAGAGCGCGGTCGCCATCGCCAAGGCCAACGCCAAGATCCAGAAGGAGCCGGTGAAGCTGGCTCCGGCGAAGGGAGTGGGGGAGGTGTCCTGGAAGACGCCGATCAAGCGGAGCGCGATCGAGGTCCCGATTTCGGAGAAAGTCGAGCTGCTCATGTCGGTCAACGACGCCGCGATGCGGAACGGCGCTCAGTTCGTCAACTCGTTCTTGTTTCTGGTCAACGAGCAGAAGTACTTCGCCTCCACCGACGGCTCCTACATCGAGCAGGACGTCCATCGCATCTGGCCGAACTTCGTGGTGACCTCGGTCAACATGGAGACCGGCAAGTTCCGCACCAGGAACGCCTTGAGCGCGCCGGTGGGAATGGGATGGGAGTACCTGGATGGCAAGGACGACGACAAGATCGCCGCTGTAACGCCGCTCTACCGCAACAGCTACGACATGGTCGAAGACGCGGTGGCCGCCGCCAAGCAGGCCAAGGAGATCCACACCGCGAAGTCGGTCGAGCCAGGCAAGTACAGCCTGGTGCTCGATCCGACCCATCTCTGGCTCACGATCCACGAGTCGGTGGGACACCCGCTGGAGCTCGACCGGGTGCTTGGCTACGAGGCCAATTTCGCGGGAACCAGTTTCGCGACGCTCGACAAATGGCAGGCCAGAGACTTCGAGTACGGCTCGGACAAGGTCAATCTGTTCGCCGACAAGACCCAGGTCGGCTCGCTAGGAGCCGTCGGCTTCGACGACGAAGGCATCGCGTGCAAGAAGTGGGATCTGGTCAAGGACGGCGTGCTGGTCAACTACCAGGCGATTCGCGACCAGGTCCATATCCTGGGCGAGAAGGAGTCGCATGGCTGCTGCTATGCCGACAGCTGGAGCTCGGTGCAGTTCCAGAGAATGCCCAACGTCTCGCTGGGCGCCGGCAAGGAAGAGCTTTCGGTCGCCGAGATGATCAAGGGGGTGGAGAAGGGCATCTACATTATCGGAGACGGTTCTTTTTCGATCGATCAGCAGCGCTACAACTTCCAGTTCGGCGGCCAGCTGTTCTACGAAATCAAAGATGGCGAGATCACCGGCATGCTCCGGGACGTTGCGTATCAGTCCAATACGCAGGAGTTCTGGAACTCCTGCGTTGCGGTGTGTGACCAGCGCGACTACCGGCTCAACGGCTCGTTTTTCGACGGCAAGGGCCAGCCCTCGCAGATCAGCGCGGTCTCGCATGGCTGCCCTACGACACGCTTCGACGGCGTCAACGTGATCAATACCGAGCGCAAGCTCTAGCCCGGGATCCGGAGGAAATCAGATGACGATTCTCAGTCAAGACGAAGCCAAGGCGATCCTCAGCAAGGTGCTGGGCTACTCGAAGGCCGACGGCTGCGAAGCAAACCTGAACGGCGAGACCAACGGCAACATCCGCTACGCGCGCAACACGGTGTCGACCAGCGGCAGCGTCGACGACATGACGTTGGTCGTGCAGTCGAATTTCGGCAAGCGGATGGGGACCGCAACGATCAACGAGTTCGACGACGCCTCCCTGGAGAAGGTGGTTCGGCGTGCCGAGGAATTGGCCAAGCTGGCGCCCGAGAATCCCGAGTTCATGGAGGTCTTGGGTCCGCAGGAGTACCTGGAGTCGAAGGGCTATTTCGACTCCACCGCCGGGATCACGCCGGCCTATCGCGCGACCGCGGCGGCGAACTCGATCGGACCGTCTCGCGACAAGAAACTGGTCGCCGCGGGCTTCATGGAGGACACGACCGGCTTCCAGGCGATGATGAACAGTAAGGGACTAGCGGCCTACTATCCGTACACGAACATCGACTTCTCGGTGACCGTGCGCACGGAGGACGGCAAGGGCTCGGGCTACGTGACCCGCGACTACAACGACCTCGACAGGCTCGACACCGCCAAGGCCTCGCAGATCGCTATCGACAAGGCGATCCTGTCGCGCGACGCCAAGGCCATCGAGCCCGGCAAGTACACGGTCATTTTGGAGCCAGCGGCCTCCGTGGGCCTGCTGCGCCGGATGATGTTCAACTTCGACGGCCGGCAGGCCGACGAGGGACGCAGCTTCCTTTCGAAGCCCGGCGGAGGCAACAAGCTCGGCGAGAAGATTGTCGACGAGCGGGTCACCCTCTACTCGGATCCGAGCCGCCCCGAGATTCCGGAATCGCCCTGGGCCAACGACGGTCGGCGGCGAGAGAAGACCATGTGGATCGAAAAGGGCGTCGTCAAGAACATGTACTACTCGCGCTTCTGGGCCGACAAGAAGGAGGTGCCCGCGATTCCGTTTCCGGCCAACGGTGTGATGGAAGGAGGAGAGGGCGGGATCGAGGATCTCGTCAAGGACACCAAGCGGGGCGTCCTGGTGACGCGCACTTGGTACATTCGCACCGTCGATCCTCAGACTCTCCTGTACACCGGCCTGACTCGCGACGGGACCTTCTTCATCGAAGACGGCAAGATCGCCTTCCCGATCAAGAACATGCGTTTCAACGAGAGCCCGGTGATCATGCTCAACAATCTGGAGGCTCTGGGTAAGCCGATGCGGATGAACGGGTCGTTGATTCCGCCCATGAAGATACGCGACTTCACCTTTTCTTCACTGTCGGACGCTGTGTAGTCGCCGGATATGCCGGTGCCTTCTGCGTTGCCGCATCGTTCGGGCTCCTCGACGTACTGCGTGTACGCCTGCGTCGCCCTTACTCGCCGCGCCTTGAATTCAGCGACATCTTCGGCGACTATCCAGGTCCGGAAACCGCGATGCTTGCGAACTTCAGTCCCAGTCGAAGTTTCGAGTCACCGAATTTCTCGGATCTGTCATTCTGAGCGCAGCGAAGAACCCCTCGAACCAGGTTCCCATGGAGACTCTCGGACTGCCAACGAGGGATTCCTCGCTGCGCTCGGAATGACAATGGGCGAGGTTTCGCCAGATTGAGCCTTTTCGCCACTTGCTGACCATGTACGACTTCGTCTTCACTCGTCTCCAGTACGACTCCGGGGATTGGGATGTCGATCAGCGGATGCCTTCGAACCTGCTCAATTCGCTGATCGAGTACACCACCATCCGAGTGGATCCCGACGAGAAAGTCGTGCCGCTTAGGGACCGCCGCATGCTGTCTGCCCCGTTTACCTACCTCGCGGGCCACCGGCTGGTCGAGTTCGACAGCGGCGAGCGGGAGAACTTCGAGCGCTACGTCACCAACGGCGGCTTTGTTTTCGTGGACGACTGCAATCATGACGTCGATGGCATGTTCGCGAGGTCCTTCGAGTCGCAGATGGTCGAGATCTTCGGTCGCCGCGCGTTGCATAAGATCCCCAACGATCACGAGATCTACCGGAGTTTCTTCGAGTTCGAGGATGGTCCACCCACGACCTCTTTCGAGCTCAACGGCTGGGGCGACGATCTGGTGCACGACTACCTCAAGGCGATCGAAATTGACGGCCGCATCGGGGTCCTGTACAGCAACAAGGACTACGGTTGCGAGTGGGACTACGACTATCGCAACAAGCGTTGGCTGGCCGAAGACAACACCAAGTTCGGGGTGAATATCGTCGTCCACGCCATGACGGCTTGAGATAACTGATGGCGGAACTCGAAGCAGCGGAACCGGTTTCGGACGAAAGTGGCTTGAGCGAAACGGAGGTCGCCGAGCTCCTCGGCAAGCTGTCTTCGCTCGAGAGCGAGATCGGGAAGGTGATTCTCGGTCAGAACACGGTCGTGGGGCATCTTCTGGTCGCCTTGATGGCGAGTGGCCACTGTCTGCTCGAGGGCGTTCCGGGCCTGGCCAAGACCCTGATGGTGCGCACGCTGGGGCAGGCTCTTCACCTTTCGTTCAAGCGCATTCAGTTCACGCCCGATCTGATGCCGAGCGACATCGTCGGAACCGAGATCCTGGCGGACGCGGAGGCCGGCGAGCGCGCGTTCCGGTTTCATCGCGGTCCGATCTTCGCCAACCTGGTTCTCGCCGATGAGATCAATCGCAGCCCACCCAAGACCCAGTCGGCACTGCTCGAAGCGATGCAGGAATACGAGGTCACCTACGGCGGCCGGACCTATCCGCTCGACCGTCCGTTCTTCGTCCTGGCGACGCAGAACCCGATCGAGCAGACCGGCACCTATCCGTTGCCTGAGGCACAGCTGGACCGCTTTCTCCTACAGCTGCGCGTCGGCTATCCGGACATCGAAACCGAGGTGGGCATCCTGGAATCCACGACCGGAGACCATGCGCCCGAAGTCCAGCCGATCATGACCGGCGAGGAGGTCCTGCGTCTCCAGAGCCTGGTGCGCCAGGTGCACGCTAGTCGGGCGCTGGTCGAGTGGACCGCGGCGCTGGTGCGCGCCACCCGCCCGACGAGTGCCGACGGCGCCTCGACGGTGCCAGAGGTCAACGATTTCGTCGAGTGGGGCGCCGGTCCACGCGCCGGCCAGTCATTGATCCTGGCCGCCAAGGCCCGCGCTCTCTTGGCTGGACGATTCTCGGTGGTCGAGGACGACCTCGTCGATGTGGTCCCCGCGGTGCTTCGACACCGCCTGGTGGTCAACTACCGAGGGCAGGCCGAGCGGGTGACGCCGGATCGAATCGCCGAATCGGTGGTGAGCGCGACGCCGAGACCGCCGGCGCCTTTGGCCTGAGTCGTCGTGCGGAGCCGCTGAGAGGTCATGGCGGTCGCCACCAGCCGGTTCCTGGCGCCGGCTACTCTCAGCGCGATTCACGACCTGCGCCTGGTCGCTTCGATCGTCGTCGAAGGCTTCCTGTCGGGCGAGCACAAGGACCTGCGGCCAGGAGCGGGTGTCGAGTTCCAGCAGTACCGCGGTTACGAGCCAGGCGACGATCCGAGGAGGCTGGACTGGAAGCTGTTCGCGCGGTCGGGTCGTTTCTTCATTCGCGAATCCGAGGTCGAGCGCGACGTGATCGTGCGTGTGATCGTCGACGCGTCGGCCTCCATGGCCTATGCCGAGGATGGCATCAGCAAGCTCGACTACGCGCGGTTCCTAGCCGCTTCTCTGGCATTTCTGGCGGACCGGCAGGGAGATCGAGTCGCACTCCATCTGCTGGCCGGTGGCGGCTCCGTCGAGGTTCCGGTGAGCCTCCGAGGATCGACGCTGCCGCGCATTTTGCACCGCCTCGAGCGGGCTTTTGCCGACGGCGGCTTGCCCAATCTCTATCGAGAAGGCAATGGTTGCTTCAACACACGCGAGCGCGAGATCGTGGTCTTGATCTCCGATCTCTATGAGGAGGACGACGAGCTGAGCCGGAGCGTCGATACCTGGTCCGCCCTGGGCCACGAGCTCATCGTGCTCCAGATCATGGGACGCCAGGAGCTCGAGTGGCCCTGGCAGGGCGACTTCGAGTTCGAGGATCTCGAGTCCGCACGCACGCTCCGGGGCAATGCGGCGACACTGGCGCGTGACTACCGGCGCCGGCTGGGAGAGTTCCTCACCCGGTGGAGGTCTCGAATCGCCGGGCTCGGCCAGACCTATGAGCTGTTCACTCTGGACCGTCCGCTCGATGATGCTCTGCGGCACTTTCTCTTGCGGCGTCGGGGCGCCGGCTGATGTTCGAGTGGACGTCTTCCGGCTGGCTGTGGGGGATGGCGGCGATTCTCGTGCCGATCGCCATTCATCTCATCAGTCGCGGGCGGAGTCCGCGGCTGCTTCTCGGTAGCACGCGATTTCTGGCCGCCTCCTCGAGCCGTAGCGCCCGGCGGCTGCGGCTCACCGAGCCGGTTCTGCTAGCGCTGCGATGTCTGGCGCTCGCTTTGCTCACCCTGATCCTGGCCGAGCCGGTGCGCTGGCGGCCGGTGACCGGGGGAGCCGCCGGACGCCTGGTGATCGATCCGGCACTTATCGGCCGGACCGAGCCCTCCGAAGCCCTCGGTCGCCTGGTGGCCGAGCGGCGCGCGGTGGGCTGGGAGGTTGTCGTGTTCGCGCCCGGATTCCCGCTACTTCCGGAGAACGGCGCCGAGATTCACGCCGGGCCGGGAGCCTCCGATCTCTGGTCCCTGGCTCGCGAGGCGGTGTGGCGGTCCGCGCCGGATGCCGAGCTCGAGTTCGTCGTAGCCGATCGGCTGGTCTCCATTCGTGGCGCTAGGCCGGCATTGCCCGCGTCGGTGCGCTGGAGGGTGTGGGCGTCCGATCCAGACGCTGGCGACGCTGTCCGTTGGATCGAAAGCATCAGGCCGGCGGTGGCCGGCACGCCGCGCGTGACGCTGGCGGTAAGCGAAGCGGGAGGGACACGCTTCGAGCGGGTCCGTCCCGAGGATTTGACCGAATCGCCGGCGGGCGTGTCGCTGGCGCCGATCGGCTTTTTTGGGGAGTCGGCGAGCGCCAGCGCTCATCCGTTGCCCGCCGAGCCTGCGATTCGCGTCGCGATCGTCGAGGGGCCGGGGCGTGAGCCCGACGCCGCCTATCTGAAGGCAGCTCTCGAGACACTCGCCGCCGAGCTTCCGATCGAGACCGAGGTCCGGTTTCCGAGCCCCGACGAGCTCGAAGTTTCAAGCTACGGACTGGTCGTCTGGCTGTCACCGGAGCCGGTCTCAGATCGAGCGCGGGCCAGCGTCCGGGCCGGTGGAACCGTCTTGGCGGACGGCGGAGATCTCTGGGAAGACTGCGCCGGGTGGGTCGAGGTGCGCTCACTTCGGTTCGAGACGTGGCGCTGTTCGGCCTCGCCCGGGAGTGACTCTGCGGCGCTGCGCGCGCTGTGGAGCGTCGACAGGCCCGGTGGCGGCGGCCGTGCTCTCCTCGCGGTTCAGCCGACTCCCGAACGGGCGGAGCTTCTCTTCGCTTCGCGCTTTCGGGCGGATTGGACCGGCCTTGTAGCGTCGCCGCTGTTTCTGGAGTGGCTTGGGGATCTGGTGCTGGCGTCGGTGCCGGAGAGTTCGCGGGCTTGGGTGCCAGCCGACCGCTCCCGAATCGACCCACAGGTCATGGCTCCGGCGACGGCGCGCGCGGCACTTCCAAGGCAACGTGAGGCGGATCGCAGGGTGATGACGCTATTGTGGAGTCTCCTGGTGCTGACTCTACTGGCTGAGCGGGTCGTGGCCTACAGATCCCGAGCCGGACGATCGGGGGCGCGAGCGTGACCCACCCCAAAGGCTTTCCGGGGCTCCTCGATGAGGTTGCGGCCCGATGGAGGCGCAGGCGGCTTGCCCTCTCCGTTCTGCTAGTTGGGATCGCCGTGGCTCCGCTGGAAGTGATTCTCCTGGTCTGGGCGCGAGTTCCTGCTTGGTGGCTGCCGGCGGCGGCTGCTGCTGCCCTGGCGACCGGTTGGCTCGCTCTGCGTCATCGGCCCGGCACCACGGCTCTGGTGCGGCACCTCGACAGGTCGATCGCCGATCTCGAGGAGAGCTCGGACCTGCTCCTGGCACCCGACCAGGTGCTGACCCCGCTCGCGCGTCTTCAAAAAAGCCGGGTGCTGGCCGTCGCCGAGGGGCTCACCGCCGACTCGGTGGAGCTCGGAGGGGTGCCCGGTCGCTCGTTGTGGCGGCTCGCTGCCTTGGGGGCGGCGGCGTGTGCGGCCATCTGGCTGGCGGCACCGGGCTCGTCGGAGCCGGTGGGGCCCGCTGTAGCGAGACGCCCCGCCACCGGCTTGGCCGTCGGCTGGTCCCTGTCGGCGGAGGTGAGACCGCCGGACTATACGGGTCTCGACTCGTCGGTCGAGTCGATTTCGAAGCGGTCCTTCGACCTAGTGATCGCTCAAGGATCGACCGTGACTTGGAGCCTCTCGGGCCTGGCACAGGGGTCTTCGGCGAAGCTCGTCTTCGACGACGGCGAGTTGGGCATGCAGCCGGAGGGCGAAGTGCTGAGCGCCCGGCGTAGTTTCAAGTCGACACGTCTCTATTTCGTTTCGATTGCCCGCGAGGGCGGCCAGGTCGAGCGCACCGGCTACGCGCGCGTGCAGGTGATCCCCGATCAACCGCCGGAGGTCCGCGTAAGCCGCCCCGAGCCCTTTCTCCTGCTACCCGAGGAAGGAGCCGACCGGCTGGTCGTCACGGCCGAGGTCTCGGACGACTATTCGGTCGAGAGCACCGCCCTGGTGGCGACGGTCGCGTCCGGAACCGGCGAGCTGGTGGAGTTTCGCGAGCGCAGATTCCGATTTCCCCGCAGCGACGGCAATACCCGCCGCGGCGAGCATGCGAGAGTCTTCGACCTGGCGGCGCTGGGGGTGGTGCCGGGTTCGGAGCTCTATTTCTACGTCGAGGCGCTGGACAACCGCTTGCCGAGTCCCAACCGCGGCCGGAGCGCGACGCATGTGGTTCGGCGGTCCGGCGGCCCTTCGGCGAGCATTGACCTGGGCGCCGGTATTCCGGGGTTCGCGGTCCCGGACCTATTCCGGAGCCAGAGACAGATCATCCTCGACACCGAGAGGCTCTTGAAGGAAGAGCCTTCAATGAGCATCGTCGAGTTCGAGCGCCGGAGCGAGGAGATCGGTTTCGATCAGCGGGCGCTGCGGATGCGCTACGGGGCCCTGCTGGGGCAGGAGTTCGTCGACGGCCGGCCCTTGACGGAGGAAGAAGAGGCCCTCGACTTCGAGGACGACGAAGATCTCGGTGAGCTGGTCGGCTCGCTCCCGGAGGGCGTCGTACACGAGCACGATCCCCAGGACCTGAACACCTTCTTCGACAGCGAGGTGAGGGAGCGCATGCGCGCCGCGCTCAACGAGATGTGGGGCGCAGAAGGCCGGTTGCGATCCAACGAGCCTCGGCCCGCCCTGCCGTTCGAGTACCGCGCGCTCACACTTCTCAAGGAGGCCCAGGAACGCTCGCGGGTCTACGTTCAGAAAGTCGGCTTCGAAGCGCCGCCCCTCTATCCCGACGAGACCAGGCTCACCGGCGACCTCTCCGGAGTGCGGGCCCGGCGCGCGGTCAGCCGGACACGAGCGCCGGCGCGGCCTCTCGAAGACAGTGTGATCGATGACCTGGATCGGATCGAGGTGGGGGAGCTGGTCGGGCGGGACGCGGAGCTGGCGCTCCGGAGTGCACGGCGATTGCTCTTGCGTGGAGCGCTCGAGCTCGCTTCGAGCGACCTGGCCGCGCTGGAGGCCGCCGCCGAGCTCGAAGCGCAGCTTGCCGCGGGGCGACCGCTCGACGTCTCCGGAATCGAGCGCGTTCGACGGGAGCTCTGGCGCCGTCTGCCCGACCCGGAACGGCAACCCGGGCGTTCTGAGTTCCGGACGTCGCCTCCCTTCGAGCGCTATCTCGACGCACTCGCCGAAGGCGGAGAGCCGGGCCGATGAGCGAATTCGTGCGCTTCGAGCTCGCCGATCCCTGGCTGATAGTGGCGGCAACGCTCGCGTTCGTGATCCTGATGGCCGTGATTCTGCGCGAGCGCAGGCTTGGATGGCCCTCCTGGCGGACCTGGGTCTGGGCTCTTGCGCTGCTCTCTCTCTGGTTGCTGTTCGCCGGTCTCCGAGTGCCGGGAGCGGTGCGGCCTACGGAGGCGGTTCTCCTGACCGACGGAGCCGATCCGATCGATCCGAGTCTCGAACGCGAGAACGATCCCGGGCTGCGGTTTTCGCTTGCGACCGACCCACGACCCGGATATCAGGCAATCCCCGACGCTTCGTTTCTCGCGCGGGATCATCCGGAGATCGAGGAGCTCGAGATCGTGGGCGATGGTCTCGATCCCTGGGAGCTCGAGCGGCTGCCGTTCGGGGTCCGTAGCACGACCCCGGCGCGAGGCTCGTACCTGTGGGCACAGTGGCCCCGGACGATCGCCCTTGGGCAGGAGCTCGAGCTCCGCATCCGGTTGGAGGGCGATGAGCCGCCGGCTGCTGTACGGCTGATCGGCCCCACCGGAGATGGGCCAGGAGTGGATCTCACCGGTCGATCGAAGGCGGTGCGCCTCGAGGTCCGTCCGAAGAGAGCTGGACGCCACCTCTACCGCCTCGAGCTCCTGGACACAAGGAATCAGGTCGTGTCAGCCGAGCCGGTCGGAGTCTCTGTGGTCGAGCCGCCGCGGCGTCGAATCCTCTGGCTCCAGGCCTCTCCCACTTTCGAGGTCCGGCATGTCAAGAACTGGTTGGCGGAGTCCGGGAGCGAGCTCACGGTGAGGACCCGACTGAGCCGGGATCGGTTTCGAACCGAGTTCGTCAACGCCGACAGCGCGCGCTTCGGCGGCCTCCGGCGGGATTCGCTGGCCGGCTTCGACCTCGTGATCCTCGACCGGCGCACGCTGGTGGCCATGGGGAAGAGCGAACGGACGCAGTTGCTCACCGCAGTCGCCGAAGACAGCGTGGGTGTTCTCGCGCTGCTCCCGGGCGGCGACGTGGGTGGGCTCGGGGGTCCATTCGGTGGTCTCGACGTGGCCGCGATCCGTGACGTCGACGAGCTCAGCGCGCGCCTGAGGTGGGCCGGCAAGTCACTAGAGCCAGCGCTGCGCATCGCGGCCCGGGAGATCCGCGCCGGCGGTGCTTCTCAGCCGATCGTCCGCGATTCGGCGGGTCGGGTTCTGGCCTCGAAGATCTCGCTCGGCCGAGGTTTCATCGGAGTCTCGCTCCTGAGCGATACCCACCGTTGGGTGCTCGAAGGGGAGTCCATGGCATTTCACTCTCTGTGGTCACGACTGATCGAAGAGCTTGCGCGTGCCGACAACAGCGAGTTCTGGCGATTGCCGGACGAGCCGATTCTGGTCGATCGGCCGCTGGAGGTGGGGCTCCACGTACCCGCGCGACGGCTCGCGCTTCCTCGTGTCAAGCTCGAAGACTCCATTGGGTCGGTTTCGGTCGCGGTCCGCCAGGACGTCGTGGATCCGAACCGCTGGACGCTGAGGCTCTGGCCGCGGGTCAGCGGCTGGCACCGGCTGCGCGCCGACGACGGCGCCGACACCTGGTTTCACGTCGCGGATCGCGACCAGTGGGCGCGCTGGATCCGGGGCGAACGAAGGGACGCGACTCGGGCCGCTGGCGAACTGAGGGCGACCGGCCGGTCGGCGCTCGAGCGCCGCTGGAAGCGGGCGTCGCCGGTACTGCCGTTCGCGCTCCTGCTGGCTGCGCTCGGCGTGCTCTGGACCGAAGAGCGCCGGCGCCGGCCGTCGGACGTGCTGGGCGACGCCCTGGACGGCTCTGGCGTCAGTCCGTAGGCTTGGAGAACTGGCGGGACGGAATGGATTTACTACTCGAGAGTCTGAACCAGGAATGGGAAGTCGTCGTGCGGATGGCGCCGCGGGCGGCGATCGCTTTGCTGGTTCTGCTGGTCGCGATCGTCGTGGGGAGGGTGCTGGGCACGGTCGTCTACCGCTGGTCGGCACGTTCGGACTTGACCGAAATCAGCCGGCGCATCATCCGGCGTGTGGCGTCGTGGTCGGTGATCGTGGCCGGCCTGGCGATGGCCCTTGGCCTGGTTGGCCTGGGTACCACCGCTGCTGGTCTGCTCGCCGGTGGCGGGGCTAGCGCCATCGTGGTGGGCTTCGCCTTTCGCGCTATCTTCGAGAACCTTCTGGCGGGCCTCTTCCTCGCGTTTCAGCGGCCGTTTCAGGTCGATGACTACATCCAGTCGTCGGGCTTCGAAGGCACCGTCAAAGAGATCGATCTGCGGAACACCCACATCCGGGCTTCGGACGGGCGCGACATTTTCATCCCCAACGCCAAGGTTTTTTCGGAGCCTCTCGTGAATTTCACCGCCGACGGTCTACGGCGGTCGAAGTTCACCGTCGGTCTAGAGTACGGCGAGGACGCGGCCGGAGCCTGCCGATTGCTGCACGAAACGCTCGTCTCGACGCCCGGTGTGCTTTCGGAGCCGGAGCCTCTGGTACGGCTCGCCGGCCTGGACGGAACCACGGTTCGCCTCGAAGGCTTCTACTGGGCGAATCTCTTCGACCCGGAAACACCGCTCATGCCGCTCCAGGGTGAGGTCCAGGAGAGGGTGCGCAGTGCGCTCAGGGCTGCCGGACATCGCTTGGGCGCTGAAGTCGCTCAAAGAGTGGAGGTCACCACCCGTACGAGCGGTTGACTTGCCGGAGGGATCTGCACAAGATGGGTCGCGCGCGGACCGGACGGGGAAGCTTGTCCCGTGCGCGCGAATCCCTGCACAAAATATCGCGCACTGAGCGCCTGGGAGTATCGAGGATGAGTTCGAAGCGAAGTCGTGTACGCGAGGGAATCTGGGCCCTGGTGGCGGGTGTCATGGCCTTGGGTGCCGTGCCTGCGGTAGCCGATCAGCATGCCGAGGAGAACCAGTGCCAGGGCGGCGATCGAGTGGCTCCGGTCACCGTTTTCGGTAGGCCGCAGACGACCTTCTCGAAAGAGCCGGCGGCGACCGAAGAGGACCTCCAGAAGCTGTTCGTCCGGTACCAAGACGACCTTCGCGAGGTCCTCGAGCTCGCCAGGTGGGGCGGCGACCCGGACGACCTGTTCGCAGCGGTCCGGAACGGCGGCGCTGTCGAGCGTTCGATGCCCCCCGGCACCGAGTTCGAGTGGATGGCCTTCCGCAAGCGAGGCGAGCCGGCATGCGTCCGCAACATCATGTGGAAAGGCAAAGCGCCCTTTCCGGCGTGGAGCATCAGTTTCGAATCGAACGGCTATCAATACGAGCTGATGGTGCCGACGACCTGCCTGAATCTGTCGATCGTTCGTGGCACGACCAAGATGGTGCCGCCTCCGACCTGTGAGCTCAGCGCAAGCTTCGATGTCGACTCGGACATGATCACACTCCGGGGCGCGACCGACGGCGCCGAGATCTCGATCACCTCGGTCAGCGAGCCGAACGCCGGCGGTAGCGTGGGCAATCTGGAGAGCGCGGGTGAAAACAGTTGGACCTATCAGCCGACCGCCGACGGCAGGTACTCGTTCACCGCCAACGCGCGGCACGCGACCGGAAGTCAAAACACCGATTGCAGTGCCAGTGTGGAGGTCGAACGCAGGAAGCCTGTGTTCGATTGCGCGGCGGCCTTCGACCCGGAGAGCGGCTTGATCGACGTGGATTGTGTCGAGAGCGTGGGCGACGTGGAGATCACCGGTATCACAGCTCCTGAAAACGGTGGTGCGGACCCATCGCAGCTGACGGCGGCCGGGCCGAGTCAGTGGACCTTCGACCCCTCCGACACGCTGCCCGCCAAGCCGGGTGACTACCCGTACACGTTCACTGGCGTGGCGCGTCTCAATGGCTTCGAGGACTCCGGCAGCGCGACCGCGACGGTGCCCCGCCTCAGGACATACGGCAAGGCCGGTCTCGCCGCCGGCGCTACAGGCGGGCCAGGAGCCGGCGCCTGGATCTTCCGGCTGTTCGGCGCGGCTGCGGATTCGTCCGGCGATTTCGTCGTGACCGGGCCGGTGCGCGCGGATCCCGCCGACCTGCTGTCCCCGTTCGTCAGCACCAAGCGCACGATCGGCGACGGCAACGGCTTCGGCCTGGGCCTCGAGCGTCTGTTCGGCGAGCGCCTCGGCGTCGAAGTGGATGCTCTGTTCCTGGACCTCGACGGCAACCGCATCGTCGATGTCGGCGAGGACTGGACGATGACCAACCCCGGAGTGGGGATGGATGCGATCAGCCTGGGAGTGAACTTCCACCTGACACCGGGGAAGATGCACGACGTCTACGTCGGTCCCTTCGTCAGCAGCATCAGCTATAGCGACGGAGCCTTCAACGCGACCGAGACCGGCTTCGGCAGCGAGACCGGCGTCGGCGCCAAGCTCGGGGCCGACTTCTACTTCGGCTGGCAGAGCCCGTGGGCCCTGTCGACCTCGATCCGGTATCTGGCAGCCAGCGCCGGCGACGGCGGCAACGAGTTCGACGTCGATCCCCTGATCGGCACGGTCGGGATCGGTTACCGGTTCTAGCGGCGAATCGTTCCTCAGCCTCACGCGCCCATTCGTCGGAGCCGCCGAGGGGGCGTTTTCTTTCGAACCGGGTGAGCTTGACAGGACAACTACCACGGTAGTACTATTCCGGTCGTCATGAAACGGAGGCCTCTATGAGCCGTAGGTACCAGCTGGGGGATCTGCAACTGGCGATCATGCGAGTCCTGTGGTCGGAAGCCGAAGCGAGCGCTTCGGCGGTCCATCGCGCGCTCTGGGACGCCCGGGGCCTGGCTCCGACCACCATCGCCACGATGCTTCGAAAAATGGAAGACCGCGGCCTCGTGTCGCACCGGCTGGAGGGACGCAAGTTCATCTACCGGCCGGAGGTGACCGAGGAGAGCGTGCGTAGCTCGATGGTCGAGCAGCTGGCTCACCGCCTGTTCGGTGGGAACGCCGCCGCGTTCGCGAGCTACCTGATTGCAGAGAACGAGATCGACTCGGAGGAGTTGACCGAGCTCACCCGATTGGTCGAAAACAAGAGCCACAGCGACGGAGAAGGGGCCTGAATATGATCGACTCCTTATTCGCCTGGCTGCTTACCTACTGGATTCACAGTACGATCGCTCTAGGCCTCGTCTGGGCGGCCTCGCAATGGCTGCGGGAGCGAAACCTGGCGATCGAAGAGGCCTGCTGGAAAGTCGCTCTGTTCGCGACTCTCTTCACGGCCACGGCACAGGTTGCCCTGAGCAGCGGCGGCGAATGGCGGCCGCTCGGCGGTGGGCTCGACGCGGGCGTGGTCCGCACGGCGACACAGACAAAGCGGGAACCGGCGGGCGCCGGTCCGGCTCGCGAGTCCGTCGGTTCGGGAGTTCGTCTGGTCGGGGCTCCGGCCGCGGCCGCGAAGCCGGAGGCCGCGCAGACGGCGCCCTCGACGAACCCTACACCGCAGGAATCCTCGCCTTCCATCGCCGCGTCCGCGCAGGGCGCCGCGCGGTCCGAGATCTTGCTGGCCGCCTGGCTGGCGGCGTCCGCGGTGATGCTGGGACGGCTACTCGCGGCGTATGGTCTGCTGCTGCGGGACCTTCGCCGGCGCACGCGGGTCGTCGCCGGACCGCATCTGGAGCTGCTCGACGGGCTCTGCTCGCGAACTGGAGTGTCCCGGTCGGTGGTTCTCTCCGTCTGCCGAGCGCTACTGGTTCCACTCGCCCTGGGCATGCGCCGCTGGGAGGTCTGCCTGCCAGCCAAGGTCGCCGAGGAGTTCGCGCCGGAAGAACAGGAGACGGTGCTGGCGCATGAACTGGCGCATCTCGTCCGGCGCGACACGCTCTGGCAGCTCGCGTCTCGATTCGCGAGCTATGTGCTCTTCTTCCAGCCACTCAATTTTGTCGCCAGCGCGAGACTCCGCGCGATCGCCGAGCTGCGCTGCGACGACTGGGCGGTGGCCAGAACCGGGCGGCCGGTGACCCTGGCGAAGTGCCTGACGCGAGTCGCTTCATGGCGAGCCGACGACTGGCCGGACCTGCCCCTTCCCGCGATGGCGAGCTCGAACCGCTCGCAGTTCGGCTGGCGGGTGCGGCGCCTGCTGGCGAGAAGCTATCCGGAACCAGACGTGGCCGTTCCGCGCTGGCTCAGGCTGGCGGCGATTCCGGCGGTGCTGGCTTTCGTGGCGGCAGCACCGGGCGTCGTCGAATCGCCTGCGGATCCCCCTACGCCGCCGGCACCGATATCCCCCGAAGTGCCAGCGGTCGAAGCCGAGGCTCCGCAACCTCCATCGCCGGTGGCGGCGCCCGTTCCAGCTCGGGAGCCGAGACCCGTTGAGCCAGTGAGGCCCGACGCTCCGGCGGTAGCTCCCGTGGCTCCGGTGGCTCCGAACGCGACGGAGCCGGCACTCGCGCCGGTTGCCGGCCGTGGGGTGGCTGCCGCCGCCGCTCCGGCTCCATTGGCAGCGCCTGCCGTAGCGCCCGCTCCAATCTCGGCTCCGGCTCCCGAGCCGAAGCCTCAGACTGCTTCGGCGCCGCCGGCACTCGCGGCCGCTCCTCGCGATCTGAGTCCCCGACTTTCGATGGCCGCGGCGCCCCGACCGGTGCTGCTGGCTTCCGCCGGCTCCGTACCGAATCCCGTTATCGACGACCATGACGACTCGGACTCCGATAGCGACAGCGACTCGGAGTGGGACTCGGACTCCGACTCGGAGGAGTGGGACTCGGACTCGGATGATTGGTCTCGGGAAGACGAAGAGATGGAGGCCTTCGAAGAGGCGATGGATGAAGAGCTGGAAGCTCTCGAAGAGGAGCTGGACCGCGAGTTCGAGACGCTCGAAGATGAGCTCGACGAACATCTTGATGCCGCCGAGGAGGAGGCCGAGGCGGAGTACGAAGCGCTCTACGACGAGTTCGAGGATCACCTGGAAGACGATGTCGAAGCGCTCGAGGATGAGCTCGAGGAGCTGGAAGACGAGCTCGAGTATCGCTTCGAGAACGATGAGTCCCACGAGCGCGAGAGAGCCTTCGAGAGGGCTCTCGAGCAGCAGGAGCGAGAGCTGGAGCGATTCGAGGAACGGCACGAGCGAGGGCTCGAGCGACTGACCGAGCAGTTCGAGCGCCAGGTCGAGCGGTACTGGGAAAGGAACGTCGAAGGCGAGCTCGAGCGAGCGATCGAGGAGCACGAACGCGTGATCGAGCGCCGACTCGAGGTCGCAGAGCGCCAGATGGAAGCGGCCTGGCGGAAGTGGGAGTCGGCAGAGGACGCCCACACCCGGGGGCAGCTACGGGCGGAGATGCGCGAGCACGCCATGCAGGCACGGCCGAGCGAAGCGGAGCTGGCGCAGCTTCGTTCTCGGATCGAGAGCATCCGCTCCCAGCTGGGTCCCAAGATGCAAGAGCTCCAGCTTGCACACGAGGAGTTCCGCAGAGGACTGGAGCGATGGCGGGCTCGCTACGCCGAGGAACTCGCGAGGTTCCGGCAGAGCCAGAACGAGATCCTGCGACGGTATGAGTAGCCAGCCGGGCCTACGCGCTGGCGCGTTGCTCTGTGTCGTCGCTCGAGCTCGCCACCTCCGGCGTGCGCGGCAAGTTGCGGTCTACGAATCGACGCAGGCGCAGGAGCTCGTCCGGCTCCAGCTCGACGAATCGGAGACCGACGCCCGGAGCCTCGCCGTTGCCGGTGTGGCGGACCACCAGTGCGGTACCACGTACCGGCTCCGACTCGTCCGGCAGCGAGAACACGATGTCAACGCGGGTGCCGACCGGAATCGCCTGAGCACCCTTCAGTAGCAGGCCCGATTCGGAGACGTTCTCCGACTGAAAGCACCGAAGCTGGGTCGCGGATCCGGTCGCGACCTCGACGTTGACCATCATCCGCGAGGAGCTCCGGACCGGAACCCCCAGAAGCTCGGCAACGGCGTGTTGGATCTCGGACTTGCTCGCCGACGCCGCGACGACTCGCACCGGATAGGTCGCGAGACTCTTTGCCATCGTTTCGACCTTGGCGTCTCCGGTCAGGATCAGGGCCGGCGCCCCGGCGCTGGCCCACTCCAGAGACTGCAGCGAGGCCGCCAGGCTTTCCACCGATAGGTCGGCCAGAGGTTCTTCGATGACCAGGAGATCGTAGAGGGAATTACCCGTGAGAATCAGAGCCGCCGCGCCGGACTGAGCGTGGTGCAGTGCAATCGAATCCCGGCAGAAAACCTCCGCAAGGCTCTTGGACACGACGTCGGCGTTGACGACGGCCAGAACCTTAAGATTGTGAGGCATGTTGAGTCCTTTCTACTGTGCGGAACCTGGGAAACCGGAGCCGCAGCTCCGGTTTCGAACCAGGCTACGAGTCTCGCCGGCCGCCGCCTATTGAACGGGTCACACCCGTGCTCGGCGTCTTATAAGCTTGCGCCGTTCGGAGTAACCCCGGTCGCTCCAGCGCGTTCCTGATGACCAACCCGATCTACACCGTGGACGCTTTTGCGGATCGCCCGTTTGCGGGCAATCCCGCGGCCGTTTGCCCACTCTCCGAGCCGGTTTCCGAGGCCTGGATGCAGAGTGTGGCCAGGGAGATGAACCTCTCCGAGACCGCGTTTCTGAGCCCGGGCGACGGGGCCTTCGACCTGCGTTGGTTCACGCCCGCCTTCGAGGTCGATCTCTGCGGACACGCGACCCTGGCGAGCGCCCATGTCCTCTGGGAGACCGGGCGAGTGGCACACGACCAGGTCATCCGGTTCTCGACCCGCAGCGGGATCCTTTCGGCGGAGAAGCACGGAGACCGGATCCGAATGGAGTTTCCGAGCGATCCGCCACGCCGCGCCGAAGTGCCCGAAGGCCTGAGCGCGGCGCTCGGCGCCGAGATCGTGTGGTTTGGACGCGGAACGAGCTACGAGTTCGTGCGGGTGGCGGACGAGAGGGTCCTTCGGAGTCTGGCGCCGGACTTCAGGACGCTGGCAGGCCTGAGCCCGGTCGGTGTCTGTGTCACCTGCGAAGGGCAGTCCGACGCCCACGACTTCGTGTCCCGCTTCTTCGCTCCCTCCGCCGGCATCGACGAAGATCCGGTTACCGGATCGGCGCATTGCTTGCTCGGTCCCTACTGGGCCGAGCAGCTCGGCAAGAGCCGAATGGACGCCTATCAGGCCTCCGAGCGGGGCGGCGAGGTCCGCGTCGCCATCGCCGGGGATCGCGTCGCGATCGAAGGGACCGCGATCACCATCAGCCGCGGCGAGCTCTGCCTCGAGACGCGGAGCTGCTGAGCCGGTTCAAGGCGTCCAGTCTCCCGACGGAACGAAGAAGCTGCTCATCCGCGCGGTTCTGGCCGCGCTACCGGTGTTCTCGAACAGGGTGTAGACGATCGACGCGCCGAGGCCCCGAGCGTGGCCCGGGCTAAAGGCGAACCGTGAGCTTCCGATCTCGCACTCGCCGGATCCGGTGCATTCGCCACTACCGGCGGCGTCCCGGGCCTCGAAGCGAAAGCCGGTGAACCGGGCTCGATGTGGGATCACCGCGGCCAGCAGCCGGCAGGCCGAGCGCGGCTCGAGATAGGGCTTGAGAGTGTTTCGCGCGGCCTCTGTGGTTAGAGCCAGCGGCATGGCTTCGGGGTCGAGCGGCATGGCCCCGGAATAGCTGCCGAGCTTGTCGCTGGCGACCGCCGCGATGTCGCGCATGGCTCGTCGCACCGCTTTCTCGGCGGTCGGCCGGCAGGGCTCGCCGCCGGCAACCTCCATCTCGACCGCGACCGCCCACTCGCCGGGCTTGCAGTCCGAACAGGTTCGGTCCCCGTACGCGCGGAGTGCGCTCGGGTCGGTGACCGGTGCCGCCACCGGTTCCTCCGGCATCGTCTCGGTAGGCTCCGGTGCGGCTTCCGCCGGAGACTCAACGCCCGTCTCGGGCACCGCCGTCTGGCTGGCCTCGGGAGTCGGGGAGGGCTCGGGCTGGACGGGTTCGTCCATCGGCTCTGGCACTGGCGGCGCCGGCACCGGTTCCGGCTCTGGAGTCGGCATTGCCGGCCGAGGTTCGGGCTCGGGGGTGGGCTCCGTCACCGGAGGCGGCGGGGGTGCAGGCTCGGGGATGGGTTCCGGTTCCG
>JBHHWO010000039.1:0-30958 GCA_046756565.1 Thermoanaerobaculia bacterium | reverse complement strand
GCCCCATGGCGCTCGCAACGCGACCGTCTCGACTTCTGCCACGGGCTGCTAGACGTCAGGCTCCCGCGCGCTCCAAGTCTATAGAACATTCGCGCCGTTCGAAAGAAGGCCGGCACCCCTGGCTGGGGCGCCTCCAGAGGTGGGTCCGCGCCCTAGGCTGCTTCGATCTCGAGGTTCGAGAACGCGTCCAGGAAGCGCTCGACTGCCGCCTCGAACGCCGCGCCGCCCGCCTGCGAACCGAATCGCTCGCGCAGGAATCCGCGCAAGGCGGGGATCGAGCTGAGTATCCGCAAGCGACCGTCGTCGATCCTGATCGAAGAGTCGTCGACGATGTCACTGGCGACACCGGACAGGTCCGCCCCGGGCAGAACCGGCCCGAGCTCGGCTGCCAGCATCCGCTCGACCAGGCCGACGAGCTCCTGCTCCAGCACGTTGTGGTGGAGGGACATCTCTTCGTGCAACGGTTTCATGCGCTCGTGAATCTCACGCATCTTGCGGTGGTGGGGCTTCATCCGCTCGTGGTGCTCGCCCATCGCCTCGTGAACCGGCTGCATCCCTTCGTGAACCGAGCGCATCCGCTCGTGCACCGGCTCCATCTCCTCGTGGATCTGGCGCATTCGCTCGTGCACCGGCCTCATCTCGTCGTGGATCGAGCGCATTCGCTCGTGCACCGGCCGCACCTCGTCGTGGATCGAGCGCATCCGCTCGTGCACCGGCTGCATCTCGTCGTGGATCGAGCGCATCCGCTCGTGTACCGGCTGCATCTCGTCGTGGATCGAGCGCATGCGCTCGTGTACCGGCCGCATCTCTTCGTGGACCGAGCGCATCCGCTCGTGCACCGGCCGCATCTCCATGTGAATGGCTCGCATCTTCCGGTGAATCGGCTCTATCTCTTGGCGGAGCTCTCGCATCCGCGCCCGAAGACGGTCACGCTCCTCTACCGAGTCGCTGGCGTCGTACTGATCGTCGAGTCGGTCCATCTCGTCATCCAGCGGCTCCATTGCGTCTTCGAGAGCCTTCAGCTGGTCGTCGAGCGGCTCGATCTCGGCCTCCATCGCCTCGAGCTTGTCTTCGTAGGGCGCCATCTCGTTCTCCAGCGCCTCGAGCCGCTGCTCGAACGGCTCGAGCTCACCCTCAAAGGCCTCCAACCTGTCTTCGTAGGGCTCGAGCTCGCTCTCGAAGACCTCGAGACGATCCTCATACGGCTCGAGCTCGGCCTCGACAGCTTCCAACCGGTCCTCGTAGGGTTCGAGCTCGAGCTCTATGGCTTCCAGGCGCTCTTCGAACGGCTCGAGCTCCGCCTCGTAGGCCTCCAGCTCGTGCTCGAACGGCTCGAGCTGACCCTCGACCCCTTCCAGCTCCTCTTCGATCGGCTCCATCTCGGACTCGATCGCCTCCAGCTCGCGCTCGTACGGATCCATCTGCCGCTCCAGGCGATCGAGCTCAGCCAGAACACGAGACACACCGCTCGTGTCCACCGCCGGCGCCGTTCCGGGAACCGTGCCGGGAGAATCGCCGGAAGAAGCACTGTCTCCGCTGCCGCCCTGGGCGGCACCGGACGGCTGAGCGGATTCGGACCCGAGCGGACTCGCGTCGAGCGTGATTCCGGGCCGTTGGACTTGAGAGACGTCCTCTTCGGCCCACGGCTCGACCGCTGCGAGGGCAGGCACCAGCCCGATCAACAATACCGCGGGAATCAGAATTGCGCGTTGGCTGCGAAAACCGCGGGAACAGCCGGATCCATCCAGTATCGACATGAGTCTTCCTTCCATCTGAGAGCGTCGTGCCATGTCAAGCGCCAACGTGGGTGTTCGGGAACGGCGCTTCATCGAGGTGGCGATCGCCAGGAGATGCCGGGCGTAGGAGCTCGGGCGGTCGCCCAGAGCGACCACCGCCTCGTCGCAGGCCATCTCCTGCTCGAGGACCAGGCGGCGGCCGGCGAGCCAGACCAGAGGATTGAGCCAGTACAGAGCACAGACACATCGGGCCAGGAACCGCGCGAGCCAATCGCCGCGCCGCACGTGAGACAACTCGTGGTGGAGAACGATCCTGCGGCGCTCGTCGCCCCACTCGCGGCTCGCCTCGGGCAGGAGAATCACCGGGCGGAGCGTGCCCCAGGTCATCGGCGTGTGGATCTTCGAACTTCGCAGAAGCCGGACCGGACGTTGTACACCGACCCGGTCACGAGCCTCCTCGAGCGCTCCGAGCCAGGCTCCCTCGACGGGCGGCGCTTCCTTTTCCAGTCGCCGCACCGAAGCCAGCGCAAGGCCGAGACGGAGGAGGATCACCGCCGCTCCCGCCATCCACAGGCCGAGCACCCAGGCGGCGGACGGGGTCCCGGACACCCGGGCCCCGAGCGCTCTGATCTTCGCCAGGCTGAAATCCCACCAGGATTTCGGCGTGGTCTCGGTGACGCCCGGCGGAGGTCGGTCACAGTCAGCGCAGGGCGACCCGCCTCCGACCGAGGCGTGCAGAGGCTCGGCGAGAGACGGCGGTGCCGCGGTTTCGGACGCCGGGGATGCCGGGAATGCCGCGGACGCGGTTGGAGGCGCCGCCAGCGTCAAGAGAGTCCAGGAAGGAACCCAATGAGTCACCAGCGGAAGGAGGAGGGCGCCGACCAGGGTGGCCACCCAGACTCCGTAGCGGGCACCGGCGGGAGCGCGGCGCAGCGTCAACGCCAGCGTCCCGGCCAGGGCGACCAGGACGCCGACCTTGGCCGCGGCAAAGAACACGCCCGTGAGCAGATCGGCTGCGCTCATCGACCCTCCCCGCGTGCCTTGTCGATCAGCTCCGCGAGCCGTTCGTACTCCTCCTCCGAGAGCTCCGATTCGCGCAGCTCGAGCAAAGCCGCCACTGCCCCTTCGGCGGAATCCTCGAAGAACGTCTTCAGCAGATGGCGGAGCGCCGACTCCCGCGCTGCCTCGGCGGGCACCGTCGGCAGGAACACGTACCGGGGCCCTTCCTGCTCATGGCGCAAATGCCCTTTCTCCTCGAGAATCCGCATCAGGGCCCGAACCGAGCTGTAGCTCGGCGGGTCGGGCAGCCGCTCGCGCACCTCGGCGACGTTCGCCCGCCCGAGGGCGTATACGACGTCCATGATCTGGCGTTCGCGGCGGCTGAGCTGGATCGGCGTCGAGGGGTTCATCCGGGCTCCGGCGAGTACTACGAGGCCTACTACGAGGTCTTCCCGCTAAGGTTTTAGCATAGTGCTAAATTTTTCGCAACTCGTCTACCCTTGGAGCCGGATTCCGCGTTCAGCGAATTCAAGAGTAAGTAGCCGGCTTGCGACCGAGAGGCACCGGAGGCGTGCTCGGAGAGCGCCGAAGGTGCCCCGAGGGAGCCCCGAGGGTCTTCTACGCGGCCATTGCGGCCGCAGATCGCGGACGCTGACCTCGGATCCGCCGACCGGTAGGCTGGCAGCTCTCGTTGGATCCCCTTCAGAAGCCGCCCGAGCTACCCGCGCACACCGCCCACGGTGTGAAGGTGCGGTTGGCAGTGAGCGTGGTGTTCTTTACATGCGTGTGCCACTCGTTCCCAAAGGCGGACGGATGGGAGAGGATCATGCGAATTCCTTCCAGGTTGCCGCTCGAAACCCCGCCGCTGAGCACCACCTTGCCTGTTGGGCAGCTCGCGGAGACGGTACAGAACGACAACGGGCCGCAGGTGATGTCGGTTCCCTGGACGACTTCATAGCCGGTCCACCGGTCCGCGTCGCATATCCAGGCTCCCGAGACGTTTCTCAAGATCTTGCCGGATGGACAGGTGACTCCGCCCAGGCCGTCGGTGCCGCACAGCCACTGTTCTATTAGAGGATTCCACTTCGGCACATGGCCCCCGAGACAGGACAGCGCGCCGAGCGTGTCGCTGTCGGTTGTGGTGGTCACCACATCATCGCCCTCGATGCGGATGCGGTCGTCCCAGATCTCGACGCCGAGGCCCGGAATCCTCCCACTGGACGCCAAATCGCCGGCAGATGCACCGCCTCGACGTCGTTCGGGCTCGGAGGCGCCTCCGACTCTCTCGGGCATCGACGCCGGCTCTGGCGTCGCCTCGAGTCCGGCGAGATAGACCCGAACGATCTCCAGCGCGCGCTCGAGCTCGGCTTGGGTCGGGCCGGCGGCGACCCGAAAGAGGCTCGGGGAGGACCACCGGTCGCCGCCCTCGCCTCCCACCGACCGCACCGACCAGGCATACCTCCCGCCCCGCTCGAGACAACGGTCCAGAGACGGTGTCCAGGCATAGGTCGAGGCCGGCAGTCTCTGCCGAAGGATCGCCTCCGGCTCTCTCCGCGTCTCGTCGATCCGGTAGACCACCAGCTCGTACGAATCGGCCCCCGCCGCACCTCCCCAGCTGAAGGTGGGGCACGGGCTCTCGATCAGGGCGTCTTCAGGACCGCCCGGCGAGACGGGGACGGGAGCCACCGCCGCCCGTGCGAAACCGGGAAGAAAGGCGAGCGCGATCGCTGCCCCCACCAGCGAGAACAGTCCGGATTTTCGCTTGATCTCGTACATGGAGCGCCTCCAGGAAGAGAGTGCTAGGGCAACAGAGAGGGGTCGATGACCAGGGCGAGGCCGGCTCCAGCCAAGACGGCGACATCGCCTTCGAACCTGATCTCGGCGCCTGCTCCTACTTCCAGCACCCCCGGCGCGATGATCTGGAGGTTGGGTCCTAGCGTGACGGTTTCACAGGCCGTCACAGATGTCGGTGTGTCGATGATCTGATCGGCAAGTACCCGGTCCTGGAAGACTTCACACGCCCCGGGGACCAGGAGCAGGTTCGTGTCGGTGTCGCTGTCGTTGCCGGAGTCCAGATCCCGATAACTGGGCGTGAGAATCCGGGCGGTATTTACGATCGGACCCACGGGCGTCGGGCCGATTTGGGTGGCTACGTCGAAGAAGACCGAGTCTCCGGCGAAGATATCGACCTCGACGCCGGCGGCAAGTTCCGTCGCGTCTCCGCTCGCGGGACAGTTCGTGCCGGGATCCGACCCGGGCGCGGGCGCACAGGTCCAGGTCGTTCTGTTCAGCAGGAACTGGGCCGGATCCACGACGTCGATGACCAGGACTCCCTCGGCGTCGTCCGGCCCGGCGTTCGAGACGACGATTTCGTAGGCGGTCGCCTCCGTCGCCTCGATCTCACCCCGGCCGTCGCTCTTGGTGATCGAGAGATCGCCTTCCGGCGCCCGCTGGCGGTAGAGGTACGCCGAGCCGGAGTCGCAGGCGGGATCCATCGAGCAGGCGTCGTCGTCGAAGGGTGAACCGACCAGGGCGACGGAGCCATCCAGAGCGACCGCGCTGCCGAACAAGTCGCCGGCTTCAGGGTCGCTGGCCGTGAGCTTGGCGGCCTGGCCCCATTTTTCGCCGCCGCTCTGGTTGCGCTCGAAGAGGTAGGCCGAGCCGGAGTTGCAGGCGAAGTCGAACGGCACACAGGCGCCGTCGGCCGTCGCCGAGCTGGCCAGGATGCGATCTCCGGAGATGGCGACCCCGAATCCGCCGAAGGCGTCCAAGGTCATGGCGTCGTCCGGGACGATCTGTGTCACCTCGCCCCACTGGTCCACGCCGCCCTGGTTGCGCTCGAAGATGTAAACGGTACCGGTGTCGAAAAGCAAGCCGGCCGCGTCGGCGTCGCCGAAGGCCGCGCCGGCTATTGCCCGGTCGCCGTCGATCGCCACCGACGTGCCGAGCTGTTCGTTCCCCGGAAACGGCCCTGAAGGGATCTGTCTCGCCACCTCGCCCCATTGATCGGCGCCGCCCTGGTTGCGCTCGAAGACGTAGACAGCGCCCGAGTCGCAGTCGGGGAACGCGGGCGGGCAAAGGTCGTCCTCCTTGGGCGCGCCCACCACGACCGTGTCGCCGTCGATTGCCACCGAAGTGCCGAAGCGGTCTCCGGCGTCGGCACTCGAAGCGGTGAGCTTGGCGACCTCGCCCCAGGGGAGCGAACCCCCTTGGTTGCGTTGAAAGACGTAGACCGAGCCGGAGTTGCAGTCGGGATCCGCCGGGCAGGCGTCGTCGTCGAGCGGAGCGCCGACCACCGCCGTGTCGCCGCTGATCGCCACCGAGGAGCCGAAGCGATCCTGCGCTTCTCCGTCCGAAGGTCCGAATTCGTTGACTCCTCCCCACGCGTCTTCACCACCCTGGTTGCGCTCGAAGAACGAAACGCCGCCGGAATTGCAGCTGAACGGATCGCTCGGACACGCCCAGTCGTCAGCGGAACTGCCCACCACGAGCGTATCGCCGCTCAAGCCCACGGCGGATCCGAAAGCCTCCCCGAAGTTGAGCGACGTGCTACTCACTTTGATCTCCTCGGTCCATGATTCACTCCCCGACTCTTGCGAACGCCGGTAGATGTAGACGGCTCCCACGCCGATGCCGGCGGAGTTGTGAGGAAGCGCCCTGGGCGAGCCGACGGCGGCTACCTCGCCGCTGATGGCGGCCGAGGTGCCGAACTTGTCGGCGCCAACGGCGTCCGAGGCCACCGGCTTGTCTACCTCCTGCCAGATCGCGCCGGTCCGGGCAAAGACATAGGCCGAGCCCGATCGGTCCCCGTCGTCGTCGTCGCGCGGCGCCCCGGCAAGTAGAGTCTCGGCGGTGAGGGCCACGCCGAACCCGAGGCGGTCGTCGCTGGCCTGATCCGAAGCCGTCACCTTGGAGACCTCGCTCCAACTGGTCGGTGCTCCTACGTTGCGCTCGAAGAGGTAGACGGCGCCTGCGTCCGGGTGGTTGTCGGCCAGATAGGCGCCCACCGCGATGCCGTTGCTCGCGATGGCGACCGCCCAGCCGAACTCGTCTCCCGCCGCGGCGCCCGAGGCGGTCAGCTTCTGGGTCTGCCCCCAGGCGTCGATCCCGCCTTGATTGCGCTCGAAGACGTAGGCGGAGCCCGAATCGGCGCCGGCGTCGCCGTCCCTCGAGGCACCGACGACGATCGTGTCGTTGTGGATTCCTACCGAGCGGCCGAACTCGTCGCCGGGCGCGCCGTCTACTGCCGAGAGCTCGGTCCGCTGGTCCCAGCTGTCGGTGCCACCAGAATTGCGCTCGAAGACGTAGGCCGAGCCCGAGTTCGTGAACGCGCCGTCGCCCTGGAGGGCGCCGACCACGATCCGATCGCCGCTGATCCCGACCGAGACGCCGAACTCGTCGCCGGCGGCGCTATCGAGTGCTCCGATCTCTTCGACCTCGCCCCACATCTCGGCGCCGTCCTGGTTGCGCTCGAAGACGTAGGCCGAGCCCGATCCCGTCACCGCTCCCACGACCGCCGTGTCGTTGTCGATGGCGACGGCGAACCCGAACTCGGCGCCTCCACCGGAGGTCGAGCCGGTGAGCTTTGCGACCTGCCCCCAGGCGTCGGCGCCTCCCTGGTTACGTTTGAAGACGTATGCCGAGCCCGAGTTGCAGAGCAGGTCGGCCGGGCAGGCGTCGTCGTCGAAGGGAGCCCCGACGATAACCGTGTCGCCGCTCACCGCCACTGCGTGACCAAAGACATCGGCCGCAGACCCGTCCGACGGAGTGAGCTTGGCGACCTGGCCCCAGATGTCGCCGCCACCCTGGTTGCGAGCGAATATATAGGCCGATCCGGATCCGCCGCCGTTGTCGTCGTCGAGCGGCGCGCCGACCACCGCCAGATCGCCGCTCACCGCCACCGACTTGCCGAGCTCGTCCTCGGGCGCCGCATCGTTCGCGGTGAGCTTCGCCACTTCGACGGCGGTCAGGACTGCGGAAACAGGGGTCGGCAGGCATAGCCACCCGCCGAGAGCGATGAGGATGGCCGCCATTTTCACCGTAGAGCCAAGCGGCGGGTGGAGTGCGAGTGTGGCGACTTCGAGTGCTTCTGAGATCGTAATACTTCGCATGACCCCTGCACGCTAGCCCTAGCCGGAAGGGCTTTGGTGAAGGGATGATGAGAATCAGATGAGACTCTGACGGGGGGAGATCGGGCTTCGGAGCCGATGGCTCAGCCGGCGTGATAGCGGTAGCCGACGCCGCGCACGGTTTCGACCAGGTTGGCCTTCTTGCCCAGCTTCTTGCGCAGCGTCCGCACGACGGCGTCGACGACGTTGCTGCCGCCGGTGTATTCGTAGCCCCAGACCTTCTCGAGCAGATCGATCCGCGACACGGCCGCGCCTTCTTTCTGCGACAGAAAGGACATGACGCCGAACTCCAACGGGGTCAGCGGGATCCTCTCGTCCTCGATCACCAGCTCGTGAGCCTCGAGGTCCAGGATGCCACCCTCTTCGATCCCGAGCTCGGCGGCGACCAGAGCGGCCAGCCAGCCGTCGACCGATGCCGGTCCCAGATCCAGCATCGCGGAGTGGTAGGTCGAATCATCGAGCGCCTGGTGGGCTTCGTCGAGTGGCCGAAAGCCGAGCTCCAGCGCGACGGGAGCGTAGGTCGGCAGGTCGACCACCGTCAGGTAGACACGCCGCAGGTTCGGCCTGAGCTCCATGTAGGTCCGCTTGATGTCGAGCCAGCAGGCGGCCTGTTCGGCCGACGGCGCCTCACCCGGCTCGACGCCCAGCCAGCGACGGATGAACAGGACCGACTCGCTCTTGCCGACGGTGTCCTGGCGGAGGTGCTTCCACCAGGCGTGGACCAATGGGTCGCGAGCCAGATCGGCCGGCTCGACCGCCGCGGGATCGAACATGCAGTAGAAGGCGACCGTGGCGCCCCGTTCGTCGCGAGCGACGTGGAAGAACTCCGGATGCCGGTTCCACCAGAGATCCAGGAGGCGACTCGCCTCGGGCCCCTCGTGCGCCCGGGTGATCTCGTGAATCGCCGCACCGTGTTCACTCTGGGCCGGCTCGACCGCCAGGCGCTGGGCGCCACTCGGGAAGAAAGCCTCGCGCGCGACCGGGTTCTCGATGATGTAGAGCATGTCGGCGGTGTATCGCCAGAGATCGGTCGGCCCGGCTTCACGAACCTCGGAGCGCAACTGCCGCCACGCCGCGCGCCGGTATTCGCGATAGCGGCTAGGATCAGCCGATTTGAGCGAAGCGGCGAGCGACTCGTGCACCGCGTCGTGCATCCGCAACCCGTCCCGGCGGCTGTCCATGAACGGCAGTGCGGTCAGCCGCTCGTAGACCTCGGCCGGAGCCCCGGGGCACATCGTTGCGAGAAGTGACCGGGTGATCCGACGAACCACCGAGGCCGCTTCGAGCGCCTCGCGAGTCGATTCGTCCTCGACGTCGGCGAGAAAGAGCTCGCTGAGTTGTTGCACGACCTGCTGGACCGCTCCGTCCTCGAGCGTCAGCCCGGGCCGATCCTTCACTGTCGCGGCCGCCAGCTTGAGCGCCAGCGGGTGCCCCCGGGCAAACCGGTTGATGCCTCGAGCCCGCTCGTCGCTGATACCGCCCTGGGCGAGAAGCTCGAGCGATTCGTCTTCACTCAACGGTCCGATCGGAATCGCCCGAAACAGCCCGCTCCACTCCGGCGACGTCAGCCAGGTGGACACCGGGGGTTGGCGCCCTGCGAGCACGAGGCGCACGTGATCGCCGAGCGCGGGAAGCAAGGTCTGGCGAAGCCACGTGTCGAGCAACCGCAGGACCTCGTAGGTGTCGAGAGTGATGATGACGCGGTCGCCCAGGCCCTCGAGCCGCCGCGCGGCCGCGAGGACGTCCACGAGCTCACCGCCGGTGGCGCCTCCGAGCTCGTGCAGAAACCCACGCTCGGTGGGCTCGATGAGCGTGCATTCCAGGGCAAGGACCGTGGCTCCACGACGTGCGACCTCATCGGCAAAGGCCCGCAACAGAGTCGACTTCCCCACCCCGGCCGGACCGTGGATCTGGACTACGAGCTCGGACTCGTCCTCCAACAAGCGCAGAAGGACCGCCTGCTCGTCCTGCCGGCCGACAAAACCCTCAGAGGCCCGCTCGGCCAGGAGCTCCCTTACCTGCCGAGGCATGGAGCCACCATCCTATCCCGACCGCTCACGCAGAGGGTTCTGGCACTGATAGGCGTGGGCGCCTCTACCGCGGGAAGTCGAAGTTGCCCAATCCACCGCGTCTAATTCGTCTTCTTTCCGCAGCTCGAAGCACCCGCCGCCGAAACGAACTCGCCTTTCTCCTCCCCGCTGATCAACCCCTCGTCCACGAACACCTGAGCCATGTGGGCGACGCACGAGACGTAGGCACCGTGGTTCTTCCAACGGTCGCCCCCTTGGGGATGCTCGCAGGGGCAGATCTGAGCAATCGAACAGCCGTCCGCGGCCACCACACCACCCGCCTCGGTTTGCTGGCACGCATCGCCGGTGTCGATCACGCCGTCGCCATCGTCGTCCAGGTCGCAAGCGTCGCCGGCTCCGTCACCATCGAAGTCCGTCTGGCCGGGGTTCGAGTCGAAGGGGCAGTTGTCGCTCGGGTCGGCTACGCCGTCACCGTCGTCATCGCTGTCGCACACGTCGCCCGCACCATCCTCGTCGGTGTCGATCTGGTCGGGGTTGAAGTCCGCCGGGCAATTATCCTGATCGTCGGAAACTCCGTCTTCGTCACCGTCCGGGATGGGCGTGATCCCGAGAAGAAACGGCGTCGAGCCGACCGGCACGGTGTTGATCACGGTATTGGTGGCGGCATCGATCACGGTGACGTTGGACGAGAGCCGATTGGGTACGTAGATCTTGGTCGCGTCCGGCGTGACGCCCAGGCCGTGCGGCGCGGTCCCGACGGGAACCGTGGCGACCAGCGCGAGGGTGGCGGTGTCGACGACGGCCAGAGCGTTTGCGTTGAGAAGCGCCACGTACACCCGGTCGCCGTCGGGTGATACCCGTACGCCGACAGGGTCCGTGCCCACCGGTACATGAGCGACGACCGTCAGCGTCGCCGTATCGATCACGGCGAGCGTATCCAGAGGAAGCTCGCTGACGTAGGCGCGGCCCCCATCCGGGCTCACCGCGACCGACTGCGGGCTGCCGACCGGGATGTCGGCCAGGACGGCGCGAGTCGCCGTGTCGACCACCGAGACGGTGAGTGAATCCCGGTTGGTGACCCAGGCGCGGCTGCCATCCGGACTGAAGGCCACACGGTTCGGGGTCGCGCCGGTGGCAACGAATGCCGTCACCGTATTGGTTGCCGTGTCGATCACGGCGACGTTGAACCCGGTCAGGCGCGGCGCCCAGACCTCGGTTCCGTCGCGAGTGACCGCCAGCCCCGCGGCCTTTTTGACCACCACCTCGTCGACAACGGTGTTGGTCGCCGTGTCGACGACTACGACCCGGTCGCCGTCGCGGTCGGCAACGTAGGCGGTCGCGCCGTCCGGAGAGAAATCGACCGTGTTCAAAAATCCGGGGATCGCGATCGAGTCGACCACCGTGTCGGTGGCGGTGTCGAGCACCCACAGGGTGCCGCCGTCGGAGATGTAGGCGAAGGGCTGCGCCACGATCGCCCCGGCCTGGACCACGGCGAAGACCCCCGCTAACAAGATCGTGCGCTGGAGCAGAAGCCAGCGTCCAAGTTGTGAGTACGACATGTTGACCTGCCTCCCGTTTGCTGCACGGGCTCTCAAAGAGCGCGCGTCTCTTCGAACTACAAGGCACAGTGAAGAAAGGTTGCTAGACCTAATCTGTTAGAAACTCAAGTCCCGTACGCGTACTGGCCCTGGGGCTGACCGCAAGAGCGACTCGCCCCCGGGCATAGGCCTCATCGTCGTTCATTTCGGTCGCGACAAAGCGGCTGACACCCCTCCCCCAGGGCACCACTATTTCGGGGGCAACCCCAGCTGCTGGAATCTCAATTGCCGAGATAAGCGTACAGCGTGACCGCCGCAGCCCGGTCGGTGGTGTTGAAGAGATACACACGATACCGGGGGAATCCCACCCGAATCGGCGGTGACTGTGACGAAAAATAGGGGCCGATCTCGTTCGCATCAGCGGCCGCCTCGAGTCGAAGAGGAAACAGCAGCTGCCTGGCCTCGGCGAAGGCCTTCGACGCCAGCGGCTGATCGGGGACCAGGAGCGCTCCGACTACCCCCGCCGCGAAGAAGTCGGATTTTACTTCACCCGCCAGACTCAAAACGACTTCGGAGAACCCGAACACGTCGAGTGTGCCGAGATCGACGAGCGCCGTCGTTTCGGCTGGCTGGACCGGAGGAACAATCGCCTCGGACAGCGAAACAAGGCGAGTCTGGACGACCGGACCCTCGACTTCAACGGTGCCGGCTATGGTCTGGACCTCGGGGAGGTTGACGACCTCGACCAGTTCGGCTTCCTGGCCGGAGATAGCGGTGGGAAGTGCCGCCAGGGCCATGATGATTGCCGGAGTTCTACGCATTTGAAGTGCCTCCTTCCTGCATTGAGTGTACGGCTCTCCCCTCGCCGACGGCCAGGTTCCGCGGAGAGACTTCGTCTTGCCACCGAAGAAGAGGGTGGAACCGCCAGCCCAGGAGCTGCCGGCGCTGTCCGAGGAGTAACGGGAGCCGGGCTAGGCGAGTCTGCCTTCGTGCCCGGTGCGTAGGTGCCGGAGCAGCAACAGGCTACCGGCACCCAGAGTCACCGCCAGAACCAGGAGAGCCCACGCCGGAAGGCTCGGCACCACTTGCCGCTCGAAACAATAGATGGGCGCCGAGTTGTCACAAGGAAAGGTGTCTATGAAGGTCCACTGCGAGTCACTGTTGGTGGCGTTGCCGAACCAGCCGGACCCGGCACCGGTCCAGCCGCCGCAATCGTTCGGTGGCGCGCCGGGAGTTCCATCCGGAGCCGTACCGGTCCAGACGGGGGTGCTCATCAGGATCACCCCGGTCGGGGTCAGGCTGATGGCATTGGCAATCGTTCCGTCGGTCAGGTCGGCGATGCTGGCCGCCACGGGGGAGCCATTGAGCAGTGCGAAGCTGCCGGGGGAGAGCCGGTCGCGAGCGTTGACCACCGGGCTGACGGTGGAAAGCCACGCCACCCACACGCCACCGAGAGCCTGGCCATCCGCTTCGGCTTGGCAGATCGCGTCGCCCCCGGCCAGGCCGCCCAGGTTTCCGTTGAAACGACCGTCGGTGACGAAGACCCGGTTTTGACCGAAGCTCGGGGCCGCGGAGGCCAGGAGTGCGAGAACCAGAATCCATTGGATGGCTCGTAGACGACGCATGGTGACCTCCAGATGACTGTTCGTGGATGCCCCGAGATTCCGCCAAGGGCACCCGGTTACATCGGACCGGGCGAAGGTACTTCGGAGTTGACTGGTTTTAGGCAAAGATGGCTCTCGTTCGCAATCCCCAACGAGGTAGGGCGAACCCCCCCTGTTGGGTAGGTAATGAGCAGCCGTCTCGACCGGTGCCGCCTGCAGCCGCCGGCCCCCCGATCTCGCGGTCATCGGGGAACCGGCCGAAGCGGACCCTACGGCTAGAGCGACGGGTCGTTCACCACCTCGAGCTTGGAAGCCGCGGTAAAACCGTCCTCGAAGAGCACGGACTCACCCGCGCGCAGGGTGACGTCGGCGGGCGGGACGATCCGCAGGAAGGGACCGGCGGTGATCGAGCCGCCCGCCTCGCAGACCAGCGTGAAGTCGATGGTCTGGTTCGGCAGCGCCACATCTCCCGGTGTCGTGCAATCGATGATCTGGACGGCGCTGGCGCCGAGCAAGAGCAGACCGTTGGCCACCGTTTCGCCCATGGTGCCACTCTGGTTGGAGACGATCGTGGTGTCCGCGTCGAAGGTCAAATCCAAGATCGATCCGGCAATCGCCGCGGCATCGACGCGAGCGACCAGCTTGGCGACCAGATCGCCCGGCTCGGCACGGTCGAGGTCGAAGCCCAGCGGGCTTGCGACCTCGTCGAACGAGGCGATCCAGCTGATCCGATTCCCCACTTGGACTGTCGTCTCGAACATCGGAGTCAGGCCTTCGGTGAGGCCGGCGCGCGCGAATGCGATCGAGTCGACGGCCGAGGCGGGCGAATAGACGACCGAGATGGAAAGACCCTGAATCCGCTGTCCGGCAGGCTGATCCATCCCCAACAGCGTTCCCGAAAGGTCTCGAACATAGATCGGAATCTCGATCAGGGCCTGCGGAAGCGCCGACATCGCCGGCATGCGGACCTCGTCCGCCGTCGGCGCAAGGGAAGTCAGGTCGACGAGGGGCGCTTCACCAGTATCGTGGCTCGCTGATACGGGAGCGGTTGCTGCCACCGGAGCGGCCGGCGGTGGGCCGCCGCCGAAGAAGAAATTGATCAGATAAAAGATGTCGGCGATGGTGACGCTGCCGTCGCCGTTCGCGTCGGCGTCGCCCATCGGCGCGGGACCTCCGGCGAAGAAGGAGTTGATGAGATAGAAGACATCGAGCACGGTGAGCACGCCATCGCCGTTCGCGTCGCCGGTCATGAGCGACCAGGTCAGGACGGGACAGGCCGCCGACTCGAGATAGGCTCCGTTCAACGCCCGCACTTCGTAGGTGTTGACCTGCTCGGGATGGAAGCCCTCGTCGTCGAAGGCGAGGCTGGTCGGGAACTGTTCCGCCAGCATGAAGCCGTCCCGGTAGACGTTGTAGCGGTAGATCCCCGACTCCGGATCGTCCACGGCCGGCCAGGCCAGATGGACGGCCTGATCGTCGGAGGAGATCGTGACGTCGGGGCACACCGGCGCCGAGACGTCGTCGAGGCAGGCGTCGGTCTGGAAGAAGAGCTCGCGCATCTGTCCCCACATGACGGCGAAGGTCACGCCGTTGAACGCCAGAGCGTCGGGCCTGCCGCGATTGGCGATCCGACGGACATTGGGCAGCACTGCGCCACCGGGCAAGATCTCGTCCTCGACCATACCGGCGCCGCCGGTCATCGTGCCGTCGCCGCCGCTTCGCACCAGGGCGAAGCGGTCGCCCTTCCAGTAGAGCAGCCCACTTCGGAATGACGCCCAATGAGGATTGGCCACTTCGACCTCGGGATAGGCCAGCGACCCATCCGGGTTGATCTCGGTGAAGTAGTGCTCGTTGCCGGGAGGATCGACGCTCCGGTCCTCCACCCACGTGACGCCGAGGCGGGCTCCCGTCCACAGGAGGTCATAGTTGTTGTTCGGACCGCCGGTGAGGGTGAGCTGGGTGGCGGGTACCGTCAGGCTACCCCATGCGTCCACCAAGGCATAGTAGAGGTTGCTGTCGCTATTGCTGCGCCACACCAGAGCCCAGCCGGCGCCGGTCCACTGGAGCTCGATCGAACCGCCGCGCAGATCGGAGACGACGATCGGCCCTCCGACCGCAGCGCCGGCGGAGTCGACCCTCCGTAAGGTGATCTCGTTGCCGTTGTAGTAGGCGACTCCGTAGTGCTCGCCGCTGTGGGCCATGGTCACGTTCGGTGGTCCGCCCGCGCCGGTCGCGAGATCAGTGTCTCCCAGGAGCGAGGCACCGCCCGCGTCGTAGCGGTCGAAGACGAGGTTGTCGTTCCCGTCCTTCCAGGCCACGGCGAAGGTGTCACCGACCGCCACCGCTCCGACACGGCCGCGGTTGTCCCGCCCCGAGAGCGGATAAATGGCCGTGGTAGGCGCGCCGGTCCCGTCGAAGATCTGACCATAGGTCTGCCAGCTCCCCGAGGGAACCTCGTCGTTCCAGAGCGAAATGAAGCCGCCCTGGAACGGGAGCAGGACCGCGCCGCCGGCGGTCCGGAACAGAGCCGGGTTCCCGGAGCTGTGACAGCAGGTCAGATCGTGGGGGCCGTTGATCACGTTGCCGCCGGGGTCGACGAGAACCGACGCCGTCTCCATGCTGCCCTGACGGTTCTCGCCGTAGACCACGAGATGGTCGGAGCCGTTGGTGGCGCTCCGCTGGAAGAGCGAGGGATTGCCGTCGAAGTCGCTCACCACCTTGCGCTGGCCCACCCGGTTGCCGCCGGCGTCGGCCTCGAGACGGGCGATCTCCCATCCCGAAAAGGAGAAGTCGTTGGCGAAGACGAAGCTGGAGGTGAAGATGACGTAGCCGCCGCCGGGCTTCGCAAAGAGCTCGGGCACCTCGTCAAAGACCGGGAACTCCCAGTCCGGCGGGAAGGTGGTGTCGAAGTCGTCGCTGATCCGCTGCGCTGGGCCGAGAGGGGTACCGTCGACGTCGAGCAGCCGGAGATAGATCGCCTCGTCGTCGGCGACCGGATCGGCGACCATCCAGGTCACGGCCCAGCCGGCGCCGTTCCACACCACGTCCGTGTACCAGGTCTCCTCGCCGGGAGCGTTCTGCCAGAGCTGCACCGGGCCGGGATCGCCGACCGGTTGGGACCCGTCGGTCAGCAGACGCTGGAACAGGATCTCGTGGGTGGGACCGGTCTCCCGGATCCAGGCGACGCCGTACTCGGCGCCGTTCCAGGCGGCCTTGATGTCGTGCTCACGATCGGGCGAGTTGGTGACCTGAGCCGGCCCCAGGATCATCTCGCCGTCCTCGCTGAACCGCCAGTAGGTGACGTCGGTCCAGGGCTCGTTGAAGGCCTCACCCTGGAACAAGCCCCAGCCACCGCCGTCCCAAACCAGGCTCCAGACGATGTCGTTGTTGAGCTGGCCCATGGTGGTCGGATCCACGAGCCGCACACCGTTGCGCAGGATCTGGCCGTTGGCGTCGATCAGCGCGAAGTAGGTGTTCGAGGTGATCTCGCCGTTGGCTCCCCGCATGTGTTGCGACCAGATGACGCCGAAGTTGGTGCCGTTCCAGTAGATCGAAGGGAACTGGGAGAGCATGTCGTTCTGGGTCAGTCGGACCGGGCTGCCCGCCGGCGATCCATCCGGGTGCAGGAACTGGAAGAAGAGCTCGTCGTTGGTCGAGTTGGTGCGCTCCATGTAGACCGTGGCCCAGTTGGTGCCGTTCCATGCGATGTCGGGCATCCGGGCCCAGGTGCGATCCTCACTCACCTGGGTGACGCAGGTCTTCGCCGCCGACAAGGGAAAGGTCTCGGCCGCCGCGGTATTGGACGGCTGGTTGTCGCCGCCGCCGGAGAAGGAGATCACGCGATAGAAGAAGAGGGTCATCGGGTTCAGGCCGCCGTCGAGGTAGGCAGTGTCGTCCGGCCCGAGGGTGGTGACGGGCGACCAGGACGACCCGTCGGGTGAGCGCTCCACGCGGAAGCCGGTCTCGCCGGCCTGCGGGTCGATCCAGGTGAGCTGAACCTCGGACGGCGACTGCGCGGCGGCGTAGAGCGCCGTCGCCGAGCGACTGGCGACCGTCACCGAGCCCCCGAAGAGCTCGAGCGTGCCGTCACTCTGGTTCTCCTCCCGAGTGCCGCCCTGATTCGACAGCAGTGTGCCGCTGCCGAGCAGGATGAGCTGGATCGGCGTCGGCGGCGCCAGGGGGTCGATCGTGACCGACAGGCTGGCGACATGGTCGCCGGGCGCCGCGCCGTCGAGGGTGAACGGGATCTGGTTTGTGGATTCGTCGTACAAGACCAGATAGGTGATGGTGTTTCCGGAGACGGGGCTGGTCTCGAAGATCGGCGTCAGACCCGCGGCGATGCCGGCACGGGCGACGCTGATGGCGCTCACGCTCGCCGCCGGCGAGTACTCGACCTGGAAGGTGAAGCCCTGGATCCTGCTTCCGGGCGGCTGGTCGACTCCGAGAGGCGTCGCGGCCAGGTCGCGCACATAGATCGGCACCTCGCCTGTGTCGCCCTGGAGGATGGTCGCGGTGCCCACCGTGACGCTGTCAGGGCTCTTGACGCGCAGGTTCTGTGCGAACTCCGAGGTGTTGCCCGCCAGGTCGGTAGCCGTCGCGGTGACGGCGAAGAGGTCGACCGGCAGGTTGACGGTGGCGATCAAGTTACCGCTCGGATCGACGACAGTGGAGCCGAGGAAGGCCTTGCCTTCACCGTGGCCGCTGGGGTCCTCGTCGCTGCCGAAGAGCTCGACCGTCGAATCGGGCGGCGCAGTGCCGGTGACGTCGTAGGTGCCGCCTCCCAGGTCGTTGAAGCCGGTGAGCTCGGGGAAGTTGAGCTGCGTGTTGGAGCCTCCATCGCCGTCGCCCGGGTCGTTGGGGGTCACGTCATCGCCCCCGTGGTCGATGCCTATTTCGTTGTTGGCGAAGATCGAGTTCTCCGTGAACAGGTTGCGATCGGGCGTCAGGAAGACCTGCTGGAAGAACTCACCACACAGGCCGACCTGGCCGGCCGCGCAACCGGCTGCGTTGCCGTCGGTGCCGAGACTGGCTGTTCCCGGGCCACTGATCAGGACCTGCAGGTGAGCCGGAGGACCCCACTGCCAGTAGTCGACCTCGAACGTGTGGTCACCGGCGCTCAGGCTCCAGTTGACCGAGTTGTCGCCGCAACATGCGTCGATGATCCCTTCGCCGTCCACGACGATGCGCGCGTTGTCGTCCAGATTGGGTAGATCGAAGGTGTAGTCGCCGGCGGTGTCGACATTCAGCGTACCGGTGAAGCGGGCGCCGAAGTTGTCGGTGAATGGAGCGCCTCCACCATCGGTCGGAATGATTCCGTCGACGCTCTCGAAGACGCCGCTATCGTCGTTGAAGTTCAGGATCGGGAAGATGTCGATGTAGTCGGGGGCCAAGCCGCCGAATTCAGGATAGGTGTTCCGGTGGGCTCCCCAGGCCGCGACGCCGTCGTGATTGTTGAAGGCGATGACGTTGTCGGGCCCGACGCGGTTGTCGTGGGCGTCGCCCTCGATGACCAGGCCGGATTGACCGTTGCCGGCGGGCGTGACCCCGTCGAGCTCGGTGCCGATGTAATTGCACTCGATCACATTGCCGTTGGCGACGCCTACGCCGACCGAGGCAATGTAGATGCCATTGCCGTTGGTAAAGTTGCTGATCACCAGGCCACGGACGAGGTTGTTGGACGACTGGATTTCGAGTCCCGTCCAGGATCCGCTGACCGATCCGTCGAGCTGGATGTCGGGCACGCAGTCGCCGTTGAAGTCACCATCGAGGACCGTGTTGTCCTCGGTCAAACCCGGTAGCTGGTCGAGGAGGTGGATGGTCTGTCCCGCCAGGGCGGGATCGAAAGTGATGATCGTGTCGGCGCCGTCGAAACCGGCCTCCTCGAGAGCCTCACGCAGGGAGCCGGGTCCGCTGTCGTTGGCGTTGCCGACGGTGAGCGCGTTGGGCCTCAGGACCAGGTTCGCCGAGAACTCCGAGGTGTTGCCGGCGGCGTCGGTCGCGGTGGCGGTCACGGCGTAGGCGCCGGCCGGCAGCACCACGGTGATCGAGAAGTTCCCGCTCGGGTCGGCAACAGTGGTGTCGAGGTAGTCCCTGCCCTCGCCGTGACCGGAGGGATCGGGATCGGCGGCGGAGATCTCGACCGTGGAATCGGGCGGCGCGGTGCCGTCCACCGTGAACGAGCCGCCGCCGAGATCGGTCGAGCCGGTGAGCTCGGGAAAGTTGAGCAGGGTGTTGGGACCCTCGTCACCGTCGCCGGGATCGTTGGGAGTGACCTGTCCCCACTGCCCGCAGGTCTGGAGATCGATGCCGATGTTCTGGTTGTCGAAGATCGAGTTCTGGGTGACGGTGTTGCCGAGGGCGAAAGCCCGTCGCTGGTAGAACTCGGCGCACAAGCCGGCCTGGCCGGCGGAGCAGCCGCCGACGTTGCCATCCGTGGCGAGACTCGCGGTCCCGGGCCCCGTGATGTCGAGCTTCAGGCGCCCCGGGCCGGTGTACACGTAGTGCTGCAGCTCGAAGGAGTGGTCGCCGGCGTTGAGAAAGGTGTTGGTGGAGACCGTGCCGCAACACTGGTTCAAGATCTCGTTGCCGTCCACCACCAGGTTGACTCCGTTATTGAGATCCAGGAACTCGAAGGTGTAGTCGCCGGAGGTATCGACGTTCAAGGTACCGCTGAAGCGGGTGGCGAAGAACTCGATAAAGCCACCGCCGCCGCCGTCGAGCGGAATGATGCCGTCGGAATTCTCGACCCGGCTGCACTGGTCCACCGCCGAGAGGTCGATCAGCGGAAAGACGTCCAGATAGTCGGCCGGGCCGGACGAGAAGTCCCCCCAGTTCGGCGAAAGGGTGTCCTGCATCGCGACGCCGATGCTGTTGAAGGCGATGACGTTGCCGGGCCCGAAGCGGTTGGTCAGGGTGGCGCCGTCGACGAGGATGCCTTCCGCCTGGTTCCCGAGATTGATGGATCCGGTGACATCGGTACCGATGAAGTTTCCCTCCACGACGGTGCCGTTGGTGTCCGAGAGGTAGATCCCCACCCACTGACTGGCCGAGATCACGTTGCCCGGGCCGATCTGGTTGGCCCCCGACGTCCCGCCGATGTGGATGCCCTCGCTCTGGTTGCCCAGGGGCGCGGTGCCGGTGACATCGGTGCCGATGAAGTTGCCCTCGACGGTATTGCCCTGGACGCCGCCGAGATGGACGCCGGCCCACTGATTGCCCGAGATCACGTTGCGAGCGCTCGCGACCGGCCCGCCGATCCGGTTGTTGGTCGCCCCGCTGTGGATGCTGAGGCCGGCGTTGCCGTTGGGCATGGCCGCCGTCCCGCTCAAGTCGGTACCGATGAAGTTGCACTCGAGAACGTTGTCGTCGGCCGGCAGGGCGCCCGGTGTGATCGTGACGCCTTCACTACCAAAGCTGTGAATCGCCAATCCCTGGACCAGATTGGACGACGAGAAGATCTGCAGGCCCGTGCCGCCGCTCATGCTCCCGTCGAGCGCGACGTCGGGCAGGCAGTCGTCGTCGAGGTCGCCGTCGATGGTGGTCTCGGAATCCGTCAACGCCGGCAGCTCCGACAGGAGCTGGATGGTGCCGCCGGCCAGGCCAGGATCGAGGTCGATGATGGTCGTAACGCCGTCGGCGTTGGCCTGGTCGACGGCGTCGCGTAGCGAGCCGGGACCGCCGTCGCTGACGTTGGTCACGGTCAGGACGTTCGGCTGGAGGACCGCGCGGTAGGCAAACTCGGAGGTATTGCCGGCCAGGTCGGTCGCGGTCGCGGTGACCGCGAAGTAACCGGGCGGCAGGACGATGACACCCGTGAAGAGGCCACTCGCATCGGCCACGAAGGTCGCGAGGTACTCCTTGCCCTCGCCGTGGCCCGAGGGGTCGACCCCGCCAGCGAAGATCTCCACCAGGGAGTCGGGCGGTGCGGTTCCGGCAAGGTCGTAGAGGCCGCCGCCCAGATCCGCGATGCTCCCGGGGTCGAACTCGGGGAAGTTGAGCAACGTGTTGGGGCCGATGTCGATGTCCCCGGTGTCATTGGCGGTGACTCCCTGATCGTCACCACCGCTTTCCAGGTTGATCCCCAAAGCGCCGTTGTCGTGAATCGAGTTCTGCGTGATGGTGTTGAAGTCACTGGGGATCCGGAGCTGGAAGAACTCGCCGCAGAGGCCCGGCTGGGCAGCGGCGCATCCGCCGGTATTGCCGTCGGTGGTCAGATCCGCCGAGCCCGGTCCGGTGACCACCAGCCCGAGACGTGCATGGCCGCCCCCTTCCATGAAGTCGACCCGGATTGGGTGGCTACCCATACTCAGAGTGCTACCCACGGACGTCCCCCCGCAACAGCCGCCCTCGAAGAGCTCCGCTGCTCCGACCGTCAACCGAACGGCATCGTCGTGCTCGAGATCGAAAGTATAGGCGCCGGCGGCGCCGACGGTGAGGGTGCCGGTGAAGCGGGCGCCGAAGCCCTCGTGGAAGGTGTTGCCGTTCGAGTCGACAGGAGTGATGCCGTCTGCGCTGTGAAACGGCGTCGTGCCGCCGTCATCGGTGAACTCGATCACCGGAAAGACCAGGATGGGATCACCGCTGTAGCCGGCGAAGTCCGGGTAGACCCAGTCGACGCCGTCGGCGATATAGACTCCGTTGCCGCTATTGAAAGCGATGATGTTGTCGGGACCGATGACGCTGCCGGAGCTCGGAACGCCCACGTTGAAGCCGTTGTTGTTGCCGAGCGGATCGACGCCGTTGGCCGCGGTTCCGATGCGATTGCCCTCGATGTTGTTGCCGGACGAATCCAGAAGATGCAGCCCGACGAGGTTGCCGGAAATGAGGTTGCCCTGGGTGACGGGATCCCCACCCACGCGCGTGTTGGTCGCGCCGCCCACCAGATGCACACCGACGGCATTGCTGAGGGCTATCGTGCCGCTGAGATCGGTTCCCAGATAGTTGCACTCGATGGCGTTGCCGTCGGCCCCCGCACCCTGAACGGCGATCGCGTTGCCGAAGGCGAATCGGTTGATCGCCAGACCGCGCACCAGATTGTCCGACGAGTTGACCTGGAAGCCTTCGCAGCAGGTCAGCTCGCCGTTGATTTCGACGTCGGGCACGCAGTCGCCGTCGAGGTCGCCGTCGAGGGTGGTGTTGTCCTCGTTGAGAGAGGGCGGCTGCGAAAGAAGCTGGATGCTGGCGCCGGCCATCGACGGATCGAATGCGATCACCGTCGGCATGCCGTCCTGGTTCGCCTGCTCGAGGGCGTCGCGCAGCGAGCCGGGACCGCTGTCGCCGGCATTGTTGACGCTCAGAGTCGAGCTGGCGGTGAAGGTGTACTCGTAGACCCCCGCGGTGGTGCCGATCAGGAGCCGGCTCGAGTTGGCCGGATCGACGACCACCGACTCGATGCCCGGGTTGACGGGCAGACCGGCGTTGATCCGCGCCCAGGTGCCGCCGCCATCCAGCGAGCGATAGAAGCCGCCGGTGTTCCAGGTGCCGACGTAGAGCCGGTTGGTGTCGCCGGGGTCCACTGCCAGTGAGTTGACGTTCTCGTCCATGACCTTGGTCCAGCTCGAGCCGCCGTCGCCGGACCGGTAGACGCCGCCGTTGACGGTCTCGCTGCCCAGGAAGACGACGTTCGAGTCGGCCGGGTGCACGACGATGGCGTTGGGGTTGAACTCGGCCGGCAGACCGCCTCCCAGCTGGAACCAGGAGGTGCCGCCGTCGGTGGTCTTGTAGAGGCCGCTCGCAGGCCCGGATCCGTGCACCGTACCGGCATAGAGAGTGTTGCCGTTGTTGGGGTCTATACCCAGGCAGTGGATGGTGGGGTTGGTGAGGCCGGTGCTCGCCAAGGCGAATGTGGCGCCGCCGTCCGTGGACTTGTACACACCGTCGGCGACCGGGTCGTTCCGCGCCGCCACATAGAGGGTCAGGGGATCGCCGGGGTCGACCACCAGGTCGCCCTGTTGGAAACCGCCGAAGGCGCCGCCGCTGGGATCGCTCCAGGTGGCGCCGGAGTCTGTGCTTCTCCACAGATCGTTGTGGACGGCGTAGACGGTGCCGGCGGCTCCCGGGTGGGTCGCGATGGCGCGCGCCGTGCCCTCGGGGTAGCCGAGCGCGCTCCAGGTGGCGCCGGCGTCCAGGCTGCGCCTGCCGCCGTCGATGCTGCCGCCGTAGACCTTCGTCGGGTCGCTGGCGTCAACCGCCAGGCTGTGATGGGCGGAATGGGGGAAGTTGAGGCCCCGCACCCCGGAGTGCGACTGGCTCCAAGTCGCTCCGCTGTCAGTGCTCTTGAAGATCCCCCGGTTATAGGCGCCCACGTAGACGGTGGACGGCACGCTCGGGTCGACCACGACGGTGGCGAGCTGATCGACGGTGACGGTAGTGGCAGCCCAGGTGTTGCCGCCATCGACGGATCGATGGATGTCGTTGTTCCCGACCGCATAGAGAATGCTGCTGTTCGTGGGATCGAAGGCCAACACCCGGCCGCTCTCCCAACCGAAGTTCAGGACCGGCGGGAGCTTGGACCAGCTCAGAGTGCCGTCGGTCGACCTGTAGATCCCGCCGCCCGCGGTGCCGTCGCTGGCGGCCGCGAAGACCGTCGCCGGGGCGGCCGGGTCCACGAGCAGGGTTTCGAGGTTGGAAGGGCCGGCGCCCGCCGGGAGCCAGGTGGCGCCGCCGTCGGACGACCGGTGGACGCCGTTGGCGGAAGTGCCAAGATAGACTGTGGTGGGCGTCACCGGATCCACCACCAGAGCTTCGATCGCATCGACAGGGAGGCTCGCGCTGCCGATCGAGGCCCAGTTGGCTCCGCCGTCGAGGGTCTTGAAGAGCCCGGCGTCGTCGGTTCCGGCGTAGAGGACGGCGCTGTTGGAGGGATCCACCACCAGCAGCCGGACCCAACCGGTAAGACCATTACTCAGCTCGGTCCAGGTCGCACCGCCGTCGCTGCTCCGAAAAACCTTGCCGTTCCCGACGACATACAGCCGGCCGGCCGCCGGATCGTGCGTCAGCCCGGAGATGGCCGCACGGAACTCGTCGACCTCGGGCCCGCCGATCCCGTCGGTGAGATTGGACCAGGTTGCCGCGCCGTCAGTGCTCGTGTAGACACCCCGCCAGTTGGGCGCGGCGTAGAGAATGGATGGAGAGGACGTGTCGAGAACCAAGCGCGCCGCGCCGATACTGGCGCCGTCGGGGTAGGTCGTGGTCCAGACGCCGGTACCGGCCGACAGCGGCGGCACGACGAGCAAGACGGCCAGGACGATTCTTCGGATCATGGCGTGCCTCCAGCAGACATAAGGGACTCCCCGAGCCCGATAGCGGAGCCGTTCGGCAGCCTGGCAATCTTCGATCTTCGTGCGGAGAAAGCCGTCGCGGAGAAGCGAGGACCCGTGGCTTTGCGTGGCCAGCGTTAGCCGGTCTTGCCTTTATCGCGGTCTTGCCATCGGTATCACGGGCGGACGGCCGGTAGAACGCCTTTACGGGCAGGTCGGCCCACCTGTCGAGGTGGGGCCGACCGCTGCCACCGGCTTCGAAAGACACCCGATCTAGGGTGGGCAGCCGGGCACGGACCCGAGCTGCACGACAAACGATCCACTCTCCCTGACGACAAAGCCATTCCTGAGACTGATGAGATTGCCGCCGTGGAATGCTATGTCTCCCGTCGCCAGGACTTCGAAGGTGTCCCCCGCCGCGATCGAGTTGCAGGCCCAGAAGGTGCGCTGGCTATTCTCGAGTCGACTCGACAGATCCAGGTCGTCCGTCGGCACGATCGTTACCGCGTAGTCCTCCACCTCACCATCGTCGGCTCGGCCGTCAGAAGACAGGCCTCCGGCGCTGTTGTATCGAAATCGCGCATAGGTCGGCCCGGGCACCGCCTCCGCAAAGGAAGTGAATGACGGCGTGTTCGTTCCTGCGGCGAGGAGTCCGTTGGTGAAGATCTGTTCGTCCGCGTCGTCCCAGTCGCCATCGGCATTGAAGTCGATCCAGGCATTGAGAAACCCGAGGCCCGAAGCGATGACCTGGAGGTTGGCGCCCGTCGTGTCGGCGCCGAGTTCCACGGTCGTGGTGAAGCTGACGCCGTCCTCGTCGGCTCCCGCTACGGCACACGTGCCGAACGCTTCGCTGCCCGTCGCGGAATCGTCGCCGGTCGCGCCCGACGTCGGCGTGCCTTCAACCTCGGCGTCGACGCAGGCACCGAGAAAGAAACCGCTCTTCATTTCATGGCGAGCTCCGTCGCTCGCGACCAAGACCGGATAGGTCGGGTCCGGCACGTCGCCGCAGTCGATGATCGTGTAGTAGAAGCCGCCGCCGACGTTGTAGTGAATCTGGCCTTGAGTATTGAGTCGGTCGAACATATCGTGTGCCGGCTCGAAGAGACCCGTGTCCGGTGCTCGCGCCTCGAGGAACCAGATGGACTTGAAACCGCCCGCCACTTCGAGAACGCCACCAACGGCCGTTGGCATCTCAGGTATGGTGGCCGCGGCCGTCAAGGCCAGCGGCGAATCGGCCAGATCGGTGACCGTCTGGGTAAAGCGAGTGTCGATCACCGTGTCCACATAGCCGCCCCCAGAAACCCAGGTCAAGGTGGTGCTTCCCGTCCAGACCGCGATACCGGAGCCCAAGTTGCTCGAGCCCGAGTCGAAGGTGAGCGTATCGGGAGTCCCGTCCATGTCGCACTCGGGTCCGTCCGGGATGAAAGACGGCGACCACTGTCCCATGGCGAAGTAGAGCTTCTCCGACGCGGAGAGGTCAAAACCGGTGTACTGACTCTCCAGAGCGCCCGCCCTGCCCGCGTGACCTCCGTCGTTGCTGTAGGAATTGCCGCCAGGAGCCGGATAGGGCGCCAGAATCAACTCGGCGGTCGTGACGCCGCCGGAGAACAGCAGGAGCATCGCCCAGGCTGCGACCGAAAGGGCACCGGCGGTCGGTCGTGAACCGGAAGTGCTGCGTGTCACTCCCGACGCTGTCACATTCAGAGCGTACCGAGCAGGCGAACAGGATTTCTCCTTCATCAACGATCCTCCCTCTTTCTGATTGACCGGCCGGCGCCCACTCCCGACCTTCCTCGATCGCCTCGGGCACCAACGCACCATTCCAACCGTATCCACACGGAACGGTGTTTAGAATCGGGCAGATTGGGCGAATCCGTAGGTCGCCGAGACCATCGGCAGCCGACCGTTCGTGGAGGGCACTCGGAGGACAAGAAGCCCACCATTTGGATCCTCGGCGTGGGCCAAACGACCCAAGCTCTTCCCGGAGCGCCGAGTCTCAGGCGAGCCCGATTCGCCGGGCCAGTGCCACGGCTTCCAGACGGTTATGCACCTTGAGGCGGGTGAGGATGTGCTGGACGTGGTGCCGGACCGTGGCCGGAGCGATACAGAGGAGCCCCGCGATTTCCAGAGTTCCCTTGCCGTCGGCCAGGTGCTTCAGGACTTCTAGCTGGCGAGGAGAAAGGCGTGCGTTCGAGTTGTTTTTCTCGGACCCGGAAAGCCACGCCAGAGCAGGCTCGTGCGCCCCTGCCGGCAGACGCTGGAGAACATGGACGATCTCTTTGCCCGTTTGCCCTGGGACCACCACCGTAGACATGCTGACCCGAGTCGTGGCGCCCGAGGCGTCACGCAGAAACATCTGGGTCCTGTGAATCGGCTCACCTTTCAGGGCCATGTTCCGGATAGGGCAGGTCCTATCACAGTATCTGTTGGAAGAGGAATCCAGGCCTCGAAGCACACGCCAGCAGCATCGACCCAGGACTTCAGCAGATCGGTAGCCGAGGTGATGCTCGGCGGCCTGGTTCCAGGCGATGATCTTGCCACCGCAATCGACCGCCAAGGCGACCTCGGCCGTTGTGGCGACGAGTTCTCTGCTGTTCAATTCGACCTGCTCTCCCCTTCCCTATGGCTTGACCGTTCGCAGCATGGCGGTCTTCGCGCCCAGGAACGAGCTGACGTCAGACGAAGAGCCGTGGCTTTGCATGGCGGCAGTGATCCGCCTTGCTGGTGTCGCGGCCTGGACCTCCCTATCATCGGCAAATAGCCACCGGAACACCCCTTCGGGTAGCTCGCCGACCCACCTGTTGTGGTGGCGCCTCCGCGTGCTACCTCAGGCTCCTGTTCGGCGCGTGTGACTTTGTCACTGACAAAGGACTCGCCACCGCCTAACTTGCCAGGCACTAAGGCCGATTAGCCCGACGCGGCTCTTTGTTAGGAGGGGTGTGATGACTGAGAACCAACCCCATCGTAAGCGTGCCACCCTCGGTTGGTTGGCGATTCTGGTCCTGTGGGTCGCCTCGCCAGGGCACCTGGCGCGAGCCGGCACACTGGAAGTGCTCGGGGACGCTGCCTCTCTCGGGAGCTTCGGGCTGAGAGTGACGATCGGGGCGACCTGCGCGATCCCTGACGTCGTGGTGCTCGGCCCCACCGTCAACACGGATCAGCTCGCCTGTAATACCATCACAGCCGGGAACGTCCAGGTAGTCGGTCCCGGTTCGACCTTCACGGCGAGAAACTCGATCGCGCTCTTCTGGCTTGTCGATGGAACTGCGTTGTTCGGGACTCGGTTCCCAGACTTCGAAGAGCGCGACTGGCTGCTGATCGCGGATTTCGCAAACCGAACAGGAGAGGAATCACTCGACGGCACTCTCGAGGCGGCCCTGCGCAGGGAGCTCGTGAGCTCCGGTTTCGTCAACGTGGCGCCCCGGGCGCGATTGGAGGACACCTTGCTGCTCATGGGGAAGTCCACCGAAACACGGATCGATGCGGAGCTGGGCCGCGAGGTGGCGCTGCGCGACGGGGGGATCCGGGCGGTATTGGTAGGACGGGTGGAAAAAGTGGGGCCCAGCTATCTGCTCAGCGTCGATCTGCAGAATCCGGCCGACGGTGCCACGGTCGAATGCCTGAGCGAGGAAGCCCACGGGCAGGCGGAGCTTCTGCCCGCCATCAGCAGCGTTTCCGTGCAGGTGCGAGAGATCCTGGGCGAGGCTCTCCCGAGAATACGAGCCGGCCCGACGGAGCTGGACAAGGTCTCGACGCCGTCGTTCCGGGCGCTCGAGCTCTACTCCCGAGCCGATCGGCTCTTCACCGAGGAGAACCTGGGCGGGCCCGACCGGAATCAGGCCGCGGAATCGCTCCGGCTGTCGCAGTGTTTTTTGTCAGCAGGGATACATCGACCGCCCGGTCACCGTTAGCCGGGTTCTGGACGACAAAGATGACCAGGATGTCGGACGGCGCCGGTTGAAAGCCACTCGCCGTGGCTTTGAGCTTGAAGCGAGTGAAATCCGAGTTGGCTCTGACGCTGGTGATCTCCAGCGTTTGCCCAATATGGGGCTGGGCGACCGTGGCGAAGGTGCTCGCCGGCTGCAAGAGGCCTCCGCAAGAGCCCTCGACCGCTCGCGCGCTATTCGAGCGGGTAAGGGCGATCGAAGAGAAAGCACAACACCATGCCGGCGATGTCGTGCGTCCGTCGCTCAGAGAAGGTGTGGTGCAGCCACTGCGGTGCCGAATTGACCTCGAGCACCACCGCGGCGCCGGCAAGCGGGTCGGCGCGCTCGTCAGGGGCGATGACGTCGATCGCGAAAATGTCCAGATCGAGCGCGTCGCCAATGCGTCGAGCCCACTCTCCGTAGCCGGGGTGCGCCGTATCAGTGACGTCGATCGCCGTCCCACCGGTGCTGATGTTGGCGATGCGTTTGACCGGCACTTCCTCGCCCGCGGCTGGGACATCGTCGAGGGATAGACCGCGATCGGCGAGCAAGCGCAGGGTCTCGTCGTCGGCCTCGAGCCTGTTTTGTGGGTTGTGACCCGCGACGATCTTCGCTTTCTCCGCGATCAGCAAAGCAATCGTCGATCGGCCGTCGCCGACGACCCACGCCGGTCGTCGCCGGCACACCGCAACCACCTTCCGACCGATCACGTGCATGCGCACATCCCGGCCCTGGACCTGCTCCTCGATTATCACTGCGCCTGCTTGCAGCCCTCGCTCGATCCGAGCCATCAGCTCTTCGACGGTCTCCAAACCCATGATCACGTCGCAGCCGTGCGCTCCGACCTCGGGTTTGCACACGTATCTCCCCCCGGAGACGCGACTCGTCGTCATGAACCTCTCGAGCTCGGTCCGCACCGCGCCGAGGTCGCTTCCGGGAGCGAACGACCACGAGCGTGGCGTCGGGATGTCCAGGCGCCCGAGCAACGCCTTCGTCTTGCCTTTGTCCCTGCAGAGCGCGTCGACCTTCTCGGTGAGATCCGGGTAATAACAACCCGACATGATCCCGATCGAGCGCCCGCCCCAGGTGTAGGTTACGTGGTCGTGTCCGTCGGCGTCGATGGTCACGTCGCTGACTTCGAAGCCCTGGCGCTTCGCGACCCGCATCATGTGACGCTGGTGGGGATCCGTCGTCATGACCCCGGTCAGAGCGCGTATTCCGACCGCGCGAGAAGGATGCCGGCGATCTGATCCATATGGTTCTGCATGAAGTCGCGCATGAGCCCCACCTGGAGGAGGTGGCCGCCGGCCGAGAAGGGGGCGCCGAGCAGAACGCCGTGGTCTCCGCGGAACCAAGGATGAGAGAAGTCTTCATAGAGTGCGTGGGGCCTCAGGCGCGTTCCGGGAATGGACGCGAAATCTTCATGCCCCCAGTAGGAGACGCTTCCCAGAATCTCCACGCCGCTTTCGCCCCTCGCATCGGGAAGCATGCCCACGGGCGTCGGCGAGCCGTAGCGGAGTGCAACGTTGTGGCGTTCTGGATCCAGGGGCGTTTCGGGGCTGTCGAGATCTCGGCTCAAGAGCAAGCGAAACTCCTCTTCCCGAATCAGCCGAGCGCCGGACCATCGGGCGAAGGCGACAGCCTCGTGCCGGCACACCTCCACCGGCCATTGCAGAGGTAGCTCATGCTCGCCGAAGAGTGACCGGTATCGAAACTCGCCATCCCCCATCGCGATCCAGGACGCAGGGTGTTTGGGTTGCAGGGTCTCGAACCAGGACTCGGACTCGGCCGAGGTCCAAAGATCCCGGCGCTCGTAAGACCCGGCTCGTACAAAGGCCAGGTACTCTTCGTTGGTGACGGCGTGCGAGCGAACGGCGAACGCCTCGACGCGAGTGTCCCGCCTCCCGAACTCGTTATCCCATCCGAAGCAGGTGACCGGCTCCGGCGAGCGCCCCCAGCTCAGCGCACCTCCCGGGATGGTGAGCCACCGCGCACGGAGGCCCGAATCCCACTCGATCGGAGCTGTCCGCCAACCCTCGGGGGAGCTCAGTTGCTCGAGGGGGATGCGTCGAATCAGCGGCACCGAGGTCTGGAAGTGAATCCACTCGTGCTCGATGCCCATCAAAAGGCCCCAGAGCGGTGACTTCTGGGTGATCGGTGGCTCCAACGGCACTCCGGAGATAACGTCACCGACGACCTCGGTGACCTTCTGCCGATAGCGCAGAAGACGCTCACCGTCCGGCCACGCTTGAGCTCCGGCGATGTCGTCGGCGGACCTGGGCCATACGCCGCGATCCAAAGCGCCGTCGAGCTCGATGCTGACCGGAGAGTCGAGCAGACCTGCCTGACGTAGCTTCTGGACCGCGAAGGCCGCCGTGTGCCCCAGGTAGAAGGCCAGTTTGTTGCGAAAGGGGTGTGGCTGGGCCGGGAGCGCCTGGTCATCATCGAGCAGCGCCCCGAAGAGCCAGGCGTAGGCGGACGAGGCCTGCCGGTAGTAGGCCAGAAGGTGATCCCGATCCGGAGCGTCGAGCCTCGGGAAGCTCAGGCCGAAGGGAGTGATATTCATCTCAAAAGGCTGCCGGTCCGGGATGCCGTTCGACGGCAGGTAGTTCAAGGGGTCCGGGAATGCTACCTAACTCACTGCGCATTGTGGGCTTCCGCCAAAAGGAATGCTCCCCCCTGGCCCCTAGCAGCCCGTGGTAGAAGTCCAGATGGTCGCGCGACAGGGTCTTTCGGTA